>JAGBDZ010000103.1 GCA_017937215.1 Akkermansia sp. | reverse complement strand
GCGTCTATTTGAGCCCGCGGAGCGGGCGGCATATCCATAGCGAGGCGGTGGAGCCGCGCAGCGGCGGAACCCCTCGTAAACGAAAAGAACAATCAGAGCCCCGACGTCAGGAGTGGGCGGCAGAAAGTGAGGCCTTAATATATTGCATCGCTTTCTGTCACCCCGACCTGCGTCGGGGTTCCGGTATCTTTTTGGGTTGTACGAGTGGTTCCGCCCGCCACGCTGACGCGTGTCGCGCTTCACCACTCGCTATGGGTATGTCGCCCTGACGGGCTCAGAATTCCTCGGGCTTTCAGCCCGACAAATTCCAATTTATCGCGCAGAGGGGAGGCTTCTTCAAAAAAGGTGTTGATCTTTCTATTGCTGACAAAATCTTTGGGGCACATGTGGGTTTGGACGTATTTTACTCCAATTTTCCTTGAAAAAGCTTGAGAATTATGGTAGAAAATAAATTGCTATGAAAAAAGTACTTTCCATTCTCTCAATTCTTACCGCTCTTACCGGTTCCGCCTCTGCCGCAGGTTATGTTCTGCCGCCCTATCAGCCGGGTGCTCTGACTCCCTCTGACTGGCAGCCCACCTACAACGTGGAAGGTCTGTACGCCATTGGCGAGCACGACGTGCCGGATGCCTGGGGTGTGCGCGGCAGTTTCTGCCTTTACAGCGCAGGTGACGGTGCCGTTCTGCACCAGTTCAGCCTGAATGTGGCCGGCGAGTTCGGTGACGACAGCACCAAGTTCGCAGGGCATAAGATTAACGAGGAAATGTGGATGCTTCCTGTAACGGCCGGATACGACCTGAACCTGGGCATCACAGACTCCGTCTACCTTGACCTTGGCGCCAAGGCCGGCTGGGCCACCGGTAACTACAAGGCAAAGGTGCATGGCATCGAGATTGTTGACGAGGACTTCAACGGCTTCACCATGGGTGTGGGCGCTGGTATCAAGATTATGTGCAGCGACCGCATCTATCTCAAGGTAGGCTACGAGTTCAACCGCACTTTCATCAGCGATGACCTGGGCATCAACGCCAACCAGCACATCATCACCGCCGGTATCGGCGCTCAATTCTGATTGAACGCTCGAAGAAATACTCAAACCGCCAGTCCCATGCGAGGCTGGCGGTTTCTTTGTATTCAATCAAGGTGCATTTTCAGGTCTGCGAGTAGTCACGCTTGCCGAAAATGGCAGAGCCCACACGCACGATGGTAGCGCCCTCCTCCACCGCCACGGCATAGTCGTGGCTCATGCCCATGGAAAGCTCCGGCAGAGGCAAGGGGCCGCAGGCTCGCAGCGTCTCAGCCAGAGCACGCAAGGTACGGAATGCCGGGCGGGCGCCCTCCGGGTCCTCCGTGGGGGCTGGTATGCACATCAACCCGCGGATTTCAAGATGCGGAAGAGCTACCAGTTGAGGCCAGAGCTCCCGGAGTTCCTGCGGCGTAAACCCATGCTTGCTTTCCTCGCCATCCACATTCACCTCAAGCAGGATGCGCCCCACGCAGCCCAGTTCACCGGCAATGCGCGACACCGCCTCCGCCAGGCGCAGCGAATCCACGGCCTGAAGCAAGCCGAAGCCCTGCTCCAGTGCCTTGCGCACCTTGTTGCGCTGCAAGGGGCCGATGAGGTGCCACTCGCAATCGCGGGGCATCTCAGGCATTTTGCTCATGGCCTCCTGCAGGCGATTCTCGCCGAAAAGGCGCTGACCGTCCGCATAGGCCTGCATGATATCCTCCACCGGGAAGGTTTTGCTCACAGCCAGCAGTTTCACGCTGCCCGCCGGGCGGCCGGCGCGCTTCTCTGCCGCCGCGATATTTGCCTTAATTTCCTGTAACTGGTCCTGAATATACATGGCTGGGTGTCACTTTCTGCCCCGAATCATACCACGCAGCCCGCTGCAAGGCAAGAAATCTGTGCCAATCCAGTGCCTTCGAGCATAAAAAAGAACACTGCGGGGAAACCGCAGTGTTCCGTTTTTGCCGAAAAAGGAGGCGGGTGCTATCAGGCAGCCTTGATGGCAGCGATGAGCTTATCCTTGGTGGTCATGCCGGTGATGGTGTTCACCACTTCACCACCCTTGAAAATGATGAAGGTCGGCAGGGAACGCACGCCATAGCGCACAGCAATGGCCTGGCCGGCAGGCTGGCCGGCATCCACCTTGACCAGCTTGGCTTCAGCGCCAAGGGCGGTGGCGGCCTGCTCCACGGCGGGCATCATCATCTTGCAAGTACCACACCAGGTTGCCCAGAAATCCACCAGCACCGGAACGGGGGACTGAAGGACCTCTGCATCAAATGTGCTCTCTGTTACTTCTTTGAGTGCCATAGTATTTTATGTTATGTTAGTTGTGAGGGGTAAAAAGCACCGCCAGGGGCGTGGCCACCGGCGGTGCTGCTTTTTCAGATATTCATGCGGTGGTTCGTGCGTTACATGCAGGCTCGCAGTCGAGCCACCAGGTTTTCCTTGGAGGTGGCGCCTACCACCGTATCCACCAATTTCCCGCCGCGGAAGAACATGAGCGTAGGAATGGAACGGATATCGAAGCGGGCGCAGAGCTCGCGGGTTGCATCATCATCCACATTCACCTTGCAGACCTTGGCCTGCCCGGCGAGCTCCACCGCAATCTGATCCACCACAGGTGAAATCATCTTGCACGGACCACACCAGGGAGCCCAGAAATCTACCAGCACAGGGACGGGGCTTTCGAGCACCTCCGTTACGAAATCGCTGTCAGTAATCTGTAATGCCATGGTGAGGGGTGAGATGCCCGGAGGGGCTCTTCCGTTGAAAAATTATTCTTCTTCGTCGGAAGCTTCTTCCTCTTCGCCACCCTCTTCTTCGCCACCTTCATCCTCGGCAGCTTCTTCTTCAGTGGCGTCCTCCTCATCGGCAGCGAGATCGCCGCTATCGGAAGAGCCATCAGAAGGCCAGCCGAAGGTGGGTTCGGAAACACGGCCGAAAGTGGTATCGACGCTGTACTGCTGGTAGCACAGGAAGAGAACAGCCAGAAGGGCAATCACGGTCACCACCAGCACCGTGGGGTGCGTGGGCTTCGGCTCATCTTCCTCGATGATTTCAGCAGCCTGCTTCTTGCTCTTGGCGCCGGGCTTGGCTGCACCAGCCTTGGAACCGGCCTTCATGCCGGGCTTCATCGGCTTGGTGGGGGACTTGGGCAGCGGAGCAGTAGCCGTCGGGGCCGGGGCCGTAGCCGTCTGCGTAGCAGCCGGCGTAGCGGGAGCAGCGGGAGCAGCGGGAGCAGCGGGGATGGGAGCGGTAGCCACCGGAGCAGCGGGAGCTGCGGGCTTGGGAGCAGCCGGGGCAGCGGGAGCCGCAGGAGCGGCCGGCTTGGGAGCGGCAGGAGCGGCGGGAGCGCCGGGCACTGCGGGGCGGGTGGGCACCTGCAGCGGCATAGTCGGGGTCATGCGCGGTGCCGTGGGGGGCACAGGACGAGCCGGAGCAGCGGGAGCCAGCGGCACAGTGGATGCGGCGCGGGGGGCTGTCGGGGGCACAGGGGCACCAGGAGCCACCGGACGCGGGGGAATGGGAGCCGTCGGGGCAGCGGGAGCTGCGGGACGAGGAGGCACGGGAGCAGAGGGAGCTACAGGTGCTGCAGGACGGGGAGCCGTCGGAGGAACCGGGCGCGGAGGAGTCGGAGGAAGAGGAGGAGTGCTCATAACGTCAGTAAAGTCTGGTGCCGCCAAAGCGGATTTCTTCTTATATTGCATTTTTTTTCTGCTTTTGCAAGCGGAAAACACTTGCAGTCGCTATTTTTTTCATTTTTCAGCCTTCGGGGATGCGAATCAGCGCATCTTCTTCACCAAGGAGCGATACAAGGCACTCCTGCCCCCCGGAGTCATGGGAAGCATCCAGGAATCATCTGCCTGGGTACCGATGAGCCGCAGCAGGCGCAAATCAGCGCGAGCAGTTTCAATCAGCTTGTGGCAGCCGGGTTTCACACCGCCATGCTGTTTCCATGGTTGCTCACCACCACGATAGGGCACTCCGAATGAGATGTAATTTCTGGCGTGCATGCTCAAGGCATAATCCAGCAGGGAAAGCGCCCTGCCATGGTTGCCCTGCTGCATTTCGAAGCGTCCCCAGAGCAAGAGATTGTACGCATAATAAGAGGGCCAGTTGCAAAGCATGGTACCGGGCATGGCATCGCCCACAAAGTGTTCGCGCATGAGCTGCTCAGCTTCGGCGTACTTATTCTGCGCCCCCAGGGTATCCACCAGCATCGTCAGGGTGAAAAGCTGCCGTGGATTTGCCGCCAGGGCTATCCGCAGCAAGCGTTCTCGTTCCACCGGTGACACACCGTTCTGCGGAAACAGGAAATAAGTATCCATCAAGGCCGGGCTGGGATACAGTGGCAGCAGTTCCGCAATCAGGGCGCGCCGCTCCATGGCAGAGCCATCGCCGCTGCCACAGCTCAATTCATTGTACTTCCACTGCGCACTCCAGGCGGGTTGCAAGGTGCGCCCCAACCAGGCAGAAAGCGCCAGCAGCACCACTGAAAGCAACACCAGCAGAGCTCTTCCGGGCCATTTCTGCGCGCGAACCGCCACCATGGGCGCCTGCCCTGCATCCTGCCACTGCCGGCGGCTGAACCAGGGCTGCTGCCGGCTGCAATATGGTGAAGCCAGCACACCACAGCAGAAAGCGCACATAGCCACCAGCGCAAATGAATGCCAGGGGAAGTCCGCCATGGCGTACACTGCCACGGCCACCAGCACCAGCAAGGCGCCCCCCGCCAGATACTGGCGAGTCGGCGAACCGCCCTCTGCAATCAGGCAGCGCACCCCCTGCACCACATGCAGCAACAAAACTAGAAGCACCAGTGCCAGCCCGAGCAGGCCATAATCAGCCCACGTCTGCAGGTACTCATTGTGCACGTAATTCGGCAACTGCCACTCATTGTAATAGGGCACCAGCTCCCACGTGGCAGCCTGGGCACCGTAGCCCCAGAGCGGCGCATCAGGCAGCACTTCGCACACTGCAGCCCAGATCAGGAAGCGCAGGTGAGAATCCGCCCCGGTTACCACCTCGGCCAACTGGTGGCCGAAAAGAAAATCGGCCACCGCAATCAGGATTCCGGCAAACAAACAGATACCAAGCGCCACATTGGCCGCACCAATCCGCTGGTCATGGAACACCCGGTGTAACACGCGGATAAACCAGAGCACCACCAGAGAAAGCGACAGCACCAGATACACCGCACGAGTTCCGCACATCAGCGAGCTCAAAAACGCCCCCGCGGCAACTAACAAACAGGCTGCGCGAGGCACACCCCGCTGCATCCACCACGCCCAGGCGCCCAGTACACAGCCACCCACGCAGAAAAACACCCCGGCAAAATTCTTGTAGATGAATAGCGAAGTCGGCAAGGAATTGGCACCTTCCGGCGTGAACGCCGCGCGTCCGGTCCACTCCAGGCAGAACCATGGCTGCCTCACCGCCCACATTGCCAGCATATTGAGCAGCAGAGCCGCAGACAGCACACCGACAATCCTGCCCGGATTCTTATTCTGCGCCGCATACACACCCGCCACATAGTAAACAAAAGCCCCCAGAATCCGGGGTGCCTCTGCCCAGGAATCCACCACTGAGTAACTATGCAGGCAACGCAGCAGGAAATACCCACCAGCCGCCAGCGAAAACCAGCCGAGCGCACTCATGCGCACCAGGCGCTTTCCGGCCAGCATAGCGCCGATTGCCAGCAGAAGCACCACTCCCAGGACCACGCAGGCAGGGAACGCGCTGAACGCGTGAGCATCCACCCCCGACATGGAAAATATCCACAGAGCGGCCAGCAGCCACCCGGCGGCGCGCCCGGGCCAACTCTCCGACAATCGCAAGCTGGGTTGCTTTTCTGCCATGAGCCGCATCATACCAGATAGGGTGCGCTCCCGCAAGCACACAGCTGAAAAAACTTGACAGCAAACGCGAAGTATGCCAGAGTGCGCACACAGGTATGAAACTGCTTCTCTCGCTTACAGACCAGAGTTTTGCCGCCACCAAATCGGTAGGCATCTTCAATGTATCCATGGGCTTGGCGAGGGGGCTCATGCATGTCCCGGGCGTTACAGAACTGCACATCCTCGGCAATGCCGAATGCGCGGCCCACTTTGCCGGGTTGCCGCCTCATGTGCACCTGCACCTGGCAGATAAACCGGTTCCGCGCCGCTTCGGTCGCGTCTGGTGGGACCAGGTCGGCGTATGCGCCGCCATCCGCAGCATTGCGCCGGACTGGGCCATCCTGCCCAAAGGATTTCCGCCCTTCTTCCCGGCGCTGGGCAACACAAAACTGGCCTGCTACCTGCACGACGTCAACTGGGAATACTACGAGCAGCGCCACGGCGCAGACGACTCCCCCTTCCCCCGGCACGAGCTCATATACTTCCGCGCGCTGGGGCTGCGCTGCCTGCAGGTGGCCGATCTGGTGCTCACCTCCACGCAATTCAACAAGAGCCGCTATGAGCACTACTGCCCCGGGTGCCGCACCGCGGTGGCAGGAATCGGCTTCGATGATGAGCCGCGGCCCTACTCACCCGCCTGCGGGCGCGACCTCCTCTTCTACGCCTCTCCCTACCCGCACAAGCTCACCACCCTGGGCATTGCCCGAGTGGAAAGCTGGTTGCAGCAGCGGGCAGACGCCGCCGGCATCCGCATCCACCTCATCGGCGCATTGCCGCAGGGGCTCACCCTGCCCGGTCCGCACTGGGTGCAGCATGGCCGCCTTCCCTTTGCCGAGTTGCAGCAGCTCCAGCAGCAGACCTGCCGCTGCGCCATCTACTTCTCCGATTACGAAGGCTTCGGCATGCCTCCGGTGGAATGCCTGCGCAGCGGCGTACCCTGCGTTGCCAGCGCCCTGCCCCCCATCTGCGAGAATATTCCCACCCGCTTCACCTTTGATAATGCAGATGAGGCCGGCTTCATCACCTGCCTGAACGCAGCCTACGACGCCCCGGATATGAGCAACCTGCCCACCTACCCCACCTGGCAGGAAGTCGCCAGCCGCTGCGTGGCCGCCATGCTGCAGCATTAATACACAGCTTCATATCCAGCACAACACAAAAAAAGGACAAACCTTCCGGCTTGTCCTTTTTTTCAGAAATCTTTCCCGAACAATGGGTTTTAGGCCTCAACAGCGGGGGTCACGGCAGCAGCCGGAATCTCCTCCTTGTTGGTGAAGTGCCACTTCACCTTGTTGCGCTTGCTGGCGGAACGAGCCTTGCGGCGCTTCTCATCCATGGGGCTCTCAAATGCGCGACGACGGCGCATCTCCTCGAGGATACCCTCGGTGTCGAGCTTGGTCTTAAGGCGCTTCAGAGCGCGGTCGATCGGTTCTCCTTTACGTACAGATACGGAACGCATGATTTTTCTTTCGTTGTTGATATGTTGTCCGGGAACGGGGGAGCAAGATACAGCAATTGCACCTTCCTGTCAAGTTTTTTGTCGCAGTTTTGCAAAAAATCCCTTCACAACACCCCCTCTACCCCATTTTTTCACCCAGCCCCCACTGTACATCGCATTTTGAGTGCGATGTACAGGTAAAAATGCGCTATTTCTTAAACAGTATGACATTTCTGTCCCTATCCGGGTTCCTTGCAGATTTTCAGAGCACCCCGAATTCCGCGCCATCTACTTACAGAGAGACTGTGCAGTGTAATCGCACTCAAAATGCGTTAGATTAAAGCCACCGCGGCGGGAATTTCCCCCGTCCCTAACCTGAATTTAATCTTACCATGAAAACAAAATTACCTAAAATTCTACTCTCTGCGCTCATGGCAACCAGTATCAGCGCAAATGCCGCAATCATCACGGGCACTACAACAATCGACGAGGGAATAGTTGTTACAGAAGGCACGAAACAAATAGGTGACGGTTCAACAACAACTGAGATTGACATTACTGGTTCCGATGCTGATGGTAATGCTATATACGTTGCTGGAAGCAATGCCGAAATCATCGTCAATAATGCGAAGATAAAGGCGGCCCACGACATCTGCATCGGTTCAAGTAACAGCAATGGCAGTCTGATTGTCGACAATGGCTCTACTCTGGACATGTCTGCTGGCGCTACTCTGGTTCTCGGATATGTGAGTTACGGGGACGGTTTTGGCGATCTTACTGTAAAAGGCGGCTCCACCCTCATAGGGGGCCATAACAATTTCTGGATATTCAACGGTACACTTAATGCAAAGGACGCAGGCACAAAGGTATATTTAGCATCGACGAATAACGGAACTAACTACAATTACAGAACCCTTCTCGGTTATTTCCCTGGCAATACGGCAAACATAAACGTCAGTAATGGAGCAGAGGTTGTTTCATCTGCGACACAGTTTGTTGCCAACTACTACGGCAATACCACAGTCAACATCAACGTGACAGGCGAAGGCTCCAAACTCACACAAACCGAGCTTACGGTCTCCACCATCCATCACTATGATGTAGGAGCCTCTGGCGAATGGAAATGGATGGAAAAAGGAGATAATGAATGCCATGAAGGGTGGTACGATGCAAACTCTTCACGAGACAAAAGTACCGCTCATCGTGGCGAACAAGGTTTGACAGTCACCTACCTTTGCGATAGTGGAACCAACAAAAATGGGTGGAAATACGATTCCATTAACGATTGCACCACCACTATCACCGCCACCGACGGAGGGAGAGTCGAGTTCCAGAGCAAGATTACCTATATCGGAAGCATGACCGATAGACAGAATGGATGCACCAATAAACTTGCAAATCTGTTCACTGATGACAAGTCTAGTATTTCTTTCCAACGGCTAGATATCTACGCCGACACCAACATTACGAGCGCAGGAGGCATAACCATTAATTCAGAACTTAACGTCTATGGAGGATGCACCTTGACATTCAACCTGACAAAGGAAAACCTCGACAAGGCAGTCATTTCTCTGACAGGTACTGCTTCTGCCAACGTCAAGGATGTAAATGCCAGTATCGTCGAAGCAGATAAGGACAAGGTGCAATCCATCAACACCGTCACCTTCAACATCAACGGTGCCTCGAACATGAAAGCCGGTCAGCGGTTCATTCTGTTCAACAAGGAACTTCAGATGGGAGATGGCAACACGAATCAGAGAGCTACAACTACCCCGGCTCTCACCATCAACATCATTGGAACGGATGCTGAACTCACCATCGTGGATGGCCAGACCGTCATCACCCTGCTGGAAG
>JAGBDZ010000102.1 GCA_017937215.1 Akkermansia sp. | reverse complement strand
CTTGGTGTAGATGCCGCCGCCCACACGGGCGAACAGTGCCTGCAAGGAAGCACCCATACCGAAGGTCAGCATGATGGTGGTAATCTGGGTCAGACGGCTGATGCCCTCGGCGGCCACCAGACCGGTGTTGTCCAGAATCAGATACCAGCCGGAGATATCGAGCAGACCGAAGCCCACCACCGTGAGACCCAGCACAGCGCCGGAACGGAAGGCAAGCTGCAGGCCCTTGTTGAGGCCGTCCTTTTCATCGCGGCAGGCCTGGGCCACACGGCCGGAGGCGTACGTAGCCGTCTTCATGCCGATGAAGCCGGCCAGACCGGAGAAGATACCACCAGTCAGGAATGCGATGGGAACAATGTTGTTCTGCAGACCGTAGAAGGCCATGATGCCGAACACCACTGCGATGATGACGAAGAAGATGGCAACAATCTTGTACTGCTGCTTGAGGTATGCCATGGCGCCTTCACGCACATAGCCCGCAATCTCCTTCATGCGGTCGTTGCCCTCGTCGGCCTTCTTCATGTCGAAGAAGAACTTGGCTGCGAAAGCCAGCGCGACGA
This sequence comes from Akkermansia sp., assembly GCA_017937215.1. Taxonomy (GTDB): domain Bacteria; phylum Verrucomicrobiota; class Verrucomicrobiia; order Verrucomicrobiales; family Akkermansiaceae; genus Akkermansia. Next base: position 21,552 of record JAGBDZ010000102.1, on the reverse strand, counting down.
TGGATGCAAACGGCACTATCCAGAATAATATCTCGGGGTTCATGTTCGTTTGTTTTATTTTTGGTTGAACTTTTTTGCAGGCACAAAAAAGCGCCACAGTCTACACTAAAAGTCCCCCCTTGGCAACCCGAATTTCACGAATGGCACAAAAATCTTCCTGATTCAGTGCCCGTTTCTGACGCTGGAAACCTATGGTTGCGGTAGAATTTGCTTGACTTTACTCGAGCTTTCGGTTAGCTTGGCAGCAAAGCTGCAAAGATTGCGCTTCCTATCTTACCATATCGTTATGAAAGCAGTATTACTTTTCCCCGGTCAGGGTGCCCAGAAAGTGGGCATGGGCAAGGATTTTTATGATGCATACCCCGCTGCGCGCGAGATGATGGACTCGGCGGATGCCGCGCTGGGCTATTCTCTTACCAAGGTCATGTTTGAAGGCCCGGATGAAGAGCTGACCCGCACCTGCAACTGCCAGCCGGCGCTCTACCTGCATGGCCTGGCCATCTACAAGGTGCTCAGCAGCCTGGTGGATATCGAACCCGTGGCTGCTGCCGGTCTTTCCCTGGGCGAGTTCACCGCCCACGCCGCTGCCGGTACCTTCAGCATGGAGGACGGTCTCAAATTGGTGCAGAAGCGCGGTGCTCTCATGGAGGAAGCCTGCCAGGCGGCCCCCAGCACCATGGCGGCCATGATTGGCGGCAGTGATGAAGCCGTGGCCAAGCTGGCAGCTGAGTGCGATATTGACGTGGCGAACTACAACTGCCCCGGGCAGACGGTGGTTTCCGGCTCTGTGGAGGGGGTGGATAAGGCCGTGGCCGGAGCTAAGGCTGCCGGTATCAAGATTGCGAAGAAGCTCAACGTGGCCGGTGCTTACCATAGCCGCTTCATGAAGAGCGCCCAGACCGCGCTGCGCCCGGAGCTGGAGGCCACTCCCATGACCACGCCCGCTGTGCCGGTGTACTGCAACTTTGAGGCTCGCTCCGTGACCGGGCCGGATGATGTGCGCGCCATGCTGGGCGAGCAGGTGTGCGGCTCTGTGCGCTGGGCTGCCTGCATGCAGGACCTCATCGAGAAGGGCGAGCGCCTCTTCATCGAGATGGGACCCGGCACCACGCTCGCCGGCATGATGGGCCGCATCTGCAAGGAGGCCAAGGTCATCTCCATCCAGGATGTCGCCTCGCTCGAAGCCGCCGTGGCGGAGCTGAAGGCCCTTTAAGTTGCCAGTAACCTTTGTTTCTGACAGAACGCCCTGCAAACGCAGGGCGTTTTTTTATGGTTCAGACCTTGATATGTGGCTTGACTTGGCAGCTCCTCGGGTGTAATGTGCAGCCATGTACACCAGCTTTTTCGATGTGTTTTCCATCGGTATCGGTCCGTCGAGTTCGCACACTATGGGGCCGATGAGGGCTGCGGCGCGTTTTGCCCGCGAACTGGCAGAGCGCGGCTTGCTGGAGCGGGTGGAACATGTGCGTGTGTGGTTGTACGGCTCGCTGGCGCTCACCGGGGTGGGGCACGGCACGCCCGGCGCGGTGGTGTACGGACTGCTGGGGCTGGATGCGGAGAAGATGGAGATGTCGGCCACCTCGGCCATTGCCGAACTGGCCACCACAGGCAAGTTGCTTTTGAATGGCACGCATCCCATTACCTTCAGCGCCATGCGCGATATAGTGCTGCAGAAGGATGTGACCCTGCCGGAGCATGCCAACGGCATGCGCTGCTGCGCCTATGGGGCAGGGGAGACAGAGCTGGCCAATGAGGTGTATTTCTCCATAGGTGGCGGTGCTATCCGCCGCAGCGATGAGATGGAGCAACTGCCGGAGCCGCCGCCGCCGGTGCCTTATCCCTTTGATTCCTGCGCCGAGCTGCTCCAGCACTGCAAGAGCGAGAACATGACCATAGCCGCTGTGGTGCGCTGCAATGAAATGGCTCTGCCCACCGGCATGACCCTGCGCTCCCGTATCCGCAAGATTTACCAGACGATGGACAAGGCCATTGAACGCGGTGTGAAAACCATGGGCGTGCTGCCCGGTGGCTTGAAACTTCCCCGCCGCGCACCGCGCATTTACCGTCGCCTGGCCGAGATGTTCCGCGATAATACGCAGGATGCCCTTACCATCATTGACTGGATTAACCTGTGGGCTTTTGCCGTGTCTGAGGAAAATGCCGCCGGCGGTCGCGTGGTGACGGCTCCGACCATGGGAAGCGCGGGTGTACTGCCAGCTGTTCTGAGATATTATGAACGCTTTGGGCGTAAGGATGCTACGGTGGGCAGAGAGCACGGTGTGGAGATATTCCTGCTCACGGCTTCGGCCATTTGCTCGCTCTACCGGGCAAAGGCTTCCATCTCCGGCGCCGAGGTCGGCTGCCAGGGTGAGGTGGGCGTGGCATGCTCCATGGCTGCGGCCGGGCTCACAGCTGCCATGGGAGGAACCAATGAGCAGGTGGCCAACGCGGCTGAAATTGCTATGGAGCATAACCTGGGGCTCACCTGTGACCCGGTCTGCGGGCTGGTGCAGGTGCCCTGCATTGAGCGCAATGCCATCGGCGCGGTGAAGGCGGTTAATGCCGCCCGCCTGGCGCTGCGCGGTGATGGCACACACTTCGTGAGCCTGGATAGCGTGATTGCCACCATGAACGAAACCGGCAGAGCTCTCTCTGCCGGCTACCGTGAAACTGCACTGGCGGGCCTGGCTACCAATGCGCTGACTTGTTAAATACCTGGTTTATATCCCTTCGCGCTCCAGCACGGCGGCGTAGAGCTTTTCTATCACCCGGACGTGGATGGTTTTCTCCTCCACCGTGAGGTGGGCTCGCAGCTCCTCAATGGCGGCTGTCTGCGCTTTGTCGATGGCGGCTGTGGGGGCCATGAATGATTTGGCGATTGTGACCAGCACCGCGCGGCGGTCCGTGGGGCTCTGGTGGCGCTCCACCAGCCCCTGGCTCATCAGGCTGTCTATCATGTGCGAGGCCGCTGAGGGCGACATGCCCACGCGCTCGGCCAGCTGGCTCATCGGTATGCCTTCCGGGTGCACCAGCGCATAGCGGCGGATATTGGCCAGCACGGCGCACTGGCGAACGCTCAGTTTTGACAGCTTCTTGCGCATCGAGTCAGTCATCGCCACCACACCGGCGCGGTTGATGTGGTCGGTAATGGCTCGCATTTTGTCTATCAAGGGAACGGTGTCTTCACGAGTGTTCGTCATACGTAGCTATTATGCATGTTATTTGACAAATTGTCAATAAAATATGGTCCTTGAAATGCGAAAATGTTGAAAGCTGCAAATATAAATCTTGACCATTGTCCTGGCTGGTGCTAGAATCCGCTTACACGCTTCTACGGAAATGCACCGCTACATTACTCGTTACAATGGAAAGAAAGGAACCCGCAACACATTCTGCGGGTGGCGTTTATGCATGACGCGCCAGAAAGAGACTTACGTCCGATACTTCACTGACCGAGAATATGAAAACGCCGAAGCTTCGCTGGCGGCGGCATTGGAAATACGCGATGCGATGATGAATGCAATGGCCAATGGAGAGGCGTTTGTTTCCGTTTGCGAGCGGTTCCGCAAGGCTAAGTAAGCTTCCCGTATTTCGCTAAGAAAAAGCGCATCAAAAATCTTGACTTGGCAGAAGCCTTTGGTATACTTCTGCGGGAATGTGAAGCATGCTTCATAATAGGTGAATGATGAGCGATTTTTCCAGAGCAAAGCACCCGGCCTTCATTATGAAGATGGTAGCGGACCGGGCGGATGCGATATTTGCCCAGCGGGTAGGAACACTGCGGGTAACGGCCCCGCAGTGTCGTTTACTCATGTTCCTGGAGAGTCGAGGTGGAGGAGCAGTATCGCAGCGAGATATTGAGCATTATCTGGGGGTGAGCCACACTACGGTGAAGGGGCTTTTGCAGCGTTTGGAGGAGAAAGGCTACGTGCGCACTGCATTCGACAGCAGCGACCGGCGCGTAAAGCATGCCTACCTGACTGAGGAATTTCACCGCATGCACGCCCAGGCGCGCGAAGCGATGCGCGATTTTGAAGAGCAGCTCATGAGCGGGTTCAGTCCGGAGGAAACCGAACGGCTGCGCAGCATGCTCGAACGGATTTACCACAACACTTTAACCACGGAGCCGCCGGCTCCGTTTACAAAACATCAATGAAAGCGAGTAATATAGTAATGATAGCCCTCGGCGGGCTGGTGGCGTGCACCACTCTGGTGGCATGCAAGGACAACGCAGGCGCCCAGGCCGCCCAGCGTGGTATGGCTCCCATCAATGTGACGGTGATGCCGCTGCAGAAGCGCACGGTGGAACTGACCTCCACCTGGTTCGGGCACCTGCGCGGGGTGGATCAGGCCGACATTCGCCCTGAGGTGTCCGGCAAGCTGCTGGAGCAGGTGTACTGGCACGGCTCCCTGTGTGAGAAGGATGAGGTGCTCTTCCGGATTGACCCCGCGACCTACCAGGCCGCTTATGACCAGGCTCTGGCCAATGTGGCTGTTTCCAAGGCCCTGGTAGCCCAGGCCCAGGTTGCCGATGAACAGGCCCAGAAGGACCTGGAGCGATTCTCCGCGCTGGTGCAGAGCGGCTCTGTATCCGATAAGCAGTTTACTGATGCCCAGCACGCCAAGCGCCGCTGCGAGGCCGCCCTGGTCATGGCCCAGGCCCAGGTGGCCCAGGCTGAGGCCGCCACGGAGATGGCCAAGCTGAACCTGGACCGCTGCACTATCCGTGCGCCGTTCAAGGGGCTTGCCACGCGTTCCAACGTGAGCGTGGGTGACTTTGTGGCCGCCGGTCAGGTGGTGATGACCCGCATGTCCTCCATTGATCCCATCCGCGTGGACTTCTCTGTTCCGGCACGCCAGATGAGCGAGCAGGCCAAGGGTGAGGAATACTATGACCTGCCGGATAAGATGAGCCCGGTGAAGGAGTTTGACCTCATTCTGGAGGATGGCAGCGTGTTCGAACACAAGGGCACGGTGCATGCTGTGGACAGTGAAATCAGCCAGTCTACCGGCACGGTCAAGTTTGTGGGCTATGTGCCGAACCCGCAGCTGAAGCTGCGCACCGGTGCTGCTGTGCGCGTGAGCGCCAGGACCGGCGAAATCAAGGATGCTCTGCTGGTGCCTTCCCGTGCACTCATCTCGTCCATGAACCACCGTTTTATCTATGTGGTGGCTCCGGATAATACCCCGCTGGGTATCGATGTGAAGCTGGGTAAGGAGCTGGTGCTGGATATGCCGAATGGCGACGGTACCACGGTGCCCATGCTCATGCAGGTGGTGACCGGCACGGTGAAGCCCATTGCAGAGACTCTGAAGGAAGCCGGTATCGAGAATGTGGAAGATGCCCAGGTTATCGTGGGCGGCGGTCAGATGGCTGCCCAGTATGCCCTGGCCAATGCCGGCATGCGTAAGGCCGGTGCACAGGGTGGTTTCGGCACGGTGGTGCCCCAGCCCTTCATCTATGAGATGCCCACCACCACGGTGGAATCCATCACTTCGGATAACGACGCAGAATAACTCCCGCCATGAGTCCGTTTTTCATTAAACATCCCGTTATTGCCACGGTAATTGCCGTGGTGACAACGCTGCTGGGCATGGTGTGCCTCATGAATCTCCCGATTTCTCAGTATCCGGAGATTACGCCGCGCACCATCCAGCTCATGGCCATGTTCCCCGGTGCCGATGCCCAGTCTGTGGCCGATTCCGTGGGTACTCCGCTGGAGCGTGAAATCTCCGGTGTGCAGGGCATGGATTACATGACCTCCGTTTCCTCGAACAACGGTGTGTACTCTCTGCAGGTGGTGTTCAACCCGGACACCGACCCGGACCTGGACCAGGTATTCACCAACATGCGCTATGGTCAGGCCCAGTCCCAGGTGCCTACCGAAGTGCTCAACTCCGGTGTGACTATCCGCCAGCAGCCCGGTCTGCCCCTTATCATTTATTCGCTTACCTCTCCGGACGGTAGCTACAGCTCCGTGGACCTGGCCAACTACGCCCAGGTGAAGATGGTGGATGAGCTCAAGCGTGTGGAAGGCGTGGGCGAGGTGACGGTGTATGGTGCCGGCCGCTATGCTATCCGCATCTGGCTGGATACCAAAATCATGACCCACTACAACATCTCCATCGGCGAGGTGCGGGCAGCCATTGCGGCGCAGAATACCACCAACCCCGGCGGTAAGGTGGGTGCCGACCCCGTGCCTGATGGACAGGAAAAGACCATTTCCATCCGCACTCAGGGGCGCCTGAGCTCCCCCGAGCAGTTCGAGGAGATTATTGTGCGCCAGGTGGGCGATGAGATTATCTACCTGAAGGATATTGCCAAAGTGGAGCTGGGCTCTGCCAACTACTCTGCCACCGGTCGACTGAACCGCCAGGTTTCTGCCGCTGTGGTGATTTTCCAGACCCCCGGTTCCAACGCCATTGCGACGGTGGACCGCCTGCGCAAGACCTTCGAGAAGCAGGCGGCCATCATGCCCCAGGGTATCAACGGCGCTGTTTCTCTGGATACGACCACCGCTGTGCGCTACTCGATTGATGAAATCAAGCGCACTTTCATCGAGGCTGTGGTGCTGGTGGCTCTTGTGGTGTTCATGTTCCTGCAGAACTTCCGCGCCACCCTCATTCCGCTCATTGCCGTGCCGGTGTCGCTTATTTCCACCTTCTGTGTGTTCCCGCTACTGGGCTTCTCGCTGAACACCATCTCCCTGCTGGGTATGGTGCTGGCCATCGGTCTCGTGGTGGACGACGCTATTGTGGTGGTGGAAGCGGTGCAGCACCATATCGACAAGGGGCTCAACCCGCGTATGGCTTCCTTTGCGGCCATGCAGGAGGTGAGCGGCCCGGTAATCGCCATTGCTCTGGTGCTGGCTGCCGTGTTCCTGCCCTCGCTTCTGCTGGAAGGCATCACCGGCACGCTGTTCAAGCAGTTTGCCATCACCATTGCCGTGTCCATGCTGATTTCGGCATTCAACGCCCTTACCCTTTCGCCGGCTTTGTGCGCCCTCATGCTCAAGCCGACCAAGCAGCACCGCAGCATTTTCCGCCCCTTCTACTACCTCTTCAATAAGTGCTATGACTGCACCGCGAATGTGTATGTGAAGATCTGCGGCGGCCTGTGCCGCAAGCTGGTTATCTCCGTGCCGCTGCTGCTGCTCTTCTGGGCCGCCATTGCGCCCTTGTCGAAAATGGTGCCCAAGGCCTTCCTGCCGGACGAAGACCAGGGTTTCCTGCTGGCTGCTCTTGTGATGAAGCCGGATACCTCCATGCAGGTGGCATACTCGGAGAATAAGAAGTTCGAGAACGCGCTCTCTGACCCTGCGGTGAAGAACCTGACCACGGTGGTGGGTATCAATATTCTGAACAGCGTGCAGACCCCCGGTGCCTGTATCGCCTTCATTGAGCTCAAGGACTGGAAGGACCGCCCCGAAACTGCAGCTGAGGTTCAGAAGCGCATTCAGGGCCGTCTGCATGCTGCCGCTCTGGACGGCATGGCCATGGTGCTCATGCCGCCGGCTATTCCCGGTGTGGGTACGGCCAATGGTGTGACTATGGTGCTCAATGACCTGGAAGGTCAGGGTGTGCCGTTCCTGCGCGAGCAGGTGCTCCGCTTCGAGGAAGCTGCCCGCAAGCGCCCGGAGGTGGCCATGTGCATGGACATGATGATGGCCGATACTCCGCAGAAGTTCGTGGAGCTGGATAAAGAGAAGTGCAAGTTCCACCGCGTGGAAATCGCCGCTGCCAACAACCTGCTGGCTACTTACAATGGTTCTGCCTTCGTGAACTTCTTCAACGCCTTCGGTCAGCAGTGGCAGGTCTACATGCAGGCCCAGGGTGCCGACCGCGTGAGCCTGGACAAGATGGACGGCTTCTTCGTGACCAACCAGGATGGCGAGCGTGTGCCGCTCTCGGCTCTGGTGAATATCAAGGATATTGCTGATACCGAGTTCGTGATGCACCACAATATCTACAACTCCGCCAAGCTGAATGTGATGCCGCGCCCCGGCTTCTCTACCCAGCAGCTTATGGAAGCCATGGAGGCGGTGTATGCCGAAACCATGGACCCCTCCAAAGTGGGTATGGACTACCAGGATATGTCCTTCCAGGAGAACAAGGTGCGCAACAGTACCGGTCTTGCCACCATCTTCGCCATGTCCTCGGTGTTCGCCTTCCTCATTCTCGTGGCTCTGTATGAGAAGTGGACCCTGCCTATCTCGGTGTTCCTCACCGTACCTATTGCCGTGCTGGGCGCCTATGCCGGTCTGTACTGGATGGGACTGGAGCTGAACCTGTATGCCCAGGTGGGCCTGGTGATGCTGGTGGGCCTGGCGGCTAAGAACGCCATTCTTATCGTGGAATTTGCCAACCTGGAGATGGAACGCGGCAAGGACCTGCTCACCGCCACACTTTCGGCCGCCCGCTTGCGTCTGCGCCCCATTCTGATGACCTCTCTGGCCTTCATTCTGGGCTGTGTGCCGCTCATGCTGGCCAGTGGCTCCGGTGCGCTTGCTCGCTGCTCCATTGGTACCGTAGTGGTTGTCGGTATGACCGTGGCCACCGTGGTGGGCGTGTTCCTCATTCCCTGTTCCTATGTGTTCATCATGCGCCTCTTCCGCATCAAGTTCAACCTGGTCACACTCGCTGAAGACCCGGATGAAGTAGGCGCCCGCGAGTACTTGGCGGCGCATAAGGATGGTGAATAATACAATAAAAATCACTTGACAAACTCAAGCAATTCGATATCATACAATCAACATGAAACGCACTTTGATTCTCAGTCTTGCAGGTGTGGCCGGTTTGGTGGCGTCCTGCTCTTTCGGTCCCATGTGGTCCACGCCTGAGATGCCGGTGCCCGCTGAGTTTCGCGGGCCTGGCGTAGCCGGCAGCACCATGGCAGATCTGCCCTGGCAGCAGGTGCTCAAGGATGACAACCTGCAGAAGCTGCTGGACGATGTTTTCGCGAATAACCGCGATCTGGAGTCCATGCTGCACAACGTGAATTCCGCCAAGCGCTATATCACGGTTGCCCGCGCTCCCCTGTTCCCGTCCATCGGGTATCTGGCTCAGGCCAGCCAGGGTGCCAGTTCTCCTGCCACTGTTTCCATGGCAGATGATACCAAGATTCCCGGAGCTGCCGGTCTCAGCGCTTCCTGGGAGCTCGACCTGTGGGGCAAGACCCGTAAGGGCGTGGAGAGCGCCGAGGCACAGGCGCTGGCTGCTGAGGAAAGCCTGAACAGCATGCGCATCTCCCTCATGAAGCAGGTGGCGAATGGTTATCTCCGCCTCATCATGCTGGATGAGCAGCTGAAGATTGCCCACGAGGCGGTGGCTTCCTACCGCGAGTCGCTCACCCTTTTCGAGAATCAGCTCGAGGGTGGCGTGGCAGACCGTCTGCAGACCTCCTCGGCTGAGTATGCGCTGCACGCCGCCGAGGCTCAGATCCCGAATCTGGAGATGCAGATTGCCGAGCTGGAGAACACGCTTTCCGTGCTTGCCGGTCGTGCACCCGGTTCCATTGCCCGCGGTGGCAACATGATGGCATTTGCCAACGCCAGTGGAGTGGCTGCCGGCATCCCGGCTGATGTGATTGCCCGCCGCCCGGATATCCGCGCAGCAGAGCAGAATCTCCGCTCCGCCAATGCTGAAATCGGCGTGGCTATCGCCAACTACTTCCCCAGCATCAGCCTGACCGGTCTGGCCGGCATTGCCACGCCGAACCTGCGCCATGGCATGGCCAAGGGAGACGATGGCTGGGGCATCGGCGCTAACCTGACCGGCCCCCTGTTCAACGCCGGCCAGCTGCGTGCCAATGAACAGATGAAGCGCGATGCGTTCCTGGCTGCCAAGGCTGAATACGAGCAGGCTGTGCTTTCCGCTCTGGCGGAAATCTCCACCACCCTGGTGCAGCGTAGCAAGTTGCGTGATATCATGAAGAAGCAGGAGCAGGCAGTGGCCGCCTCTCAGGAAAGCGTGAATCTCTCCAAGGCACGCTATGCTCAGGGCCTCGCCAGCTACTATGAGGTGCTTACCGCCCAGCAGAGCCTGTTCCCCGCTCAGACTCAGCTGGCTGCTTACCGCTACCAGTACGCTTCCTGCGTGCCCACCCTCTACACCCAGCTGGGTGGCGGCTGGAAGACCAAGTAACGCAGTCTCATCACTCTTTATTCCGGGCCGGTGGTTTATCCACCGGCCTTTTGCGTGTCAGATTTCCGGTTTGACCGCGTGGTGACAGTGTGGTATCTTCTGACTTGTAAGCCATATGGAAGAAATTTACACATTCACGCAGGAAGTGACGGCCACCACACCGTGGTTGCAGCCGTTGTTTCTAGGTCTGTTCGGGGCCTGTGTGGGCTCGTTTCTGAATGTGGTCATTTACCGCATGCCTCGAGGAATGAGCGTGAATGAGCCGCGCCGCTCATTCTGCCCGCAGTGCAAGGCGCCGATTCCCTGGTATCTGAATCTGCCGGTCATCAGTTATCTGATACTGCGTGGGCGCACGGCTTGCTGTGGCCGGCACTATACCGCTCGCTATTGCGTGGTGGAGCTGGTGTGCGCGCTGCTTTTCGCGGCTATTGCCTGGTATTTCTGTACGGATGATATCATCACGCAGGTGTTGCTCTGCGTGTGGATGGCGGCCATGCTGGCCTGTTTCTGCATCGATTGGGAGCAGATGGTGGTGCTCCCCCCGCTCACCCTGATTGCAGCGGGGGCGGGCGTGGGTGTTTCCCTGCTTTCGCCCTGGTTCTGCGGCGAGGGCACGGAACCGCTGCAGGGACTCATGGGCAGCCTGAGCGGGGCTTTCGGTGGCTTCCTGCTGTTCCGCCTGGTGGCGCTGGCCGGCAAGTTCTTTTTCGGCCGTAAACAGCAGGCTTACGATGCCCCGCAGGAGTGGGTGCTGCGTCAGGCTGCGGATGGCGAGGATGTGGAGCTGCTTATCGGTAACGAGCGCTTGCTGTGGAGCGATTTGTTCATGGAGTCCAGTAATCGCTTCACCCTGCAGGCCGGCACGGAGAGTTCGCATGAAACCGGGGCAGGGGAGTTGCTGTTCACGGTAGATTCCCTTACCCTGCCGGACGGCACAACCCTTTCACTGGAGGAACACGATGAACTGCGCGGCACCTGCCGGGGCTATAGCTCCCGCAAGGAGGCCATGGGCAGCGGCGATGCCTGGCTGGCACTGGCCATAGGCGCACTCTGTGGTTGGCAGGGCGTGGTCTTTGCTCTGGTGGGGGGCAGTTTCATCGGCATCGGAGCAGCGATAGTGGCCCGTATCGGGCGCGGCACTCCCATGCCTTTCGGGCCGGCACTCATTGCGGCCGCCTGCATCTGGCTTTTCTGGGGCACGGAACTCGTGGCGGCTTATCTGGAGTGGGTTGAAATGATGATTTGGTAACTGGTATATGGCGCTCCCCGATTTCAGCAACTTCCCGCTTTATCTGGCCCCGATGGCCGGGGTAACTGACCCGATTTTCCGCACGCTCTGCAAGGAAGAAGGGGCCGATGTGATGGTGACAGAGTTCGTTTCCTCTGAAGGGGTACTTCAGGCGTGGGAACGCAACCGCCGCTATGTGGAGTTTGAGGATGCGCACCGCCCGCTGGGTGTGCAGATTTTCGGCTCTGTGCCGGAGCATTGCGCGGCAGCCGCTCGTATCATTGTAGATGCCATGCAGCCGGATTTCCTGGATATCAACGCCGGGTGCCCTGTCCCCAAGGTGGTGGGCAAGAATGGTGGCTCCTCGCTGCTGAAAGACTTGCCCCTGCTGCAGCGGATTGCCGCGGCGGTGGTGCAGGAGCTGGGGGATGATTGCCCGGTAACTGTCAAAATCCGCATCGGCTGGGATCAGGAGCATATCTGCGCGCCCGAGGCTGTGCAGCGCCTCGAGGATGCCGGAGTGAAAGCTCTGGCTATTCACGGCCGCACGCGTTCACAGCAGTATGGCGGCAAGGCGGACTGGGAGATGATTGACCGCTGCGCCCGCCTGGTCAGCATCCCGGTTATCGGCAATGGTGATATCTGTACCCCTCAGGATGTGCAGCGCGTGCGCGAGACAACAGCCGTTGCCGGTGTGATGATTGGCCGCGCCGCCATGAATGCCCCCTGGTTGTTCCGGCAGGCCAGGGAATATCTGACCACCGGTGCTGTTCCGGAACCTCCCACCCCGCAGGAGCGTATTGCCTTCATGCTCCGCCATACCCGCATGGCGCTGGAAAGTCGGCACTATGGCGATGAACTGGTCACCATGCGTGCCATGCGTTCCCGCCTGCTGGCCTATGCCAAGGGTATACCCGGTACCAAGCCAATGAGGCCACAGCTTTCGCGTGTGGCCTCATATGAAGAGCTTTGTGCCATTCTGGCACCGCTTACATCTTGAACTGCTCGCCGAGGTAAATCTTGCGGGTCTTGGGGTCGTTCGCAATTTCCTCTGCATTGCCTTCCTTGATGACCTTGCCTTCGAACAGAATATAGGCGCGGTCTACAATGCCCAGGGTTTCGCGCACGTTGTGGTCGGTGATGAGGATGGAAAGACCATCGGTCTCACGCAGTGAGGCCACAATGTGCTGGATGTCCTGCACGGCAATCGGGTCCACACCGGCAAAAGGTTCGTCCAGCATGAGCAGCTTCGGATTGGCGGCCAGGGCACGGGCAATAGTCAGGCGGCGCTTCTCGCCACCGGAAAGCTGGATGGACTGGCTCTTGCGCAGACGGGTGATGTTGAAACGCTCCAGCAGTTCGTCGCACTTCTCCTTCTTCTCCTTGCGGGTGAGGTCGGAGCGCGTCTCGAGAATGGCCATCAGGTTGTCGTTCACCGAAAGTTTTCGGAAGATGGATTCTTCCTGCGGCAGGTAGCCCATGCCCAGGCGGGCGCGCAGGTGCATCGGCAGCCCGGATACATCCTTGCCGCAGAAGTCGACCGTGCCGGTATCAGGGCGCACCAGACCAGCCACCATGTAGAAGGAAGTGGTCTTGCCGGCGCCGTTGGGACCCAGCAGCCCCACAATCTCGCCGGAGTGCACCGTGATGTTCACGTTGCTCACCACCTGGCGTTCACCGTATGATTTGCAGAGTCCGTTTGCTTTGAGGAGAATTTCCATAATTATTTCTTGGTCTTCTTATTGTTCGAGTCTTCCAGCTGCTGGCGCACGTTGGAGGCGTGCGTCTTGTGCTTGCTGCCGACCATGGTTACGTTGTTTCTGGCATCGATGCGGATGGCGGCATCTGCTCCGGTGATGATATGGGTGTTGTCCGCATCGCCCACCGTGACCCGGTTACCGCTGAGCACTTTCATTCCCGTGGCGGAATCAATGGTGAGCCTGTCGCCGGTGGCGCGCATCATACGGCCCGAGCCGTCCTTGCCGGCAATGGCCACATTCCCGGTTGCAGTCGCGTATTTAATGCCGCCCATATCGGAGTTTTGTGCATCGGCGCTGTTATCCATCACGATGCGAACCGGGCCGGTGCACTGCATGGAACCTTGTTCTGTGCGCAGGGTGCAGCCTTCCTGAGTCGTGGCTTCTTCAATGCCGTCGAAGTCGAATCGGAAGTTAGTGAATCCCTTGGCTTTGCGGGGGGGTGCATCGGCAGACTTCTTGCTGGCAGCAAGCTTAGCTTGCAGGTGTCCCTTCGTGGTCAGGATGGCTTTGGGGGCGTGCAATTCGGTTGCACTACCTGTTTCCAGTCGCCCATCCGCCTGAATCAGCCGGACATAGCTATTGCATCGGGCGGTCGTGGTGCCCTCGGTGTTCACCATTCGGGCGTCAATCGTGTTGCCGCTGAGCAGCAGGTCGCCGTTGGCCAGCAGCTGCATGGTGGCTGCCTGTCCCGCTTCCGGGGTGGCAACTATGCTGCTGCCTTCGTAATGCGCCACCAGCGGCTCACCGGGTTCTCCGGTCAGCAGAGTTTCGCCGGTTTCCAAATCGCTTTCGACACTGGCGGCCTTGAGCTCACCCACGCATTTGCCGGTGCCGGGTTCATAGCGGTGCGCAATGACATTGCCGGTGGCGCGGGCTCGCTTCACGTCCCCGAAATTGGCGATTGCCAGGTTCGGCATGCCATTCTTTTTCGCAGAGTGGGTGGTGGTTTCCTTCCGGTTGAGCACCAGGTGAGCCGGCCCCGTGCAGCTGAAGTCAGCCTCACTATCTGCGACGTGGATGCCCTTTTCTGAGGAAATTGTGCCCAGCTCTGCTCGGAAGATGACGGTTGAGTGCGCCTTGAATTTGCCTTTCAACATCTCTCCCGGCTGGTCGCTCTCTCGCTCATACGTGCCGTAAATATCGGCACCGCGGAGCTCGATGTCGCCATTGCTCAGCAGGTGGATTCCCTGGTCGGTGTGAATGTCGTACGCGCCGTAACACAGGCGGCACTTGCCGCCCTCCAGCGAACATTCGCCGGTCTGGCCATTGTAGGTAAGCGTATCTCCTTCGGCCTGTACCGCCGGGCGACCCTCGCGGGCCTCACCGCTGAGCACCACCTGGCCCTGGGCCGTTGCAGTGGCAATGCCATCGAAGCGAAGGCCGGTAAACTGGCTCATGAATCCGCTTTTCTGCGGCTTTGTCTGCTCGGCTGGCTGAAGCACCACACTGAGTGCCTTGCTGCAGCGGAGCGAACCGTCCGGACTTGTGAAAATGGTACTGCCCGGGGCATGAAGTGTATGGGTGGCCGCGTGGTAGTAGAGCAGACCTTCAGCTTTCTGCAAAGTAGAAACCTTCCCCTCTTTATCCGTCAGGCGTATGTTGATGGCGCGGCCTTCCATCAGTACGTTGCCCTGTGGGTCTGCGAGAAGACGGGCAGGGGCATTGCTCCCCGGCGTGATGCGGACCTCATTCCCGCCATGCTGCATGCGGATATCCTTGCCACCGGCAGGTGAGTGCAGCAGGATGGCGTTGTTGTTGGAATCCGCAATAGCGCTGTTGGTATCGATGACTGCCGGTGTCTGCGGTGTATTACCGGCGCTTGTCTCTTCGGGGGTGGGGCCGGGCACCTCAACCGGTTCGGCCGGTTCCTGGGATTCGGCTTCCTCCTCGGCATCCGGTGCATCGGCTTTCTCAAGCTCATCGGGATTGTCATCCGATGCGTCGGACTTGAGCCCGTCGGTGAGACTTTGCAGGTAAATATGCAGTTGTTCGGCCGCGTTCAGGTGGGCGCGCGCGTCTCGCAGCCGCACGTTTCCAAGATAAATGATGCGGGAGTTTGCCGTGTCAAAGAGCAGACCCAGGTCTGCCACTGCTACCGTGTCCTCGGTCTCCGGCAGTGCGGCGGGCCCGGCTGGGGCGGATATATCTACTCCCAGTTCGGCCAGCTCTGCGTCTACCTGGGTCAGGTTGGCCTGCCAGGCATCTGCCTGCTGAAGACTCGCCTGGAGGTCTGCCTCGTATGCAACGGCCTGAGCGGCACACAGCATGGGAATGCACAGGGTTGTGATGACGGCGGCTTTAATCATTTCTTTTCGCTCTTCTTAGCATTGAACATACTGGCAGAGACCGTGGTCACCACGGGCCCGTGCAGAAATCCCTTGCTGGTGGTGGTGTTGAAGACAACGCCCTTGCCTTGCGCAGAAAATCTCGGGTCCTTCACTTTTGCTTCGCCGGTGGTTCGGGCCATTTTGGTGGCAAAGCTGTAGATAACGCTGGCTGTGCTCACATCGGTCTGGCTTTTGTCCTTGCCGTACAGAGAAGCATTCAGTTCCTCCAGCACAACCGTCTTCTTGTCTTTGATAATGAGACGATCGGACATGAGCAGCGCGCTTACCCGGTGATTATCGTAGCGGGGAATGGAAATCTGCTCCACCACGGTGCCTACCGGAAGGAACTGCAGGGCAGGGAACTCATCGTTCGCCACAGCGTCAGCTCCCTGCTGCCCCTGGCTCTGCAGGGGTAGCAGGGACAGACTGAGAATTGTCAGTAGGCGTCTCATCAGAGGGTTGCCATCTGCTGGCAGGCTTTACGCACCAGCATGAGGTTGCTGAGAATCTTTTCCAGGTCCTTGAGGTATACCTGGTTCGGGCCGTCGCTCATGGCGTGGTCGGGGTCCTTGTGTACCTCCATGAATACACCGTCGATGCCCATGGTCATGGCGGCATTGGCCAGCACAGGAGCCAGCTCGCGGTCGCCGCCGGTTGCTCCGCCCAGGCCACCCGGGCGCTGCACAGAGTGAGTGGCGTCGAACACCACGGGGCAGCCGAACTTCTTCATCCAGTACATGCCGCGCATGTCCACCACCAGGTTGTTGTAACCGAAAGAGGTGCCGCGCTCGCAGAGCATATACTTGTCGCAGCCGAAGGCTTCCATCTTTTCGCAGATGTTCTTGCAGTCCCACGGGGCGAGGAACTGGCCTTTCTTGATGTTCACCGGGCGGCCGGTCTTGGCACAGGCTTCCAGCAGGTCGCTCTGGCGGCTCAGGAATGCCGGCACCTGCAGCAGATCCACAAACTGGGCAGCGTATTCTGCCTGCTGCTCAGTGTGCACGTCGGTCACCACCGGACAACCGAGCTCCTTGCCGATTTCGGAAAGAATGCGGCAGCCTTCCTCAATGCCGGGGCCACGGAAGCTCTTCACGCTGGTGCGGTTGGCCTTATCGTAGGAGGCCTTGAAGATGAATTGCACACCCAGACGGGTGCAGATTTCCTTGATGGCCGTGGCCATTTCCCAGGCAAAAGCCTCGTTTTCAAGAGAGCAGGGCCCGAGCAGGAAGAACGGCTCCTGCCCGCCGACGACTACGTTCTGGATGTTGAAAGACATGGTGAAAGTTGTTTCGATGCGTACATTATGCCCCAAGACCGTGGTGAAGTCAATGAGATTTCGCTTTGCTAACATGCAAAATTGTGAGTTTGTGGGCGCGCATTTGATTTTGGACTTGCTTTTTGCGCCGGAACATTGTAACGTGCGGCACCGCATTCGCGGAGCAACCAGAATTAATCATGGAGACAACACGAATTCAGCGTGCCCTGCTTTCCGTTTCGGACAAGACCGGGCTTGATAAGTTTGCCAAGGGCCTGGTGGCCCAGAATGTTCAGCTTATTTCCACGGGCGGCACCTGCCGCTACCTCATGGAACTCGGGCTGCCTGTTACGGAGATTTCCGACTACACCGGTGCGCCGGAGCTCTTTGATGGCCGCGTGAAGACTCTGCACCCCAAGGTGCACGGCGGTCTTCTGCAGCGCCGCGACCTGGAGGAACACCAGCAGCAGGCCAAGGATAACAATATCCCCACCATTGACCTGGTTTGTGTGAATCTGTATCCTTTTGAGGAGACTGTGGCCAAGGAGGGCGTGACTCTCGCCGAGGCTATTGAGAAGATTGATATCGGCGGTCCGTCCATGCTGCGCTCTGCTGCCAAGAATTACGCCTCTGTGACCGTGGTTTCCGACCCCGCCGACTACGATACCGTGCTGGAGGAAATGGAAAACCACCAGGGCAACACTACGCTGAAGACCCGCGAGAAGCTGGCTGTGAAGGTGTTCATGCGCACCTCCTCCTACGATACCGCTATCTCCAACTATCTTGGTCACCGTGCTGAGGGTAGCACAAAGAATAATTTCACGCTGTCTCTGCCCTTCAATCAGACCCTGCGCTATGGCGATAACCCCCACCAGCCCAGCGTGCTCTACGGCAACTTCGATTCCATCTTCACCCAGCTGCAGGGTAAGGAACTTTCCTACACCAACGTGCTGGATCTGGATGCTGCCGCCTCTCTCATCATGAACTTCCGCCGCCCCACTGTGGGTATTCTGAAGCACACCAATCCCTGTGGTGTCGGTCAGGACGACGAAGACCTCGTCGAGGCCTGGAAGCGCGCCTACCAGACCGATACGCAGGCTCCCTTCGGCGGCGTTATCGTGATGAACCGCCCCATGACCGAGGCTCTCGCCCGCATCGTGGGCGCCATCTTTACCGATGTGATTATTGCTCCGGATTATGAGCCCGAGGCCCGCGCCATTCTCACCAAGAAGAAGAACTGCCGCATCATGCGCATCGATATGGATGCCTGGCGCGAGTTCTGCAAGGTGCCCATGGTGCGCACCGCTCCCGGCGGCCTCATGACCGTGAAGCGCGACGACGAAGTGATGGGTCTGGACAACCTGGAAGCCAAGGTGGTGACCAAGCGCGTGCCCACTGCTGAGGAGCTTGAAGCCATGCGCTTCGCCTGGCGCGTCTGCAAGCAGGTGCACTCCAACGCCATCGTCTTTACCAACAAGAACGGCACCCTCGGTATCGGCGCCGGCCAGATGAGCCGCGTGGACTCCGCCAAGATTGCCGTCTGGAAGGCCGGTCAGGCCGGTCTCGACCTGAAGGGCAGCGTCATCGCTTCCGATGGACTCTTCCCCTTCGCCGATGGTCTGCAGACCGCCATCGATGCCGGCGCCACCGCCTGCATCCAGCCCGGCGGCTCCATCCGCGATGAAGAGGTGATTGCTGCGGCCGATGCTGCCGGCATCGCCATGGTCTTCACCGGGGCCCGCCACTTCCTGCACTAAAGCAGCAACTTTCCGGACCCCGGTTCTGCAAGGGCAGGGCCGGGGTTCTTTTTTCAACGCTTCGTTCATTCATCAACTCTCATCCTATATATGCATCTCGGTGTAAATATTGACCACGTGGCTACCCTGCGCCAGGCGCGCTATGCCACTATGCTCGATTCCCACAACGTGGAGCCCGATATTGTGGCCGCCGCCAAAGCTGCCCAGGCCGGCGGGGCAGATTCCATCACCCTGCACGTGCGTGAGGACCGCCGCCACATGCAGGATGCCGATGCCTTCGCCGTGCGCCGCGAGGTGGCCCTGCCGCTGAATCTGGAAATGGGCGCCACCCCCGCCATGCTGGACTTTGCCCTGCGCCTCAAACCGGACTTTGTCTGCCTGGTGCCTGAGCGCCGCGAGGAAATCACCACCGAAGGCGGGCTGGATGTAGCCGGCCATCTGGAGGAATTGCGCCCACTTGTGGCTGCGCTGCTGGCAAATGGCAGCAAGGTGAGCATGTTTATCGACCCGGATGCGGAGCAGGTGCGCGCCAGCGCCGCTGTGGGCGCCCCCATGGTTGAACTGCACACCGGCCGCTTTGCCAACACCCTGGGTGAGGAACGCGCCGCAGAAACAGCCCGCCTCATCGCCGCAGCTGAGCTGGCCCACTCTCTCGGTATTGAGGTGCACGCCGGACATGGCATCCAGGAGGGGAACCTGTCTGACCTTGCCGCTGTGCCTCACCTCTCCGAGCTCAATATCGGCCACACCATCATCTGCCGCGCCATCTTCACCGGCCTCACCGAAGCCGTGCGCGAAATGAAATCCGCCATTGCTCAGTATCAGTGGTGATGCTCTGCTGAAGCGCCTTGTCGAGCAGTGCCTGCCGGGTGCTGCTCATTTTTTTTTGCAATTCTGAGCCGCATTCTGCGTTTTTATCTTGCAATGCGTTGCAGGCGTGTTAATATGAAGACCTATGAATAAGACTCAACTCGTTGACTGCATTCAGGCTAAACTCGGTGAAGGTGCAACCAAGAAATGCGCAGAGACGGCTCTCAACGCCGTGCTCGGTGCCATCAAGGATGCCGTCGCTACTGAGAAAGTCCAGCTGGTAGGTTTCGGTACCTTTGAAATGAAGACCCGCGGCGCCCGTACGGGCCGCAATCCCCAGACCGGCGCTGCCATGAAGATTGCAGCCTCCAAGACTCTCTCCTTCAAGCCCTCCTCCGTCTTCAAGTCTGCGGTCCCCGCCAAGAAGACTTGCAAGAAGGGTGGCTGCAAGAAGAAGTAAATAACCCGGTCAATCAGAGCTTTTCACCAGCTCCGGCAATCCGACTCCGTCTCGTCGGATTCCCGGGGCTTTTGTTGCCTCCCCGCCCGCAAACCTGGAGCCGTTTCTCATAAAACGCTGCTGTTTCAGTTTGAAATTTCAAGAGCATGCTCCTCGTTTCAGACCTTTCCCTCATTTTTTGCCGGTATTTGGTTCACACGCAGCGTTTGCAAAAGTATCTAATTTTACATTATTTGACTTATTTGTGCTTACAATTCGTCATGTAAATGTAAGTAGAAGGGAGGAGAATGCAGTCCTCACTCATATTCTATTCTGTTGTAATAATTTTCTTCCTACTTGACTTGTGGGGGGCGAAAGCGTACTCTGAGTGTCAATATGAGAGCGTCGAAATCGGATTTGCCTGGATTAAGTGTAGTGATAACGTGCTTCAATCTGGAACATTATATTGAGGACTCACTTGCTTCGGTCCTGCAACAGAATTACCCGGGGGAGCATGAAATTATAATAGTTGATGATTGCTCTTCAGACCGTAGTGTCGAAATAATCAAGCGCATCATAGCGAGGCTGGGAGATGATAAACATGTTACTCTTATTTGCAATGAGAAGAATTTGGGTGTTGCCGGTGCTACAGATGTCGGATGGAAAGCGGCAAAGTACGAATGGATTCTCGAAGTGGATGGAGATGATATCCAAATGCATGACAGGTGCAGTAAAACTGCTGATTTGATAATGAGGCACCCTCAAGCGGGGCTTATTGTGATGTCTCATAGTCTCATCAATGCTGCGGGACAGGAATATGGAAAGCGATTATTCGTCAAAGGTGGCGAAGACGGTGAATATGTGGCATCGGCACCCGAGGAAAGAGTTGCCATTTACATGGGATGTGGTATTGCTCACCCCGTTAATAGAGGTGCATATGGATGCAGCATGTGCGTTAGTAAAAAACTCATCGAGAAGTGGGGTGCTCTTTCTCGAGAGTCTACAGAGCGTTTTGCACAGGACCCTCCATGGGAATTACGGGCGTTTTTGAGCTTCCCCATCGTGTGGAGTAATCAATTGGCTTGCAAGTACCGTTCGCATGAATCCAACATCCTCAATAAAATGAGGGAAGGTAAAACGGTCAAGGATTTCATACAAAATGAAATGGATGCCTGCGAGTACGCGGGGAAAGATTTCCTGGCATTGGAGCAGATGCAGCGGGATCTTATGAGGGTGAAGAGAGATGCCTCTCTTTCTGATTGGGGAGCTGCAGATGTCGAGAATTGCCTTCGGGAAATCCAGCGGTATGCATACGCTGCATATGAACGCCATCGTTGGTGGTCATATTCACTCTTCAAGCGAATGTATCTATCCCTTAGAATTGCAGATAAGGTGCCTTCGGAATTTAAATCATGGTTCAAACTCAGAATTGTGCCGTGCTCTGTAGCCATGTTTTTTAAATGGTTGAAGAAGAAAAGATAGACAGTGTGCTCGAAAGTGCGTATTTTGGCAGTCATCGATTTCGGGGAAGAAATAGACGTGTAAAATATTTTTTTTCAGCTCTAACTTGCACGAAATCGTGGCACTTAGGGTAAGGCGGCGCAGATTTTGAAAACTTTTTCTCAAAAATACGCTTGACGTGAAATCGAGTTTGTGATAAACTCCGCCCCGCACCCCGCTACGGGGTTGCCCGAAAGAAAAACGAGCACCGCTTGTTTGACGGCCGGGCGAGGCAATTTTCCAAGTATGACTTTCCGAGGCGCCGGGAGCTGCTGCAAAGCAGGTTCCACTGGCTAACAACCTGCCAGGCGGGGCGCCGGAGAGGATAAAGAG
>JAGBDZ010000101.1 GCA_017937215.1 Akkermansia sp. | reverse complement strand
GTTTATGTTAAGCATTGATTATTTGCATATCAACGCGCATCCATATCTGCCACCCACTCGCTCTGCTCGGGGTTCGGTTACTATTTTCACTTTACCCCAGGGCTTACGCCCTGGGCTATTGAACTTACCGCCCCGCCAGTAGGCGGGGCTCAGAATTCCGCTCGCCTGCGGCTCGCCAAATTCCAATTTTGCGTTTCGCTAAAGCAATATTCTTTAATTGCCGGAGCAATAATCAGTAGAGTAAAATGATAAAAAATCCCATGGGTGTACCCTGTGGGATTTTTTTTGCTCTCAGGGGGGGAAATGGTTATCGGGCTGGACTTGACCCGGGTTTGCGGGAAATGGCCCATACACCGGCGGCAATGCAGAGCACGGCCACGACTTTCTGCCAGGTGAGGGCATCCACCCCCAGCGCTATGCCCACAGTGGCAGCAATAACCGGCTGAATGTAGTTGTAGGCGGTCACGGTGGGCGGTTCCAGGTGCCGCTGCCCCACAATCATGAGCAGGTAACTCACAAAGCTGCCGAAGACCACCACATAGAGCGACCCAAGGATTTCGGAAAGGCCCAGCTGACGCCAAGGCAGCGTGCAGACCTCGTACCCCCAGAGAGGTGCTGTCAGCACGGCTGAAATCAGAAATAACCAGCGCATGAGCACCACCGGGTGGTACTTGTGAATGACTCCGCTGAAAAAGACAAAATACAGCGAGGCGGAGAACTGCGAAAAAAGGCAGATGGCATCGCCCAGCGGATTGCCGCTGCGGCCGCCGTGCATCTGCGACCCCAGTATGAGTACCAACGCTCCTGCTGCCGCGATGGCCAGCCCGCCCACGCGCCGCCAGGTGACCGCTGCGTGCAGAAACAGGGCGGAGAGAATGAAGGTGAACACCGGGGTGCTCGTGGTGATGACGCACGCATTGGTGGGCGAGGTATACTGCACACCCAGCACGTAGCAGAACTGGTTGATACCCATGCCGCAGAGAGACATGAGCACCAGGTGTTTCCAATCGCCCCGCTCAATCTTCTGCTGCGGGGCTAGCGGGGAAATAAGCCAGAACAACAGTGCCGCCCCACACAGGCGGAACGCGGCCATGCTCACACCATTCACCAGGCCGCTCTCCATGGCCCACTTGCACAGGGGGCTCATCAAGCCGAAGCAGATAAAGGCACCCAGAGTCACCAGGTGCGCGCGGCCCAGGGAGCTGCTCCGCTCACTCATCACTTGCGTTGCAGAATGAAGGTGCCATTCTGGATGGAGCGGCCCAGAAGCTCGGCGCTGGGCGTGGGCTCCACGCGGTAGGTGCCCTTCATGGTGTCGCCTTTCAGTCTGCCGCTCCAGGTGATATTGACGAAGGTCTGCCCATCGCCCTCCGAACGGATGGTGACGTCCTTATCAAATATAAAGCCGTTCAGGTTGCCGCTGCCGTGCAAATCATCCTTCAGAATCAGAATCCCATGCAGCTTGTCGCCGTCCTGTTTGATGGTCATTTGCAGCCCGGCCGTAGAGCCTATCGTTTCATTCCGGCACTCGCCCATCCAGATTCCTTCTGCCGAATCGGAGCAAGACACCAGCACGCATGCCGCACCGGCCAGTATAAACTTCTTTGAGAGAGATTCCATAGTAAGTCTGCCCTCTATTCTACACCCATTACCACGAATATCAAGAAAAAGTTATCCACAACATGTGTCCCAAAGATTTTTCTGAGAGACGCAAGTGTGCATAAATCCAAGGCTTTCCGAAAAGAGCTTTGGAAGAAGCCCCCCCCCCGCATCCCGATAAATTGATGTTTATCGGGCTGAAAGCCCGAGGCATTTTTGAGTCCCGGAGGGACGTCAGCCCTTAGACCGGGGTGAAGCCTCGAAGAGGCGGAACCCCGGGTCAGGCAAATAATATTCCCGGAACCCCCGAAGTGGGGTGGCAGCAGGCGCGGCTATCTTATGAAGCTCAGCATTAACAATATGCACCCCTTTCTGCCACCCCT
>JAGBDZ010000100.1 GCA_017937215.1 Akkermansia sp. | reverse complement strand
CAGGCGGCACCCCGCCAGCTGCGCGCGGCGGGCGGGGCGGCGTGGCCGCCCACCTTGCCGCGCTCCGCAGGCTATCCCCGAGAGCCGTCCACGTCCTCCTGCCAGTGGCGCCGGGGCGCCATGCGTGGAACACCGTGGAACACCATCATTACCCGCCAGCACATGCAACCGCATACGCCAGCGCATGCAATCGCACACCCGAAAGCAACCCGAAAACACCGGCAGAGAACCCGAAAATCACGCCCACCGGCAGAGCCACCGGGGTAGCCCTGGCGGCGGTGCGGCGGTCCACGGCCCACCGCACCACCGCCAGGCAGAGAGAAAAGCCGCAGCCGGGCAAAAAAACGCCCGAAACCCGCCAAAAAAGGAACCAAAAGGAACAGAAAAGAACCGCAAAAAGCGGTGTAAATACACCTATAGTCGCACAAAGTCGCACAATTTTTTGCGAATTCTGGTGATTTTTAAGCAGTTATATGCACTGCCAATCTGTTTATATTGCCATTTATTTCGCCACACAACCCGCTAACAGAGCAACGGTTACATAGCATGTTCTGCAAAATTCGTCAACTTTCATAGGTAGTAAGTTGGAGAAAGCCCCGCAGCAATGTGGGGCTTTCTTTATTGCTGTAAATTCAACGAGTTGCAACTCAATTTTATTATTGTGTTTCACACTTTTTTGTAACTTTTTGGTCAAAATATACCACAGAAGCGACCGAATCATGCCTGATATGGCGTAAGGGTTTGAAAGATAAGGCTTGTTATCAGCATTGTGGATGCTGATGCAAGCAAAAAAGCCGTAAGAAATTAGAAATTTGTGCTTTACGAGGATGAAGGTTATTCGCTGATAACTGTTACCTCGTGGTGTATTTTAGGCAAAGCTTTGATTATCAGCACCAAAACATCAACACAGCATCCACAATGCTGTATCGTAGCTCTGTTGGATTGTAGCTTGACTGCTCATATCTCAATGCGCAAGGGATTGAACAACTTGCTGAATCTTCCACTAACTTTCTAATAATCAATTCTTACTAACATGAAGAAAACACTTATTACGCTCCTCGCTCTGGCTGGTGTGGCAGCAGCGACAGAAAGCACAATTCTAACTTTCGGTACGTCCCCCAGCTGGGCTACCAACAGTTGGGATTTAACCGCGCTTTCTGATAACGATTCAGCTGGAGCAAAAACGTCCTCTCTTACTTTATCTGATGCCACATACGTGTCAATGTCCCGAACTGGTGGCCGTTTTGGAATTCGTGGAGCAGAGAATATTGAATGGACAAATACGTCAGTTCTCGATGATATGAACTCAGTATTGGGGATAACCCTTTCTGGTCAGGATATTAACGCATTGACATACACTGCTACAAAAGCAGGTGGTTCAACGTCAACACTTACTTTGAATTTTGCTGAGAATAATAACATTGCTGTAGGCGATGCAATGTGTTTCTTTTTCGTAGTAGCAATGAGCAATGAAGAAGTTAGCCATAATTATAGCGGCTTTAATATTGCAGGCTTGACAAATAGCTCAGTACGATGGGCAACTGCAACTGGAACTGGTTACAATGAAAGCGCAGTGGATGCACCAAATAATCAACTTACAGTCATTAGAGTAACTGGAGAGCTTGAGTCGGACACTGTTTCGTTCTCTTCTAATAATGCCAAAAATGGTTGGTCTATGGCATCGTATACGGTTATCCCCGAGCCCACCACAGCCACGCTTTCCCTGCTGGCTCTCGCAGGTCTGGCTGCACGTCGTCGCCGTCGCTAAATCTTTGGCGTGACAAGCCGCTGCCGGGCTTCTCGTTGATTCGCCCGGACGAGCCGCAAGTAAGGAACAACTACAAGTTCAAGCGGGGTAACCAGGCCCCGCATCGCGCGACCGCCCTTGGTTTCATGACCAGGGGCGGTAATTTTTATCGCCGGCCCAATCCTGCAAAAAGGCGTTGGAAGCCCCGAACAGAGCTTCTCTAGCAATTGCGTTTGATGAGGCCTATGCGGGCGAGAGCGGCAAAGAGCCAGAGGGGGAGAAGGCGCGGGGCGCCCCAACGCAGCACGCCAAGGTCTGAAATGCGGCGGTACTTGCGGATGCGGCGCAGTTTTTCGGCCAGGCCGGCCTGCCACCAGTTGCCACAGGCGTAGCTGCCATTGAGCTTGCGGGTGAGGAAGGCGTGCAGGTCCTGCATATCCTGTGCGGACCAGTGGGTGAGCTTTTCAGACTGCGCGCGGTTCCAATCCAGCAGGAGGTGGGTGAAGGTGCCGATGCGGAACTGCATCATCCTGCCGAAGAAGTGCTCAGCCCGGATGATGCCCTTGTAGGTGGTGGTGAGCCAGCGGCTCACGGCGTTCTGGCCATGCACGCGGTAGCGGCAGGCGAGTTTGCGGGAGCCCAGCACCGGGGCGCAGAGCATGGCACGCATCTCCCAGGCGGTGTCCTGCAGGAAGCGTGCGCCGGGCTTTTCATCCTTGAGGAGGGGGCCCCAGGTTTCGTACAGCGAGCGGTGAAAGGCCATGGAGCAGCCAAAGCCGTTCATGCGGTGCTGCACGTTGCGGTGCAGGTAGTTATCGGCCAGTTCCTCCGGGGTGCGGAGGAGCATTTCCTCCGGTGCGGTTTCGTAGTCGCCGGTGCAGTAGGACTGAATGTCGAGGTCACCATCGGCACAGAATTTGCGGGCGGAAAGGGTAATCATGCGGGCTTCCGGGAAGCGGGCGATGAGCTCGGCGGTGCGCCGGCAGCGCTCCGGCAGCTGGATATCATCGCCGTCAATCATGATAATCCAGTCGTATCTGGCGCGGGCCCAGCCGGCATCGGTAGCACCGGCCACCCCCATGTTCTGCGGCAGGTTCACCACTTCGATATCATGCCCGGCGCCGTGGGCAGCCACGGTGGCCTTGATGACCTCGAGCGTGTTATCCGTGGAGGCATCGTTCACCAGCACAAACTGGAGCGGGCCGCGGTATTCCTGCTGCAGGCAGGAGAGGATGGCGGCCTCGGCATAGGGGGCGGTGTTGTAGCAGGTCATGACCAGGCTCATGCCCGGCTGGGTGGAAGTGGTCTCCATGTGGTTGCAGAAAGTTTACCTAGTCTAGCATTTGTGGGCAGAAAATCCAGACTTTTCTGCCGGAACGCTGCAAATGGCGCGGATTGACAAGTGCCGGTGGAGCATGTATAGTGCGTGCATGCGGTTACTTCTTTTCGGAGCAAGCGGGCGCACCGGGCAGGTGCTGCGCCGCATGGCAGAGCAGGCAGGGCACGAGGTGCTGGCCCCGGCACATGCCGAATGCCCGCTGGAGCAGGCAGCGCAGGTGAGTGACCTGGTGCTGGCCAGCGGGGCTGCCCTGGTGGTGAATTGCGCTGCCATCAGCGGGCTGGAGGCCTGCGCAGCCGACCCGCTGCAGGCACACCTGGTGAATGCAGTGGCCCCGGCGGCCATGGCGCTGGCCTGCCGCCACACCGGGGCGAGGTTTGTGCATCTCTCCACCGATTATGTGCTCTGCGGTCGCAAGCCCGGACTGAAAGATGAAAGCGCCCGGTGCCGCCCCATCAGCTGGTATGGCGAGAGCAAGCGCGAGGGCGAACTGCAGGTGCTGGAGGCATTGCCCGGGGCTGTAGTGGCGCGTGTTTCCTGGGTTTGCGGCAATCCTGAAAAGCCCTCCTTCATTGAAAGCACCGTGACCCGGGCGCTGGCGGGGCAGCCGCTGGCGGCCGTGGCGGATAAGGTTTCACTGCCCACAGATGCGGCTGATATTGCCCGCGCAGCGCTGGCGCTGGGGGCCGGAGATTACGCCGGGGTGGTGCATCTCACCAGCAGCGGGGAAGCGCTGAGCTGGTGGCAGTGCGCTACCCTGGCGCTACAGGCAGCAGCGGCGCATGGAGCTCTGACCACGGTTCCGCCGGTGGAGCAGCAGCGGCTGGATGAAGTGCCCTTCTTCCGCGAGCCACGCCCGCGCCACACCGCCATGTGCAATACCCGCCTCACCACGCAGCTGGGGATTCCCATGCCCACGGCTCAGGAGACCATTTCCGCTGTGGTGCGCCGCTTCCTGGCGGCAAAATGTTAATTTCTGCCATATATTTCTTTTCGGGTGAAAGAATGAAACCTGCGCGCGCGTATATAAGGGCGTATGTTATTCCGGTCTCTTCTGCTTGCCGCAACCGCATTTGCTCTATATACTGCACCGCTGCCGGCTCAGCAGCCTGAAAATGCACTGCCCGCCCTGGCAGCTGAGGAACACCCCTTCCTGGAATGGGGTGGGGAATACCCCCGCTGGTCCCGCCTGACTCCGCAACAGGGCGTGGCGGATATTCGCCTGGCCATTGAGCGTGCCCGGCAAAAGCTGGAGGCTATCTGCCGCGTACAGCCGCAGGAGGCCACCTGGGATAACACCTTCGGCGCATATGAGAGTCTCTGCAGCGAGATCTTCACGGCCGATGTGCTGCTGTCCAATCTGTTCAACCTCATGGACAGCCCGGAGGTGCGCGCGGCACAGACCGAGACTGCCCCGCTTGTGGCTGAGTTTGATTCCTCCATTGCGGCGAATGACCGCCTGTGGAGCGTGATTCGCACGGCTTCCACCGCTCCCTGGGTGGGTTCTCTTTCGCCGGCCCGCCAGCGCTATGTGCAGCAGGTGGTGGATTCATTCAAGGACAGCGGGGCCGACCTGCCCGCCGATAAGAAGGCCCGCAAGATGGAAATCGAAAAGGAACTGGCCGGCCTCTACATCCAGTTTGACAAGAACTGCAAGGACGCCATGAATTCCTGGCAGCTCGTCATCACCGATAAGAGCAAACTGGCCGGCCTGGGCGAGGACTGGATGGCCCGCGCTGCCGCCCGCGCGCAGGAACGCGGCTTCGGCACCCCCGAGGCTCCCCAGTGGCTCATCACGCTGGAATACGCTAGCGTGGGTGATGTGGTGCGCCTCTGCGACGTGGAGGAAACCCGCCGCCTTTGCTGGGAGGGCCGCAACTCCGAAGGCAACACACCCGGCATGGATAACGCACCGATAGTAGCCCGGGTGATGGAGCTGCGCGCTGAGCTGGCCACCCTGCTGGGTTTCGGCACCTATGCCGACCTGGCCACGGCCCGCCGCATGGTGGGCAGCGGAGAGGCCGCCCTGGAGTTTGTGGATGATATGATGCGCAAGGTGAAGCCCGCATTCGATCGCGAAACGAACGACATGCTCAGCTTCATTTCCCGCCGCCAGGGCAAGCGAGTGGACCAGATTAACCCCTGGGATGTAAGCTACTACGCCAACCAGATGCGCGAGGAAATTTACCAGTTCGATATGGAAGCGCTGCGCCCCTACCACAAGAAGGAAAATGTGGTGGCCGGCATGTTCTCTGTCTTTGAAAGCCTGTACGGCATCCGCGTTTCCGAGCTGCCCACCGTATGTCTGCAGCCCGGCCAGGAACTGCCCGAAGGCACACACGAGGTCTGGCACCCGGAGGTGAAGCTCTACACCATTCACGATGTGGCTACCGGTCGTCACATGGGGTCGTTCTACATGGACCTGCACCCCCGCAGCACCAAACTCGAAGGCGCCTGGGTGATGCCGGTGCGCCACCATTGCACGGTGAGCGGCCAGCGCCCGCCGCACCTGGCGGTGCTGGTGTGCAACCTCAAATCACCGTCCAATGGCAAACCGGCTCTTTTCACCCACCTGGATATCCTCACCCTCTTCCATGAGTTCGGCCACACCCTGCACAGCCTGCTGAGCGATGTGGAGCTGGTGGCTCACGCCGGCACCCGCGTGGCCCGCGACTTTGTGGAGCTGCCCAGCCAATTGAATGAAAACTGGGTCTGGATTCCCGAGGGTATCACCTCCTATGCCCGCCACTGGGAGACCGATGAACCCATGCCGGCAGACTTGCTGCGCAAGCTGCAGCAGAGCCGTGTGTTCATGCCCGGGGTCGAGGCCATGAACCAGCTGCGCATGGCCAAGCTCGACCTGGAGATGCACATGAACTACGATTCCAAGTTCCGCGGCCGCGACCTGGATGCCGCCACCCGCGAACTGCTGGAGCCCTGGAACATGCCCCTCAGCACCTGGGGACCCTCCATCATGCGCTGCCTCACCCACTGTATTTCCTCCGGCTATGCGGCCGGGTATTATTCCTACAAGTGGGCCGAAGTGCTGGCGGCAGATGCTTTCTCCCGCTTCGAGAAGGAAGGCCCCACCAACTCTGCCACCGGGGCGGATTTCCGCCGAGCCGTGCTCAGCACCGGCGGTTCCCGCCCGGAAAGCGAGAGCTTCTACGAGTTCATGGGCCGCGAGCCCAACCCGGATGCCCTCCTCCAGCAGCAAGGAATGTGACCATACTCAGAACTCTCGCGCCAGAGCATGCGGCACTTTGTGCCGCATAATCTACTTGTTTTCCAACTGTGGTGGGGCGGGGTGGTGTCAACACCCGCAACCATGAAAGCGAAATCACTCTGCTACATGTTGGCGGCCACAGCAGTGGCCGGGTCTGCCGGGGCACAGGATGCCAGCGGCTATCTGGATACATCCTGGGGCTGGGAACCGGCTTTTCTGGAGATTGTGGAGGTACCGGTGAGTCTGCAGCGGGGAATCAGCCCGCAGGATCAGATGGCCCGCCGCCACGCCGGTGTGCCCACGGGGCAGCACCTGCTGAGCCAGGCCCGCAACCGCGATGAGGATACCTCCAAGGGCCCGTGCAGTGGCTGGCGTTTCCTGCCGGATACGCCGCAGCGGTTCATGCCCTACCTGGATATGCTCTTTGTGCCGGGCAACACCTGCGCCGAACCCGGCGCCTGGATTAAGGAGGATGCCCTTTCCACCGGTGCCCAGCGGATGAAGACGCTGCTGAGCCGCTACGGCCTGCAGTATGACCTGACCGCCTCCTACAACTACACGGCCATTCACCCCAAGCCCCACGGCCACCGCAGCGAGTTTTCCTCCTTCAACTGGGCGCTCACCGGCACCTGGTTCCTGGCCAAGGATTGCGACAACAGCCAGGGCGTGTTCCTCACCTTCGAGGCCGACTGGGGCACCGGTACCAATTTCTCTGAGCGTCGCAGCAGCGCTGGCCGCAGCCTGGGCAGCCTGAGCAACCCGCAGGGCAGCCTGCGCGGCGGCAAGGGGGTGACCCTCCCGCAGCTGGCCCTGGGCTACAGCGGGTTCGATGGCAAGTGGGTGGCCATGGCCGGTACGCTCGACCTGAGCAACTACCTCGACCAGAACGCCTACGCTTCCTCCTGGGCCGGCGGCCTCATGAACGAGAGCTTCGGCTCCAACCCCTGTCTGCCGCTCACCTGGGCCAACCTGGGTTTCATGACCGCCTGGCAGCCCTGCGAAAGCTTCTATGCCATGTATGCCACCACCAGCACCAACACCGGGCTGAATGAAAATCCCTTCAACGACCTCAGCACCAACTACTGGGTGCACATCGGCGAAATCGGCTTCATTCGCGAAGATGTGCTCGGCATGGGGCCCGGCACCTACCGCCTGCAGTATACCATCACCGACCACGATGGCCAGGCCGGCACCGGCTGCGGCCTCAATATCCAGCAGCAGCTGGGCAAAAATTCGAACGTGGGCTTCTTCACCCGCGCCGGCTACATGGACCAGGATGCCGCCCGCATCACCGGTGTGAAATGCGCCGCCACCGCGGGTCTCATGCTGCGCTCTCCCTTCCGCAATTCCGGCTGGGGCAGCTCCAGCAACTACGAGAATGTTTCCTTCGGTTTCCTCTGGCAGCGCGCTGCCTCCAGCGAGAAACCCCTCAAGCACCACGATGAATACGGCCTGGAGCTCAGCACCGTGTGGCAGGTGACTCCCACCTTCTTCCTGCAGCCCGATGTGCAGTACATCTTCAACCCCGTGCATGCCACGGATAAGGATGGCGCCTTCGTGCTCCAGATGCAGGGTGTGCTCAAATTCTGAATCGGCTGAATCCGCAACCGCCGCCCCGGGGAGATGTCCTGCCTCCCCGGGGCGCCTGGCGTCTATGCGCTCTTCCCTGAACAGCCTGATAAATTGGAATTTGCGGGGGAGGAACTTTGTCGAAGCACGGGACTTTAGTCCCGATTAAATGCACCGTGATTTCGGGACTGAAGTCCCGTGCTCCGATAACGATAAACATCAATTTATCGGGATGAGGGAGGGATTTTTCTGTGACCTGCGGGGCATTTGTTATTGCTTTAGCAGGAAAACATGCTAAAGTGGAGGCATGTCCGCAAAACGCTTTATTCTGAATGAGACGAGCTACCACGGCCACGGTGCTGTGGAAGCCATCGTGACCGAAGTGAAGGGCCGTGGTTTTGCCAAGGCTCTGGTAGTGACCGACGCCGATCTGGTGAAGTTCGGCGTGGTGGCCAAGGTGACCACCCTGCTGGATGCCGCCGGCTGCGCCTACGAGATTTTCGACCAGGTGAAGGCCAATCCCAGCGTGGATGTGGTGAACAAAGGCGTGGCCGCTTTCAAGGCTGCCGGTGCCGATTACATGATTGCCATCGGCGGCGGTTCCCCGCAGGATACCGCCAAGGCCATCGGCATCATCATCAACAACCCCGAGTTTGCCGATGTGGTGAGCCTGGAGGGTCTGGCCCCCACCAAGAACAAGTGCGTGCCCGTCATCGCCGTGGCTACCACCGCCGGCACCGCTGCCGAAACCACCATCAACTATGTGATTACCGATGAGGCCAAGCGCCGCAAGTTCGTGTGCGTGGACCCGCACGACATCCCCGTGGTGGCCGTGGTTGACCCGGATATGATGAGCTCCATGCCCAAGGGCCTGACCGCCGCCACCGGTATGGATGCCCTCACCCACGCCATCGAGGGCTACACCACCCTCGCTGCCTGGGAACTGGCCGATACGCTCAACATCAAGGCTGTGGAACTCATTGCCAAGAACCTGCGCAAGGCTGTGGAAAACGACCCCGATGGCCGCGAGGGCATGGCTCTGGGCCAGTACATGACCGGCATGGCTTTCTCCAACGTGGGCCTGGGCGTGGTGCATGGCATGGCTCATCCCCTGAGCGCTTTCTACAACACCCCCCACGGCGTGGCCAACGCTGTGCTCCTGCCCTACGTGATGGAGTACAACGCCCCCTACACCGGCGAGAAGTTCCGCGAAATCGCCCGCGCCATGGGTGTGCAGGGTGTGGACTCCATGAGCCAGGAGGAATACCGCAAGGCCGCCATTGATGCCGTGAAGCAGCTCTCCATCGATGTGAACATTCCCCAGACCCTCGCTGAAATCGGCGTGAAGGAGGAAGACCTGGAGGCCCTCACCGATGCCGCCATGGCCGACGTGTGCACCGGCGGCAACCCCCGCCCCTGCACCTGGGATGAAGTGCTCGGCGTCTATAAGACCGCCTTCGGCAAGTAATTGCATCCCCTGTATTATCCCCCCATTCACAACCGGCGCAGCTTATTCGGCTGCGCCGGTTTTTATACTCACCCCCAAAGTCTGAAAGGAAAGCATTTTGCAGGTTTTAACCGCAGAATCGCCCTTTACCCGACCAGCGGAAACAGGAGGGAAACAATGAAAATATCTGCCACCAGGATGATGAGGTCCAGCGGCAGCCCCACGCGCAGAAAATCCGCAAAATGATAGCCGCCGGGGCCGTAGATGAGCATATGGCGAGGGGAACCGATGGGGGTGGCAAAACAGCAGGAAACCGCTATCATGAGCGCCACGCAGAAGCTCAGCGGGTCTGCCCCCACCGCCAGCGCACTGCGGTAGGCAATGGGGAAGAAAATGGCCGCCGCCGCTGCATTGCCGATAAACTCGGTAATAAACAGAGAGACCGCGCACACCGCGGCAAGCATGACCAGCGGCTCCGTGCCGCAGAGGCTCAGCAGCAGCCCGGCCGCATCCGCCGCCACTCCGGTCTTATCCATGGCAGTGCCCAGGCAGATGGAACCTGCAAAGACCATAAGCACGTTCCAGTTGATATGATCGTGCGCCTGCTGCACAGTACAGCAGCGGCAGATGAGGGTGGCCGCCGCTGCCAGGAAAGCCGCCTGCAGCAAGGTAAGCACGCCAAATGTGGTGAGCAGCATCATACCCAGCATAATGGCGCCGGCCGCACATGTGCGCCAGCCCACGGGTGATTTCTCGCGCCGGGTCACGTAGTGCACCTCCTTGCCCAGGTCCGGCGGGCGGCTGCTGTCGCTTTCCAGCAGCAGGGTATCGCCCACGCGCAGCTGCACCTGCCCGGGCTCCGCCAGAAGCTGTTCGCCGCGGCGCACCACCCCCAGCAGGTGAATGCAGCACTGCGACTCCAGCCCGGTTTCGGCAAAGCGCTTGCCGATAAGGCGGCTGCCGAACTTCACATAGGCCTTGTGGCGGTGCAGCATGCCCGCCCCGGGGCCAAACACGCGGCGGGAAGGCCGCCGCTCCGGCAGCCAGTGCTGCAGCACCTGCATGCTCACCAGACCCACCACCAGACAGAACAAACCGGCCAGTGTGGGTGTGAAAATGCTCAGCGTCACCCCGGTTTCCTGCGTATACAAGCCGGAAATAATCAAATTCGGCGCACTGCCGATAAGGGTGCACACACCACCCAGCCCTGCCGCATAACTCAGCGGAATCAGCAGGCGGCTGGGAGCCACCCGCAGGCGGCGCGACCACAGTTTCACCACGTGAATGAACAGGGTGGTCACTGTGGTATTGCCCAGAATACTGGCCATGCCCGCCACCGGCAGCATGAGCCGCAGCAGCGCCTGGCGGTAGCTCCCCGGGCGCCCCAGCAGGTGTTTCTCTGCCCAGTGCAGCACACCGGTGTGCACCAGCCCCGCCACCACCACAAACAAAAGCGCCACCACCATCACCGAGGACGAACTGAAACCGGCCAGTGCCTCGCGCGCATCCAGCACCCCGGTGAGCAGCAGCACCGCCATACCCCCCAGAAACACCAGCTCCGCCTGAATC
Organism: Akkermansia sp.; assembly: GCA_017937215.1. Lineage (GTDB taxonomy): Bacteria > Verrucomicrobiota > Verrucomicrobiia > Verrucomicrobiales > Akkermansiaceae > Akkermansia. The sequence goes on along the minus strand of JAGBDZ010000100.1, from coordinate 2,879 downwards.
CGAGTAAATAACAGCAGCGCAAATATCCCCACCGCCGTGAGCAGGGTCACCCACGCGTAAAAATCCAGACCCAGTGCTGTCAACTCACTCATCATCCTACTACTATCCTGCATTATAAGGGACTTGGACACCCAAAGTCAATCAAATTACCTGCGTAACAATTTTCCGCGGAAAGTTTAGTCTTTTATGCTTGACTTAACTCCAGCTATGCGGTAACGTGTACTCAAGCATTATGACAAACCGTCGCATCGTTATTACAGGTATGGGCGCTCTTACCCCCCTCGGCAACAGTGTCGAGGAGACGTGGGAAGGCATGAAAAATGGTCGCTCCGGCATCGACAAGATTCAGGGTTGCGATGACAGCGCGCTGAACATTCACATTGCAGGTGAAGTGCGTGGGTATGACCCTGCCCCGTATTTCAAAAAGGACCCCAAGTCCGTGCGCCGCTGCGACCGCTTCGAGCAGCTGACCATGGGCGCCGTGGCCGAGGCTCTGGAGAACTCCGGTCTGGACGTGGAAAGCGTGGACAAGACCCGCGTGGGCGTGATGATCGGCTCCGGCATCGGTGGTCTGGGCATCCATGGCGACGGCTGCGCCGCGCTGATTAATTCCGGTCCCCGCCGCGTGAGCCCCTTCTGCATTCCGTACATGATTACCAACATGGCCTCCGGCATGGTGAGTATTGAGTACGGTTTCGGCGGTCCGAACATGAGCATTTCCACTGCCTGCGCCACCGCCAACCACTGCATCGGCGAGGCCTGGCGCATCATGAAGTTCGGCGATGCCGACGTGATGATCTGCGGCGGTGCCGAAGCAGCAGTGCTGCCTGTGGGCATAGCCGGTTTCGCCAACATGAAGGCCCTTTCCACCCGCAATGATGACCCCGCCACCGCCTCCCGCCCCTACGATGTGGACCGCGACGGTTTCGTGATGGCAGAAGGTGCCGGTATCATCATTCTGGAGACGCTGGAGCACGCCAAGGCCCGCGGCGCCAAGATTCTGGCCGAACTGGTAGGTTATGGCCTGAGCGCTGACGCCTACCACCTGACCTCCCCCATGCCGGATGGCGAAGGCGCTGCCCGCTGCATGAACATGGCCATGGAACATGCCGGCCTGAAGCCCACGGATATCCAGTACATCAACACGCACGGCACCTCCACCCCGCTGGGCGACATCTGCGAGACCAAGGCCATCAAGGCTTCCTTCGGTGACTACGCCACCAACGGTCTGGTGGTGAGCTCCACCAAGTCCATGACCGGCCACCTGCTGGGTGCTGCCGGCGCCGTGGAACTGCTGGCCTGCGTGAAGGCCATTCAGGACAACTTCGTGCCGCCCACCATCAACGTGTTCAACCAGGACCCCGAGTGCGACCTTGACGTGTGCCCGAACGTGGGCCGCAGCATGACCGTGGATGTAGCCCTGAGCAACTCCTTCGGCTTCGGCGGTCACAATGCTTCCCTCATCGTGAAGCGCTACGTTGATTAAGTTGATGCTTAACCTGTAAAATGCTTCGCACGGCGGCAGTGGGGCACCCACCGCCGCCGTGTCTGTACTCCCCGGAATATCACATGAAGAACGCCCTTTCCTCCCTGCTGAACCGCCTGCGCGGCCCGCAACAGATGAACCGCACCGACCACCTGCTGCTGCACTGGGCCGGGCTGAGTCTGGTGGTGCTGGTACTGGTGGTGGTGCTCACCGCCGCCGGCACCATGCAGTACCTGGAGTGGGAGCAGATCCGTTTCCTGGGCGGCGCGCCCTTCTTCATCGGGGCTGAGGAGGTGCAGATAAGTCTGCTGGGGCCGGCCGGTACCTTCGGGCTCTGCCTGGCGGTCACCTTCTACCTCTCGCTGGTTCTGCTGCGCGAGCGGCACTTCACCGGGCGCCTGCAGATGGGGCTGCTGGCTCTGGTGGCGCTGGCGCTGCCGGGCATCCTCTGCGTACTCTGGGGCGGTATCCTGAACATGAACGCCCCGGTTATCTGCGCCCTGGCCTGCTGGCTGGGGGCTGAAATCCTTCACCTTATCCGCCGCTGCCGCGCATGAAAGCCCAGGACTACCCCAAAGCCGTGCTGGAAATGATAGCCGCGCTCAAGCGCATGCCCGGCGTGGGCACGCGCGGGGCTGAGCGGCTGGCCCTCTGGTTCCTGCAGCAAGGGCGCAACGAAGCCCGCCAGCTGGCCGGCGCCCTCACCACCGCGGTGGACACCGTAGGCAGCTGCCCGGAGTGCGGATTCTTTGCCGAGCAGGGCTGCCGCTGCACCGCCTGCGACGACCCCACGCGCGATGCCTCCCTGCTCTGCGTGGTCGAGCAGCCCACCGATGTGCTCCCCATTGAGCGCTGCGGCACCTTCCGCGGCCTCTACCACTGCCTGGGCGGGAAGATTTCCCCGCTGGACGGCATCATGCCCGAGGACCTGGCCGTCGAAAAACTCATCGAACGCGTGAAAGCCCACCCCGGCTGCGAGGTCATCCTGGCCGTGGGCAGCGATGTGGAGGGCGAAGCCACTGCCCTGTACCTCGCCGAGCAGCTCGGCACCCTGCCCTGCCGCTGCACCCGCCTGGCCCAGGGCATGCCCGCCGGCGCCGGCCTCGGCCATGCAGATGCCATCACCCTCATGCGCGCACTCGAAGGCCGCCGGGGGGTGTAATCTTCCGTCACCCCCATGCGGCCGCATGCGCAGTTGCGTATTGCACAGGTGCACACATGTGTCCCAAAGTTTGAGTACGGAGCTTGATAAATGGGAATTTGTCGGGCTGAAAGCCCGAGGAATTCTGAGCCCGTCAGGGCGACATAATAATAGCCCAGCGTGGAGCCGCCACGCGGCGGAACGCTGGGTAAAACGAAGAACATATCAGAACCCCGAACGAAGTGAGCGGGT
>JAGBDZ010000099.1 GCA_017937215.1 Akkermansia sp. | reverse complement strand
TTCTGCCACCCCTGCCGGGGTTCGGTTAATATTTATACCATACCCGGGGTTCCGCTGCTGACGCAGCTGCACCCCGGTCTAAGGGCTGACGTCCCTCCGGGACTCTGAATTCCGCGGACGTTCCGTCCGCAAACTGCCCGACAAATTCCAATTTGTCGTTGAGTCTGATCAATATTCTTTAATTGCCGGAGCGATAAAAGAAAAGCGAGCATTGGGGGTATTTCCCAATGCTCGCTTTTGGTATGGTGCATGCTTGTTCCGGGAACGATATCCGGGCGGTTGCCCGGACGATATCTTGCCTTCGGCAAGACGATATCACTTCGTGACGATATCCTGACCTGCGGTCAGGACGATGGCGGAGAGATGTTCGCGGAGGGGCTTGGTGAGGCGGCCGATGCCCAGGTAGGTGGCGATGCCTTTGAGGTGGTCATCGCAGCCGCTGATGCACTTGAGGTGCGCCAGCACCTGCACCGAGATGGCGCGGAGCTCGGAATCGGGCACGTCGTCCCAGTTGCGGGGGCCTTTGGTGCGGGGCAGCACATCGGGGGTGCCGATGGCGTAGAGTACGCGGGTGGCGCCTTCCATGCGGCAGCAGTATTCGCCCCGCTCCAGTTGCCAGGTGATGATTTCCTGCAGGCGGACACGCAGGGTGGGGGAGAGCGCCGGGGTGAGCGAGTGGCTGCGCAAGCGGTTCATGAGGAAGCTTTCTTTAATCGGCCCTTCTTCCTTCACAAAACGGGTGATATAGGGGCGCAGGCTGGAGTCGCTCATCTCAAAGAGCGGGGGCAGGGTGGTGTTCAGCCGGGCCTCGCGGTAGGGCTCGCCTTCCAGCGGCTTCAATTGCTCCGGGGCGGGGGCGGCCACTTCGATGATGGCGGCCTTGGTCTCCGCGGCTGCTGCCAGCGGTGCGGTGAGCAGCGGCAGCTCCGGCGCGGGCAGGGGTCCGGCTTCCACAAAGCCTTTCAGCGCGGCATCCAGCGCGTCCACACAGGCCGCCGGGTTGCGCCACCAGTCGATGGCCCACACGCGCAGGAGCCGCCAGCCCAGAATGTGCAGCACCGAGTGGCGCAGCACATCGCGGTCGCGAGCGGTGTTGGCCGCGGCGTAGGAATAGCCGTCGGTGGCAATGCCGGCCAGCACGGTATCGGGGGCTTCGGGGTGCTCCACGGCGATATCGATGCGGTAGTCGGATACACCCACATTGGTGTGGCATTTCCAGCCGCGTGCGCCTAAATCGGCGGTGAGGCGGGCAATGAGGCTGTCCTTCTCAGGCAGACGGATGCCCTGTTGCAGCTCCAGATAGGCCGCAGCGCCGCGGCGGGCATAGTCCAGGAAGCCGCGCAGGTCCGCCGCACCGCGGGCGCGGGTGCGGGAGAGGTCGATATCCTCGGGCATCATGCTGGTGAACACGTGCATGGCGGTGCGGGCGCGGGTGATGGCCACATTCAGGCGGCGCTCGCCTCCCATGAGGTTGAGCGGCCCGAAGTTCATGGACATCTTGCCCTTGGCATCGCGCCCGAAGGTGGTGGAGAAGTAGATGACGCCGCGCTCGTCGCCCTGCACGTTTTCCAGATTCTTCACGAAGACCGCTTCGGGGTTGTTTTCCGCGAAATAGGGCTCCAGCGATTCATCCTTGGCGCGCTCGGCTTCCAGCAGGTCTTCGATGAGCGCCTGCTGCTGGGTGTTGAAGGTCACGATGCCGATGCTGCTGGCCTCGGTGTAGCGGAAATCGGGGTTGCGCAGGGTCTCCACCACATGTGCCACCAGGGCGGTGGCCTCCGCCAGGTTGATACGCTTGCTGCTGCCGGGTTCGTAGATGCCCTTCACGTGGTGGTAGTGCACGGCGTTGTCCTGGGTGCGGGGTGCGGGGAAGGTGGTGAGCTTCTGCTCGTAGTACTGGTTGTTAGAGTAGGCAATGAGGCTTTCGGACTTGCTGCGGTAGTGCCAGTTGAGGTTGAGCGCGGGGATGTTGCAGGCCAGGCATTCATCCAGAATGCTCTCCATGTCCTTTTCGGTGGCACCGTCGTCCTCATCCTCTGCGTCCTTGCTGCGGGAGAAGAAGCTGGTGGGCGGCATCTGGCGCGGGTCGCCCACGATGATGGCGTTGTGCCCGCGGCCAATGGCGCCGATGGCATCCCACACCGGAATCTGCGAGGCCTCGTCGAAGATGACCACATCGAAGGGCGCGGCATCAGTGGTGAGATACTGGGCCACGGAAAGCGGGCTCATGAGCATGCAGGGCTTGAGCAGCGGCGTGAGGTTCGGGATGGAGGTGAGCAGCTGGCGCAGCGGCATGTGCGCGCGCTGCTTGGAAAGCTCGCGCTGCAGCAGGGCTACTTCCGTGCCGTGGCGCGAGATGCCGGCGGCGCGCTGGATGAGCTGGTTGCGCACCTGCCGCGAGGTGGCTTTCAGGATTTCGCTGTCCTTGGCGGCAAAGTCGGCAATGCGGCCTTCGTGAATGGCGGGCATGAACTCCAGCAGTGTCTTGTTCTCTGCGGCGGCGGCGCGGAGGCGCTGGCGGGCCATGTTGACCTGCACGGCCAGGGGGAAGGCATCAGGGGCGACGAGTCCGTCCTGCAGCGGGGCGACCCAGGCGGGGTGGCACTCGCGGGTCTTGCGGTTCCACAGCACCAGGTTGCGCCACTGCGGCCGCAGCGCAAGCAGCTCGGTGGCCCAGGTGGCGGAGCAGCCCTCCTCCGGTGCCACAGCGCGCAGTGCGTTCTCAGCCTCGCAAAGGGCCTGGTCCTTCTCCTGCAACGTGCGCACCATGCTCTGCACGCCCGGAACCCCGCCTTGCAGGATGTCCAGTAGCGCGGCTTCGCTGGAATCTGCGGCGGCATAGAGCGCGGCGACCTGCTGCGCCTTGACCAGCAGTTCATCGGTGGTTTCGAGTCCCTTGTTGAACTCGGCGGGCAGGGCGGCGGTGTTCTGCCCGGCCATCCAGCGGGTGATTTCCTGCATGCGCACCAGGGCCTGCAGCTCGGCCAGACAATCGGCAGGCTTGCGGGTGCTGCCGGCCAGCATCTGCAGGTAGCGGCGCATGCGGCGCATGCCGAAGAAGCGGGTGAAGAATCCGGAAATGGCAATATCCTTGCACTCGCGCAGGCGGGCGGTCAGGTCGTCGTCCTGCAGCGCCTCTGCAGGGTAATCCAGCGAGAGCCTGGCCTTCTGCTGGCGGAACTGGGCGGCTTGTCCGGCAATCTGGCTGAGCAGCTCCAGCGTGGTGCGGGCATGGGCCGGCAGCAGTGCCTCCTGCCCGCTGCCCACGGAGGCCGCGGCGCATTCAATGGCGGGCAGGGCGCTGCGTATTTCCGCCGCCGGAATATTCAGCGGCGCGGCGGCTTGGGCGGCTTCCTGGTCCCAGGTCTCGCAGCAGCCGCAGTAGCGGCGCAGGTCGGTGTGCAGCTTTTCTTCCCACTCCAGGCTGTATTCGGTGCCGGTGAGCAGGGCGCACTGCTCCGGGCGGAGCCGGCGCACCAGTTCGAAATGCAGCGCGAGGTCGCGGGCTTCCTCCAGCCGCTTCATCTTTTCCGCGCGGGTGAGGTCGGCGGGCTTTTCCGGGCAGGGGGAGAACTCGGGCACCGCCGGGTGGGTGGCCACGAGGTCGATATCGTTGAACAGGCAGCTTTCGTCCGGGTAGAGGTGGTGCAGCTCCCAGGGCAGCATGTTGAGCTGGTGGCGCAGCTGCGCCATGGAGAATACCTGTTCCTCCCAATCCTGCTTGCCGGCGCCGGCGCTGATGGCCTCCACCGCCGCCTTGTACTGCGCCAGCACGTCCTTCTTGTTCGCCTTGTTGGAGTGCAGCTCCAGGCAGAATTCCTCCAGCCCCACGCGCTTGAGGCGGTTGTGCACCACCTGCAGAGCCGCGGCTTTTTCGGCCACGAAGAGCACGGTCTTGCCGTGCGCCAGGCAGTGTGCAATCATGTTCGTAATGGTCTGGCTCTTGCCGGTGCCGGGTGGCCCGATGAGCACGAAATTCTTGCCACGCCCCGCGGCCAGCACGGCGGAAAGCTGCGAGGAATCCGACGAAAGCGGGGTGTACACCTTGTGGGCTTCCACCTCGTTATCGATGGTGGCGGGGTCGGGGAAGCCCACCTGCTCCGGGAAGATGCCTCGCTCCGTGGCGGCAATCTGGCTCACAATTGGGTTGCGGAGCAGGTCGTTGCGGCGGTCGCACAAATCCTTCCACATCAGGTATTTGGTGAAAGAGAAGGTGCCGAGCACACAGAGTTCCTCCACCTCCCAGCCGGGCTGGGCATCGATGGCCTCGCGCACAATGTTGAAGATTTTTGCCACATCCAGCCCGGATTGATCGGTGGGCAGCTCGCCTTCCAGCCCGGGAATGGTGAGGCCGAATTCGGTCTTGAGCAGCTCCAGCAGGGTCATGTTCATGCGCGGCTCCTCATCGCTGCCGCGCAGGGTGAAACCCGCTTTCACGCTGGGGCGGGTGAGCCGCACCGGCAGCAGCAGAATGGGGGCGCGGAAGGCACGCTGCTCGCGCACATTGCGGCGGTACCATTTGAGGAAGCCGCAGGCAATGTAGAGCGTGTTGGCGCCGCTTTCTTCCATCTCTCGCCGCGTGGTCAGGTACAGGCTCTGCAGCTGTTTCTGGAGCTGCTGTGGGGGCAGCTTGGACGCCAGCTCGTTGTTCCTGAACATGGAGTCCACGCACTCGCTGAGGTGTTGCGACATCACCTCGGAGCCCGCGCCGTGCTGCACCTGCGAGGTGAGGCTCCAGTAGGTCTCCGGCACCGGTTTCACGCGGAAACTGCCGCCATCCGCCAGTTTGTCCTCCAGCTTGCCCACATCCGGCAGCAGCAGGGGCAGGTGGCGCTTGCCGCTGGGCTGGGTGTTCAGCAGCGGGTTGCGCAGGGAGAGGTCCAGCAGCTTGAGCTGCCACACATCCATGCGGTTGCGGGGCATGCTGCTCACCAGGTTATCGGCCTCCTCGGCGTCGGGCACCGGGTTGGTGTTTTCCGGCAGCTTTCCCAGAATCGGGTGAATCCCCACCTGGTACCACAGGCTCTTGATATCCAGCGCCTGGAAATAGTCGTCGTCCTCCACCTTTTCCAGCTGCGCGGTGCCGGTGGCCGCGGCGGTGTCGAAATCCACCGGGGTGCGCGAGCCGTGCGTGTTGAGCATGGTGGTTTCCAGCACTTGCAGCTGGTCGCGCTTCAGCTGGTTGCGGATGGTGGATGCCGGCGTGAGCTGCGGCGAGGGCAGGTAGCGGTTCTCCTTCTGCACGCCCAGGAACGCGTGGCCATCCGTCAGGATAACAAAGGGATTCAGCCCCAGCCGCGCCACGCACGCCGCCAGCAGCAGCGTGGAATCCAGACAGGTGGAGCACTTTTCCTCTACAATGCAGGAAGGCGTGCGCACCCGCTGGCCCAGGCCGTCGTCAATCCAGCTCTCGGGCGGCAGGGCATATTCGATACCCAGGCCGGCCACGTGCTCCCACAGGCGGCGGAGCCGCGCCTGCGATTCCTCGGGCGCATCGGCGTAGCCATTGCCCGCACCGATGCTGTTCACAATCGCATCCACCGCCGGGTCGTGGGGCAGGGTGAGGGCTGCCAGCAGCTCCGGGTACTCATTGCCACCGGCCCAGGTGTTGAAAGCCAGCCACTTGAAATCATCCGCCTGCTGCGCCAGAAGCTCGCCGCTTTTATCCAGCAGCTCCACGATGATGCGCCCAGGCACGTCATCCTTCAGCGCCAGCAGCGCGGCGTCGTCAAACTCCGGGCACTCCCCATGCCGCGTGTACAGCTGCCCCGCGGCCAGCGGCGGCAGTTCCCATTCCTGCGCCCTGGCAAAATGCGCCGGCTCGTGCCGCACCCGCAGTCGGGCCCCCTGCAGGGCTTCCGCCGCCTTTACCTCCACATGCCACAGCACGGGACGGTCATTGCGCAGGTACACGATGGATGAATAGCGGTAGGTTGAAATAGAGAGGCTTACGCTGGTGGGAAGTTGCATGGAGTGTGTTCGTAAGTTACGCCATACATGCTACCATTCTCACCACACTCAAGTCAAGAAAAACAAACGTTTACAGAGGCCCACGCACACGTGTCCCGAAGATTGAGCAACGGAAACGACAAATTGGAATTTGGCGAGCCGCAGGCGAGCGGAAACTTGAGCCCGCAAGGGCGACAGAATCATAGCCCAGCGTGGAGCCGCCACGCGGCGGAACGCTGGGTTTG
>JAGBDZ010000098.1 GCA_017937215.1 Akkermansia sp. | reverse complement strand
GCATGGGTAAATTGCTATCATCGGCCTCCCTGCCACCCACTCACTTCGCTCGGGGTTCCGGGTATAATTAACACCAAACCCAGCGTTCCGCCGCGTGGCGGCTCCACGCTGGGCTATTATTATGCCGCCCTGACGGGCTCGGAATTCCTCGGGCTTTCAGCCCGACAAATTCCCATTTGTCGAGCACTTTTTTCAATCTTTGGGACACGTTTGCTGCACGGGCTCAATAAAAACGGCCGCCGCAGGGGAGGCTGCGGCGGCCGGAAATAATATGGTTCAGGGACTGCGTAATCAGAAGTTGCCCAGGTCGCTGGCATCGCCGAAGGAAATGCCGATTTCGCGGGCGGCTTCGATGAGCTGGCTCTTGCTGTCCACCAGGTGCAGGGTGCGCACGGCTTCTTCGATGGGCATGGAAACCATGTCGGTGCGGTTCAGTGCCACCGTTTCGCCGAACTTGCCGTCCTCGATGAGGTCGATGGCCTTGGCGCCGCAGCGCACGCCGAGCACGCGGTCGAAGGGGATGGGAGAACCGCCGCGCTGGGTGTGGCCCAGCACGCAGTAGCGGGTTTCGATGCCGGTGATGGTCTCCAGCTTGGTGGAGAGGAAGGCCGCAATACCGCCAAGTCGCACTTCGCCCTTGGTTTCTTCATCCAGTGTGAGCAGCTTGCCGCCGATGGTGGCGCCTTCGCTCACGACAATGATGATTTCGCGCTGGCCCAGGGCCTTGGTGAGTTCCACCTTGCGCACAACGTCCTCCAGGGTGAAGGGAATCTCGGGAATGAGAATCACATCAGCACCGCCGGAGATACCGCCGTACAGAGCAATCCAGCCGGCGTGGCGGCCCATCACTTCCACCACCATCATGCGCTGGTGGGAGAAAGCGGTGGTGCGCAGGCGGTCGAGCTGCTTGCTTACCACGGAAACGGCGGTCCAGAAACCGAAGGTGTAGTCGGTGGCGCCCAGGTCGTTATCGATGGTCTTGGGCACGCCCACGATGGGCAGGCCAATCTGGCGGAGCTCCTGGCCGATGGTCTGAGAACCGTCGCCACCCACCACGATGAGGGCGGAGAGACCGAGGCGCTCCACTGTGGCCTTACTGCGGGCCAGAACGTCCTCTGCAATCTGCATGCGGCCACCCACACCGCTCTTCACGGTGAAGTTGCCTTTGTTCACCGTGCCGAGGATGGTGCCGCCGGTGGAGCGGATGTTGAGGCAGTTTTCGGGCGTCAGGATGCGCCAGCGCTCGTTTTCGGGCGTGGAGAGCAGACCCTCGAAGCCATCGTAGAAACCGTAAACTGTCCAGCCGCGGGCAGAGGCAGCAGCTACTGCACCTTCAATCACGGCGTTGAGACCGGGGCAGTCGCCGCCGGCATTGAGAATACCTATGTTCATGAGATGTTAATTGGGGAGTAAAATGAATTTTGTTCTATCCTGGTAATCGTTAGTGGGCAGCCATGCGTCCCAGGCGTTCCAGCCGTCGCGCAGGAAACGGGCTGTTTCCTGGTAGCGGGCGGTGGAGGAGGGCATGCCGAGCATGACCACCAGCAGACGCTGGGCAAAGGTGGCTTCCTTGCCTGTGGCGGGGTTGATGCGTTTGACCGAGGCGCGGCGTGCGGTCACCATGAGGCAGCTGCCCGCGCTGCGGGACTGTCCCACTTTCAGGCCGTCCACGTGGCCGGAACCGCTCAGCAACTTGTTGTTGTTGCGGATGGTCTGGCTGCGCTTACCGGCAGGGGTGTGAATGGTGACGATGCAACCGGTCTGGGCCGTGATGGCCAGCAGGTCAGTGTCGTTGATGGCATACATGCCCAGCAGGGCCATGTCACGGGCGGAGGACTGGGTGATGACGGCTCCATTCGTGCCCTTGAACACGGTGGAGGTCATGCCCAGACGGCGGGCCAGGTTGTTCATCTGAGCGATGAAGGCACCTTCCGGGTTGCCGCTGCTGAGGTTGCCACCGCAGGCATAGGCCAGGGTGGTGGCACAGGCGCTGTCATCCCACATAAGGGCGGAGTACAGAGCATCGCGCACGGAGATGTAATCGCCCGGCTGCAGGCGCAGGAGGTTGGTGCGTTGCCACACCACAGCCTCCGCCGGCACCGTAATCAGGCGGTTCATATCCACGTTGTAGGCTTTCACCCAGTCCATGATTACCACGGCAGTGGCCAGGTTGGTCAGCATGCCGATGGGGCGTTTGATGTTGGAGTTGGATGAATAGAGTATGCGGCCGGAGTGAACCTCCAGCGCTACATAGCTGGGGGTCGTCTTTTCCGGGGTCACGATGTTCTGGTACGAGCAGGAGGTGAATAAACCACCGACTGCAACCCCTAACGCACAAAGATATGTGAGAGCTTTATTCATTTAGAAGCTGCCGACTTGGATTTACAGCACTTGCGGGCAGGCTTTGAGCCCTTGGTGCCGGTTTGAATGCGGTCGCTGTGCAGTTCCTCGGGACTGCGGTCACCAAAGATGATGCCGAGGTCGCGGGCGGTGCTGACCACCTGACTGTCCGTGCTGACGAAACGGTGGTGGGCCACGGCTTCCTCAATCGGCACGTTGTCGATGTTGAGGCCGTTGAGCACCACGGTCTTGCCGAAGTCCTTCTTCTCGATGAGCTTCACGGCTTCCACACCGAAGCGCACGCCGAGAATGCGGTCGAAGGCGCAGGGGGTGCCGCCGCGCTGGGTGTGGCCCAGCACGCAGTAGCGGGTTTCGATGCCGGTGCGCTCCTGCAGAATCTGCGTGAGCTTGTTGCCGATGCCGCCCAGGCGTTCATCGCCGTTTTCCTTGTTGTGCACGGTGACGAGCTGGCCGTTGAGGCGGGAACCTTCAGCCACCACCACGATGATTTCGCGCTGGCCGGTGGCCTTGCGGGCCTTGATGCATTCAATCACCTTGTCGAGGTCATACTCGATTTCGGGAATGAGCACCACGTCGGCCGCAGCGGCGATACCGCCGTACAGGGCAATCCAGCCGGACATATCACCCATCACCTCAATCACCATCATGCGCTGGTGGGCATTGGCGGTGGTGCGGATGCGGTCGATGGATTCTGTCACCACGGTCACGGCGCTGTGGAAACCGAAGGTGTAGTCGGAGTCGCTGCAGAGGTCGTTGTTGATGGTCTTGGGGATGGAAATCACGGGCAGCCCTTCTTCGGAAAGGAGGCTTGCCGTGCGGGCGGAGCCGCTGCCGCCGATAACGGCAAGGGCCTGGAGCCCCAGGGCGTTGATGGTCTTTTTGGCCTTGGCCATGACTTCGCGATCCACCTGACGGCGGCCCACCTTGTTGGTGACCACCTTGAAGTTGCCGGTGCTGGTGGTACCCAGAATGGTGCCGCCATAGGCTCGGATTTTGTGCGTTTTATTGGGAGTAAGCGTTTCATAACGGCGGCCGCCTGCCACGGGCAGGAGGCCTTCGAAACCGTCATGGAAACCGATAACTCGCCATCCGCGGCGGTAGGCTGCGGAAACGTAGCCTTCAATCACCGCATTGATGCCGGGACAGTCGCCGCCGGAATTGAGAATACCGATAATCATGTTTTCTTGTATTTATGTTAAGCTTGGGTGCTCGGGGCCGCAATGGCACCGAAATAGTGGGCGCAGCACCACAGGGCGCGGGGGTGGTGGAAGAAGGATTTCCACATGGAGCCCTTGAGTCCGTTGGTGGTGGTTCCGTCCTGGTTGCAGTAGCCGAACCACTCGCCGTGTTCCTTGTCCTGCAGGTGCTCGAAAGCCCAGTCGTGGATGCGCTGGTGCCATTCGGCGTACTTCTCATCACCGGTCATGACATAGGCCAGGCAGGTGCCGATGAGGGCTTCATCGTGCGGCCACCAGAACTTCATGTTGTGCCAGTATTCCTGCACCGGTTTGTTGTACACATCGGTGTAGTAGAGCAGGCCGCCGTACTTCTTGTCCCAGCCGCGGGCCAGGGCCCAGTCAATCATCTTGCAGCCGATTTCGATGAGCTTCTTGTCGCCGCCGCGGTAGCGGGCTTCTTCCAGCACAAACCAGCCGCCCTCGATATCGTGGCCGGGGTTGAGCACTCGTTCGTCGAAGTGGTCAATGACGGAGCCGTCCGGGGCCACGTTTTCGAGCACAGCCTGAATATCCTCGTGCAGGAAGAGACGCTGGAGGTCATCGATGCAGCGGTCAATCCAGGCGGTGTACACACCGCCCTCGTCGCCGAGATAGCGGCGCATTTCCTGGGCAGTCACGAGCATAATCATGCGGCAGCCCAGGTTTTCGCCGGGGCGGTTGCCGGTGCTCTTGGGGGCCATCTTGCCGGGGGTGAAGAAGATATCGGCAAAGACGCCGAACCAGTTGCGGGCGCGTTCAGCGCTCTTCTTGTCGCCAGTGGCGCCGTAGTGGGCGGCCCAGGCAATGGCGGCGAAACATTCGCTGTAGGCATAGCGGCGCATGCGGATGGGCATGCCGTCTGCCGCCACGTGGAAGTACATGCGGTTGGCCTCGTGGTCAGCGCAGTGCTCTTCGAGGAACTTGAGGGCGCTTTCAGCGCATTCCATCCAGAGCGGATTCTTTTCGATGCTGTTGTAGCAGGTAAGGAGCATCCAGGCCATGCGGCCCTGAGCCCACACGTTCTTGTCGGTATCCACCAGCGTGCCATCTGCGGCGTAGCAATGGTAGAGACCCCCGTTCACTGTGTCCAGTGAACGGGGAAACCAGAACGGCACTACCTCATTGAGCAGCTTGTCTTTGTAGAACTCGCCAAGTGCTTTTGTGTCCATGAGGAAATGCGGGTTGGAGTTTTACTTGTAGATAGCCCAGTCGTAGAAACCGATGGCCTTGAGCTCGCTCTTGAGGGCCTCGAGGGTGGCCTTGTCCTGCTTGCCCATGGGCAGGCGGGCCGGGCCGAAGTCCACGCCGGTCCATTCGCTCATGAGGTACTTGCAGCAGCCCATGTAGCCCTTGCCGGCGATGATGTTGATCATGGTGACGGAGAGCTGCTGCAGGCGGCGGGCTTCAGCCAGGTCGCCGGCGTCCACAGCCTTCATGATGTCATCATACAGCTTGGGAGCATAGTTGAAGGAGGAACCCACGCCGCCCTTGGCGCCGGTGGCATAGGCGCCCAGGAACCATTCGTCCACACCCCAGGGAATGTCGTACTTGCCGCCGTCATAGTTCAGGGCGTCCATGTACAGAGCCAGGTCGGGGTTGGTGAACTTCACACCCACGAAGTTCGGAATCTTCTTGGCGCAGGCCTCAATCATCTTGCAGGGGTTGAAGCCCACGTGGGTGAGCACGGGGATATCGTAGAAATAGAAGGGCAGTTCGGGTGCGCCGGAAGCGGCTACGGCCAGGCTGTCTACCAGCAGGTCGATGCTGCCGGGCTTGAAGTAGCAGGGGGAGTTGCTGGCGGTACCGGTGGCGCCGCATTCAGCAGCGTAGGCGGCCAGCTCGCGGCCGTCGTACACGCAGTTGCCACCGGTGTGCACGATGACATCGATGCCGTATTTCTTGCCGGCCTCGCCCCAGGCTGCCATGTTTTCCTTGCGCTCGGTGAGCTGCATGTGGGCGGATTCACCGGTGGAACCGGTAATGAAAACAGACTTGATGCCCTGGCTGGCCAGGAACTTGGCCTGGGCATCCACTGCATTGGGGTTGCAGGAGCCATCGGCATTCATCGGGGTGTGCGTCGCTGCGCAGAGTCCATGGATTTTGAATGTAGTGTCCATATTTGTAGTATGTGTTTTGTATGTGAGAAATCAGGGGGGGGAGGGAAATAAAAATCGCCCAGTGCTACTATTAGCGCAAAGCGCCGTGTTTTTCAAGAATAATCTGCCGTCCGGGTGGAATTAAGTTTACTTTTTGGACTGAACGCGCTTGAAACGCAACTTAAGCTCATCTTCCGGGCGGTTGCGGGCCTTGTTTTTCTGGCGGATGAACTCGCGTGCTTCGGGCGGCAGCTTGTCGATGATGTGGAAATCGACCACGGCGAGGTCATCCGATTCGAAGGTGAGGCTGACGAGGTATTTTTCCTCGTTGCGTGAGATTTCGATGGAATAGGGTTCGCTGTCGTCCTGCAGCCATTGGTAGTGGAAAGTTCCTCTGTAGTTGCCGCCTCTCCAGCGGGCGGTGCAGTCGGTCACTTCCACGTAACCCAGCTTGTTGAACTCTTGCCACTCGCCCTGGACCAGTTCGCGCGGGTCTTTGAACCAGCCTGGCAGCAGCAGGGCAACGGAGGCAAGAACGGAAAGCAGAATCAGAATCAGGATAAGGCGTACACGTGTCATTACGTTCTGGATTCTAGCAGGTTCTGCTTGTTTTGCAATCATTCAGTGGGGAAAAGCATCTTTTTTGCATGAAAGAGCTCATCTTACTGCGCCATGGGGAGTCACAGTGGAATGCAGAAAATCGCTTTACCGGCTGGGCAGATGTGCCGCTCTCTGTGCGGGGGCGTCGGGAGGCAGAGCTGGCCGGTCGCCGCCTGAGGGAGAGTGGATTCTGCTGTCGTGCGGCATGCAGCTCGCTGCTGATGCGGGCTATTCATACCCTCAATATTGTGCTGGCCGGGCTGGATTGTGCCTGGGTGCCTCTGCACAAGGACTGGCGGCTGAACGAGAAGCACTACGGCACCCTGCAGGGCCGCAGCAAGAGTGAGGTGGCTCAGGAAGCGGGGGATGAGCAGGTGCAGCTCTGGAGAAGGGCGTATGATTGCGCTCCCCCGCCGTTGCTGGCTGGAGATGAACGCTTGCTGGAGCAGGAAAAACGCTACGCGTTCCTGCCGGGCGTCCCCCTGGTTCAGACCGAGTCACTGCTGGATACGTACCGCCGTGTGCGCGCGTGCTGGGAGGAGGAGCTGCGCCCTCGTCTGTATGCCACTGGGGCCCTGCTGGTGGTGGCACATGGTAATAGTCTGCGGGCCCTGGTCATGCATTTGCGGCACTTGTCGCCCGCGGGAGTGGAGCAGTTGGAAATACCGACCTGCCAGCCCATACGCCTTGTGTTTGATGACGACATGAACCTGCAGACATAAGAGCTTCATCTCCGGGATGGTAAGCGGTTGCCCCTGTGCCGATTAAATTGACGATGCAGGGGGAATCGTGCCATGCTCTGCAGCATGGCAATACGAATGAAAGAGTGGGGCATGCAGGCTTACCCGCGGCAGGGGGTGCACCTGCCGGTTAATTCTTTGAACGACTGGGGCCGCACCGGCAAGGTGCTGGGGCAGGGCGTGGCCGAAGCCGGGGAGGGGATGGCAGCGCTGGTTCCAGTGATTGACAAGGTGGCTCGCGCCGGCAAGACTGCCGATGTGGCCGCCATGCTCGATGAAATCGGGCGCGAGACGGCCGATGAACTGGCACACCTGCCTGTTCGTGACTGGAACTACAGCTGGCAACAGGCCTATGCGCCGCGTGTACAGGAAATGCTCAACCAGTTCACGGGCGAGGAACGGCAGCAGGCCCTGGAATTAAGTGAGGTATATGGCCGGCGCTATTCACTGGAAGGGCGCCGGAATCTGGAGCTGGAGCGCATTCATCAGGCGCGCCGGCAATGGCAGGAACGGGTGGACTCTGCCGTGCAGCGTGGCGATGAGAAAGCGGCCTGCCAATGGGTGGAGCAGGGGCGTGGCGTCTTTGTCCCGGAGGCGGAAATGCAGCAGACCCTCAGCAGCACACGCAGTCGCAGTCTGCAGTGCAGCTGGCAGCAGCAGTTGCAGCAGAATCCCTACTCGGCTCTGGCTGATTGGCAATCTGCCGAAAGCAGGAAACCGGAGGGAGAAAAGGAGAAGTCTCTGCTGGAATCAGAAATGCAGAAAACCCGTGAGGGTTTATTCAGCCGGTTGGCCGGGCAGTTGAGTCTGGCGGTGGAACAGGGGGATGAACCGGATGCCCGGCTGCTGGAACAGGCTGCTGCTGCCGGGGTGATTCCCGGCGAAATGCTTGAGCTCGCGCAGCAGCCACGCAGCGCCCTGGGTTTGGCAGAAAGCTGCGATTGGCTGCGCCGCATTGATGAGCGGGAGCCGGGAACAGAGGAGCAACTGGTGCTCCGGATTGCCACGGCCCCCATTCCGGCAGAACAGCGGCGCCTGCTCATGCAGCGATTGCGTGCCACGGCCGACTTGCCGCCCGGAAAGCTCAGCAGCACCAGCCGTACCCTGTGGAATTTGTACCGAAACGGGCGTTTCGGTTGCCCCGGCGATGCCGCCGCCATGCAGAGTCTGGGCCGGTTGCAGGAGGAAGCGTTGCAGCGCCTCGCAACCCGGCCGGAGAAAGAAACCGCAGATTGGCTCGCGCAGCTCCGCCGCGAGGAAAATAACTGGGTCTGCTTTGAGTAAGAATAATTCAATCTATGAACGAGGAAACAACTACATTGGAACAGAATAAACCGATTCCGCTGGAATCGCTGCCACCGCTGCCGGAGAAAAATGACGGCCGGGAATGGGAAAAGACACGCTACTGGAACAACTTGCTCACGGGGGACCTGGCCGCAGTGCCGGCAGAGGTGCGCCAGCGTGCCGGCGCGGCAGATGAAAGCCTCCCCGCAGGGGAGCGCGATTATCTTCTCGCTTCCAGCATCAATCGTTCCTGGGTGGTGGACCACCGGAACATGAGCCGCGAGCAGGTGCAGGGCTCCTGGCCGGAACTGCGCAAGGGTCTGGCGGGGGAACTGGGCGTACAGGATGATGAGAATGAGGTGTATGCCGGCTTGTCGCTCCGGAATCAGGAAACGCCGATTCGGGAACAGGTGCGCCGCCTCTACGAACGGAACTACGCCATGTCGCTCCAGGGGCAGGAAACGGTGGATTTGCCGGCGGATGAGCAGAACCGCCAGGTGAGCTCCGTTGCCCGCGAATGTGCCGCGGCAGACCGCGAGGCGTACCTCCCCCTGGCTGAGTCGCTTTCAGAAGGCTGGGCAGCGCTTCATGCGCTTGATACCAGGTATTTTGCTTTGCCGGCGGTGCTGCAAGGTGCTCCTGGGCTGCTCAAGGCGGTGGACGCGCTGGCAGAAATGCCCCCGGCAGAGCGAGCCAAGGTATATGCTCTTGCCCGCTCGCTGGAGTCCACCCGCGAGTTGGAGAGCACCCCGGAACACCTGGGGCAGGCCATGCTGCACAGCGTGCGGCGCGGCACGGCGGATATCCGCCACGCGCTGATTCAGGGGGCCGGGCACATTGGCTCGGCGCTGACCAAAGCCGCTGGCGAGAGCCTCAATAGCGATACCCTGCGGAACGGTGCCGCCGCCGCTGATAAGCGCTTGCAGACGTTGGATGAGTTGCGGCGTGTGGCGCAGGGCGAGGTGTTCCCCATCAATCTGGGGGAGGAAAGCAGTTTCCTGGAGGAGCTGGCAGTGGACGCCGCAGGTGCGGTACCGGGCACGGCGCTGGCTTTCATGGGCGGCGCCGGTTTCGGGGCGCTCGCGCTGGCCGGTACCGGCGCAGCCGTGGCCGAGGCCCGCAAGCGTGCTCCCCAGGGCCGGCAGGAGATGCAGACAGCCGCGGGCATCGTGGGCGGCGCCATTCAGGCCGGCATCTATATGGGCATGAGCCGCATCGGCGCGCAGATGCTCAACCGCAGCATCAATGAGTTTGTGAAGGCCGGTCATGCCGGTGCCAGGGGATATTCGCTGGCGGCGCTCAAGACATTGGGCACCCTTACAGCGGAGAATGCCAAGCTGTTGCTGGCGGGCAAGGCTGCCCATGCCGCTGAGCTGGGTATGCAGGAACTGGCAGCTAAGGTTGATCGCGTGGCTTCCCATATTGACTGGGAGCAATTTGGTGACAATATTCTGGATGTCGAGACCAATATACGCGAAGCGGCTATGAATCTGCCCTATGTGTTAATTGCGGCCGGCAGAGCGGCCTTGCATCATTTCCGTAATCCCGATGCAATTCTGGATAATGAGGCCGCCTTGCAGCATTGGGGCGTGGATGATGCGGCCCGCCAGCGGATTCTGGAGCAGCCGGATACTCATTTCCGCACAGAGGAATTGCGCCGGGTGCTCTGCGGAAGTCGCCGCTGGGGTGGCACCGGCTCGCTGGAGGCGTGCGTACGCGCCCTCTGCCTGCTGAATACGGATGACCACCAAGGCTTCAAGAACCGTGAGGAAGTGCGGAACTTTCTGAAGCGACCGGCTGAGGTAGCTCTCATCAGGCAACCGGAGCCGGTGAAGCGGGATACTGCCGATACCGAGCTGATGGCTCAGTTGGCAGAGCGCACGGCGAAGCGTGCGCCATTGAACCTCAAGTTGAATGTGCCGTTCGTTCTTTTGCACGATGAATGGTTCCAACGCGCTCGTGCAGAGCGCATGCAGAAGCCGGAGGAAATTCAATTGCGGGAGCAGCGCTTCCGCTCGCAGCTCAAGGATTCCACTGTGGCCTTACCCCGTAAGTACAGGCTGGATGGTTATTACACACCGTTCCGTAATGAAGCTGTAGGCCTGGTGGTGGGTGACCAGGTGAGCGAGATTATTCGCCTGACCTACCAGTACCTGCTGAATACCGAGACCCCGGATGCCCTGCGCCGTGCCTATAAAACGGAAGGGAACGCGCGAATGCAGACGGAAAAGCACCGCCGCAACCTGGTCAGCAGCTTGTGCCTTGCCATGGAGGAATCGTTCTGCAATGGCTCCGCATCTGCTCCGTTTGATAAGTTCAGCACCATGCTGGAAAAGCGTTATATGTCAAAGCACGATACAAACTCGAATGCCCCGCTTTGGATACGGCAGACGCCACGGAGTGAGTTTGCAGAAGCTTTTCTCAGGTCGATGAAGCGCGGGGATAAGCGCAAGTGGACCGGGCAACCCCAGTTGCGCGAGGCCTGCATGCTGATGATGGGGCTGCGTTCATGCGCTGAGACGCTGGTGGAGGTGCTTCCTCACTCCGCGGATTTCCAGACGCTGCTGACCATGGGGTACAGTCCGGAAGCCGCTTTCAGCTACCTCCTGAAACGCAACTTCGAGGGCCATTACAATGCAGATACCTGGAACCCGCCGGACCTGGATGCATCGCAGCGCAACGACCTGGACAATCGCCGTCGCCTGGAAGCAGACGCCGAGTCCTGCGCGAGGTACATGAAGCTCAGTGGCTACAGATTGGAAAGCAGCTGCGATGAAGCCGGAAAGAAGCTGTGGCACATCCGGCAGCCCAATGGCCAATACACACCGTGGTTCTCTTCCTATGGCTTGGCTCTCAACGCTCTGACGGGGCAGGTGCGCACCCGGTTCCTGCCCATGGGCAGAAATGCGCTGAGGGAGATGATGGAGAAAGGCTATCATTATGCCTCCAATGGCAAAACCTCATTTCATATGCACTTTCTGTATCCCCAACCGGGAAAGAAGTTTACCGGCTATGATCATCTGGGCAGCATTGCCACCCGCGATTTGGTTTCCAGATGGCTGGAGAACTCTACCATGTACCCTATGGGCCTGGAGTTTGCAGCGGGTTACAAAAAATGGAAAAAGCTCCGTGGCGGCATGCTGAGTGCTGATACGAAGCTGATTGAGGATGGCAGTAATCGTTATCTGACCATGCTGAAAAAGGTGGAAACACCTCTTTCCCTGGCACGTATGCGATTCCTGGTATACTGGCACCGCCAGCTTTCCTCCGGCTGGGTGACCCCGGAGGACGCAGGGCAGACTCTGCTGCAGGCCGGGGCTATTTCTCCGGAAGCATTGGAGGAAATCATGGTCAAAGGCCGCGAATCGAAGATTGTCTGGGGCCGTCTGCCCTTGCCGGAGCGTCGGCGGCTGCGGAAACTCTATCCGGACGGCATCAAACCCGGCGATAAGGAAACCGTTGTGTCTGAATTAGCGCGCCACATGGCGAATCTGAATGTGATTTACATGTTGGCGGATATGCCGGGGTCTCATTTGCCGTCGTCTGTTCGCGAGTGGATATACACGAGTGCCTTTTCCAGCCCTCAGCCTGCAGATGAGCATCAACGGCTGCGTGGGCTGTTTATGCTCACGCATCGCCGGGCATCCGAACAGATTAAGGATATGATACCCCGGATTGAGAAGTTGAGAGAGAGGCAATCCGCCGGTCAACCGCTGAAACTGGCTTCCATGCTGCGCGATTCCTACGAGGCAAACGAATCCCGGAGGTATGAGCAGGGGTGGTGCTTTTCGATGGGGGGCCCCAGTACCTTCCGCTCTGCCGGGCAGAGCTTCTGGAATCTGCTGGATGACCCGGCTCGTGGCTGGAAGCTTCTTACACCGGAGGAGCGGCTGGAGCTGCAGGAGGAAATACGCGGGTGGTGCCGGGGCCTCGAGCCGGAAGCCGCGTTGCAGGAACTCAGCGAGGTCCTGCAGCAGTATCCGGGGCTGCGTGCCTATTCGTCTGACACCCGGAGTGGCGGCCGGATAAAGCATATGGAGTTGGACTCCTTTCAGGATACAGGTGAGACAGACCCTGTATTCAGCGTGGCCGGGAATTCCCGCACCATGCGCCCCCTCCATGTGCGGGATGGTTTCACCGTGCGCGATGCCGAGTTGCCCGAGGCCTGGCGAGCGGATGAGCGGGTGCTGCCGGCGCTGCAGTTGCTTACCGGGCTGCGCCGCATGGTGACAGCGGCTCCCCACACGGATGAGAAGGGAATCTGGTGGCGGCAGGAGCGTTATGGCGGGCCGGATGGCAAACGCCCCAGGGGGGTGGATTCCCGCTGGGAATCGGAGTCCGGGTTGGCATCGTTCATGGGCTTCTATCAGAGAGTGGCCGAGATGGGGGATACCTATGGCGCGCATGGCAAGCTGAATGTTTGTGGTGTGCCCCTGGGTGGTATCAGACCCGGTGAGATAGACCCCTCTGTGCTGAATCATGTGACCATATACCAGACCTCCCGCATGCCTGAGCACCAGGTGCGCCTGATGCCCGGAGAACCGAATGCGGCAAATCCGTATCAACGCAAGCCTTATGTGGTGCATACGGCCGATGGTATACCTCTTTTCCCGGGAAACATGGCACGCTATTCAGATGAAATTGTGCAGACCTTCATGCCGCTCAATGTGTTCAACAGCGATTTGAACCGCATGTATGACTTTGACTCAAACAACCGCTGGCGCCGCAGGCATATGCTGTACTACCTGAATGAGTTGCTGGAGAACCGTACCAGACTCCCCGAATCATGGGAGAAAGGCGACGAACGGAAAATCAATAATCTGGAGCTTTTCATGCAGATGTTCCAGGACAGCCGCCTGGCATATTATCTGGAGAAGAGAAATCCGTCTACCTTGACCCGCGGTGAGGCACTTGCCGCGGAACTGGGGCGGCTCATGCTGCTGGCTGAGTATGGAACGGAGCACGAACAGCACGTGGAGTCGTTGGTGGAGTTCTGCCGCAAGTTGCGCACGAACCACGAAGACAAGGAACTGCTGCTTACTGTGCTTAATCGCGTCGTTTCGCCCTACCCGGATACTCTCATGGAAATTGAGAAACCCCGCCCGGAAGAAGACCGTGAACTTGACCTGAGCCCCGAAGATGCTGAATACTATTGACCCACCCTACCGGGAGCGCCTGGCAGACCCGCTCTGGCGTCTCAATAATTTGTATTGGATTGAGAACAAGCGAGGTAGCATGCAGCGCTTTGCGCCGAATGCGGCGCAGCTGCGGCTGCATCGCAACCTGTGGCACCGCAATGTGGTGCTCAAGGCTCGTCAGCTGGGTATTTCCACCTACGTGGCCATGCTCATGCTCGACCGCTGCCTGTTCATGCCGAATTTCCATGCGGGTATCATCGATAAGACCCTGCCGGATGCCGAGCAGAAGCTGGAGAAAATCCGCTTTGCCTGGGAGCACCTCGATTACCTGCCACCGCATGCGGATGAAGCGGACCAGTCGCTGGCCTGCCTGGGCTATCTCATCAAGCAGAAAACCGGGTGTGTGAAAAAGGGTGAACTGCACCCTGCGGCAGATGCCCGTGGGCGCCTCGCCTTCACGAATGGAAGCGATGTGCGCCTGGGCACCACCCTGCGCGGCGGCACGCTGCAGCTGCTGCATGTGAGTGAGCTGGCGCACGTCTCGGTGCATGCGCCCTGGCGGGCCCGCGAAATCCGCTCAGGCGCCATCAATACCGTGCCGGCAGAGGGTACCATCATCCTGGAAAGCACCCACGAGGGCGGTCGCTATGGCGTGAACTATGAACTTACCTCGCAGTCCATGGAAAATTCCGCCAAAGAGGAACTTTCTCCGCTGGACTTCCGTTTCTTCTTCATGAGCTGGTTCGATAATCCGGACTACGCCTTGCCCGGTCGCGCCGGATGGACCGATGCACAGGCCGCTTATTTTGAAAAACTGGAAACCGAATGCGGGGTGCAGCTCAGCCACGCGCAGAAGCTCTGGTATACCCGCATGGAGCGCACCATGGGTGCCGCCATGCGGCAGGAATACCCCTCCACCCCGGATGAGGCCTTCGCCACCGGTAATGATGGTGCTATTTACGGCGCGCAGATTGCCCGCTTGCGCGAGCAGGGCCGCATCGGTGCGGCTTTTGAATACAACTCGCAGGAACCGCTTTATACGGCCTGGGACCTGGGCCTGAGCGACCACACCGCCATCTGGCTGGTGCAGAATTACGGCGGCCATGTCTACTGGCTCAACCACTATGCGGCCAATCAGCTGCCGCTGGAGCACTTCGCCGGCAAAATCCGTGAGTGGGAAATGTGCTATGGCCCCATTGCTGCCCACTTCCTGCCGCACGATGCCGCCCACCGCGACCCGCACGGCCATTCCTATGTGGAGAGCCTGGCCGGGCAGGGTATCAGTGCGGTGCGAGTGGTGCCTCGCACACCGGATATCTGGCGCGGCATCAATTCGCTGCGTGGCATTCTGGCGCATAGCTGGTTTCACCGCGACACCCTGCAGCAGCGGGTGAATCCCCGCGGCGAAAAGGAGCCTTCCGGCCTGCGCTGCCTGGAGATGTACCGCACCGCGCCCGCCGGGGCAGGGGGCACCTACCGCGAAACCCCGGTGCACGATGCGAGTTCCCACTCGGCAGATGCCGCCCGCATGTTTGCCGAGGCGCTCTCACACGGCATGGTCTACCCGGTGCAGTTGCGGCTCTCGCCCCGCCGCGCCCGCATGTAAACTTCCCCTATGAATACACCAACAGAACAACACAAATGGCTGGCCGGCCTCCTGACCGGCTGGGGTATCAAGGAGTCCTGGGCCAAGCTCATCGCCGGTGCCATCATCGGCGCCTGCGCCGCCGCCGGACTCCTCTGAATGCAACAAAACAAAGGCGGCTGGGCCCTGGCCCAGCCGCCTTCTCTGCGCGCTGTGTTAAGAAAATGAATGTTTGCGGAAGCAGGATAAATGGGAATTTATCGGGCAGTTGGTGAGCCGCAGACGAACGGAATTCCGAGCCCGGAGGGCGGTATAACCATAGCCCAGAGTGGAGCCGCGTTAGCGGCGGAACTCTGGGTTTGGAATAAAAAATAACCGGAACCCCGACCAACGTGGAGGGGTGGAAGGGAGGCCGCGGCTTATTGTGAAGCAACGATTTTCCGTCTCCGGGCTTACGCCCTACGCCGTGACTGGCTGCCGCCCACTCACTACGTTCGGGGCTCAGATAAATTTTTGAGCTAACCCGGGGTTCCGCG
>JAGBDZ010000097.1 GCA_017937215.1 Akkermansia sp. | reverse complement strand
GCACAAATCCGCCCTCACCGCGGCAGCCGTGCTCACGGCCAAAGACCCCGCCGCCGCCCTCAAAAACCTGCTGGAGAAAGGCGAAATCACTCAGGAAGCAGCCGATATGCTGGCCGCCTGGGGCACCCGCAACAAAGTGAAAGCCGTGGAGGAAGTGGGCAACAGCCGCCGCCCGAACGGCGACCGCGTGACCCGCTACCGCCTGGTAGCCGAACAGGGCGGCCAGGACCTCCTCATCGACGTGGTGACCCAAAAGGGCGGCAAGACCTTCATCGAAGCAGCCAAGTTCTCCTCGGCCGATAAGACCAAGCTCGACCCCGGCGCCGACTCCATCACCGTGGCCGAGGGCTTTGTGGAAGCCGTGCGCCGCGGCGATATGATTGTTGCCCGCAGCATGGTGACCGGCACCGAGGTTTCCGATGCCACCGTGGCCGGCCTCTGCATGATTTTTGAGGAAGGCGAGTTCAAGCTGCGCGAGCAGGCCCCCATCCGCAACACCTTCACCACCGAGAACAACGCCGGCTACCTCGTCTACGTGCTCTCCCCCATCTCCACCCGCCCGGCCAATGTGGGCATTGAGCTCACCCGCACCCCCCAGACCGACTGGCGCGTGAAAGCCGTGGCGCTCGATGCCCTGCTGAGCAGCTACGAAAGCATCGCCACCGAGGAAGGCGGCCACTACTTCCCCATCGTGAAGAACCCCAAGGGCGGCGACTCCCTGGCCCTCTTCTTCGGCTTCAACGAATCCGTGCTCACCCCGCGCTCCATGCGCCAGCTGCAGATTGTGGCTGAGCTGCTCAAGGCCAGCAAGGGCGTGCTCCAGATCAGCGGCCACACCGATGACGTGGGCTCCGAAAAATACAACCTGGAGCTCTCCATCCGCCGCGCCGAGGCCGTGAAAGCCGCCCTCGTCTCCTTCGGAGTGGAAGAGAAGCAGATTTCCACCGAAGGCATGGGCAAAACCCAGCCCCGCCGCTTCTACACCACCGAGGACACCACCGAACAGATTGACTACATCCGCGGTGAAAACCGCCGCGCCGAAATCTACCTCGACTTCGAAAGTTAATCTCCCGCCGCGCGGTCCCCTCTTTCCCTCCGCCCCTTCCTTCCCCGCGAAGGGGCGGATTTTTTTATCGCACTTCTTCACTATCATCACACAATCGTGCACGACTACGCCGCAGAACTGAACCCGGAGCAATACGCCGCCGTCACCACCACCGCCGCCCAGGCACTCGTCATTGCCGGTGCCGGCAGCGGCAAGACCCGCACCCTCACCTACCGCGTAGCCTGGCTGCTGGAGCACGGCGTGGCCCCCTGGCGCATTCTGCTGCTCACCTTCACCAACAAAGCCGCCCGCGAAATGCTGGAGCGAGTCACCGCCCTGACCGGGGCAGATGCCGGCCAGCTCTGGAGCGGCACCTTCCACTCCATTGCCAACCGCCTGCTGCGGCGCCACGCCACCCGCCTGGGCTACCAGCCCGGCTTCACCATCTTCGATTCGGATGACCAGCGCGCCCTCATGAAAAACCTGGTGAAGCAATTTGCCGGCAAAATGACCAAGGCAGACCGCTTCCCGAAGCCGGAGCTCCTGCTCTCCCTGCACAGCCTGGCCGTGAACACCGCCACCGACTGGCACCGCGTGCTCAGCACCGATTACCCCACCCTCGAGCAGCACGAGGACATCATCGAAAAAATCTACACTGAATACACCGAGCGCAAGCGCTCCCTCAACGTCATGGATTTCGATGACCTGCTCACCAATCTCCTGCGCCTGCTGGAGGAGCACGCTGATATCCGCGCCGACCTGCAGGACCGCTTCCGCCACGTGCTGGTCGATGAGTACCAGGACACCAACACCCCGCAGGACCGCATCGTGCAGCTCCTGGCCGGCGGTCCCGGCAGCAACCTCATGGCCGTGGGCGATGACGCCCAGAGCATCTACTCCTGGCGCGGGGCCGATGTGGAGCACATCCTCCGCTTCCGCGAAACCTACCCTCAGGCCGCCATCTACCGCATCACCACCAACTACCGCAGCCTCCCCCCCATTCTCGAGCTCTCCAACGCCGCCATCGCGCAGAACGAGAACCAGATCCCCAAGGACCTGCAGGCCGCCCGCAGCGGCAGCAGCTTCAAACCCGTGGTCATCCCCGCCCCCGATAACCGCACCGAAGCCGCCTGGGTCGCCCGCCGCATTGATGACCTCATGGGCGCCGGCATCCCCGGCAGCGATATCGCCGTGCTCTACCGCGCCCACTTCCACAGCATGGACGTGCAGATGGAACTCACCCGCGCCCACATCCCCTTCCGCATCACCAGCGGCCTCCGCTTCTTTGAGCAGGCCCATGTGAAGGATGTCATCGCCTTCCTGCGCCTCCTCTGCAACCCGCGCGACGAAATCGCCTTCCGACGCATCGTCGGCACCTTCCCACGCGTCGGCGAGGCCACCGCCACCCGCATCTGGGCCCAGTGGCTCGCCGCCTATGAGACCTGGGCCGCCGCCAACCCCGGCCAGGTGGCCCTCAGCGCCCCGCACAGCAGCGTCTTTGCCGAGCCCGCGGTCAAGGTAGCCCCCGCCGTGCGCCCGCACTGGAGCGGCTTTCTGGCGCTCATGGACTCCCTGCACCCGGATGGCGGCCATACCCCGCTGCCGGCAGAGCTGGTGCGCAGCGTCATCACCTACCTCAACCCCTACTTCACTCACGCCTACGATAACTTCGACGAGCGAGCCGAAGACCTCGCGCAAATCACCCGTAACCTGGGCAGCGAAGAGAATCTGGAGGAATTCCTCGCCAGCATCGCCCTCCTCAGCGAGGTCGACACCGCCATCGAACCCGATGCCGATACCGTCACCCTCTCCACCATCCACCAGGCCAAGGGGCTGGAGTGGAAAATCGTCTTCATCATCTTCCTGGGTGAGGGGCAGTTCCCCCACCGCCGCGTCATCGAAAGCGGCTCCACCGCTGAAATCGAGGAAGAAACCCGCCTCTTCTACGTAGCCGTCACCCGCGCACAGGACCAGCTCTACCTCTCCTTCCCGCGCTACAACGGCCGCAGCTACGATGCGCAGTACTCCCCGCCTTCCCGTTTCCTCACTACCCTGCCCCAGGAGCTCATTCAGTTGTGGAGCAATTGAACCCGCTCCCCACCCCGCGATTCGCGCCTGCTCAGACCTCAGCCTCACACGTGTCCCAAAGATTAAGGGAAAATAGCCCTGAACGATATAAGGGCAAAGTGTTCAGTGAGAAAATTCGTAGCAGGGTATCTCCCGCCTCGCCATCGGCAGTAAGCATGCATTGGTGATTTCGTCGGCGTCCTGTCTCGGCGTAGTTCCGCAGGAACGAAGACGGAAAGCCGCTAACTTTCAATTTGTCAATTGTAAATTGTCAATCCACGTGTGCCTCAGCCTGGCTCAACCAGGACTCGAACTTGCGCAGGGCCTCGCCGCGGTGGGAGATGGCATTTTTCTCCTCGGCTGAAATTTCAGCCATGGTGCAGTCATAGCCCTCGGGAATGAAGAGGGGGTCGTAACCGAACCCACCGGTGCCGCGGGGGTTCAGGGTAATCTGCCCTTCCACGGTGCCGATGAAAGAGGCAAGCTCCTTGCCCTCCTTTGCCACGGAGATGGCGCACACATAGCGAGCGGTGAAGGGCTTATCACTTTCAGGCCGGGCGGTCAGCTCGGCCAGCATTTTGCGGTTGTTGGCTTCGTCGTCGCCATGGGTGCCGGCGTAGCGGGCGGAGTAGACACCGGGCATGCCGCCCAGGGCATCGACGCAGATGCCGCTGTCGTCGGAGACGACGAGGCCGGGGAAGACGGCGGAGATACTTTCCGCCTTGATGGCGGCGTTGGCGGCGAAGGTGGTGCCGGTTTCCTCAGGGTCGGGGGCGCCGGGGAGGTCAGCGAGGGTCTTGAGCTCGAACTGCGGGGGGAGGATGCGGGCGAATTCGCGGGCTTTGTGAGCGTTGCGAGTGGCGATGAGGAGGGGGATGCGGGTCATGGGATTTTTTTCAGAGGAGTCTGGAGTCAGTTTTGTGGAAGACGCGGGTGAAGAAGAGGTAGATGACGAGGTAGGAGAGCAGCGCGCAGAAGATATCTGCCACCATCTGGGAGAGCCAGATGCCCTCGCTCCCGCAGCAGAGCGGCAGCAGCAGCAGGCAGGGCACGAGCACGAGGAACTGGCGGGAGATGTTCAGGAATACGCTCATAATGGGCCGGCCGATGCTCTGGAAGAAGTTGCCGATGATGATCTGGGTGCCGACGAGGGGGAAGGCCAGGCCCATGATGCGCAGGCCGCGCGTGGCCAGGGTGATGAGCTGGGTGGAGTTGGCGTCCTGCTCCTTCACGAAGGCGCGCACCACGGCCTCCGGGTAGAGCTGGATGCCCACCCAGCAGAGCAGGGTGAGCAGGAAGGCGGAGCCTACGGCGTAGTAGAACACGCGGCGCACGCGGCTGTAGTAGCCGATGCCGAGGTTATACCCCGCTATGGGCTGCAGGCCCTGCGCTATGCCCACCACCACCATGGCTATGCCGAGCAGCACACGGTTCACGATGCTGAAGGCGCCCACGCCCATGGGGCCCTCATAGCGCAGGAACTGGGTGTTGAAGATGATGACCACGAGGCAGCCGCAAAGGTTCATGAGGCAGGGCGGCAGCCCCAGCAGGCAGATGCGCCGCATGATAGGCCCGCAGAGTTTCCACATGCGCCCGCGGAAGTGGATAACGCTGCGGCGGTTCAGGAAATGCGCCAGCACCCACACCATGCCCACGCCCTGCCCCGCAGTGGTGGCCAGGGCGGCGCCGGTCATGCCCCACTCCAGCTCCCAGATGAAGAGGTGCGCGCAGCCGATGTTGACCACCATGGAGATGAGCAGGCTGTTCATGGCCTTGTAGGGGTAGCCGCTGGCGCGCATCACGTGGTTCAGGTTCATGAACGAGAAGGTGAGCGGGCAGGTGAGCATGAGCACCAGCATGAAATCCCGCGCCGGCCCCACGGTGTTCTCATCCGCCCCGAAGAGGTAGAGAATCTCATCCATCCACGGCAGCGGCAGCCAGCCGCAGAGCACCCCCAGCGCAAAGCCCATGATGGTGCAGTGCCCCAGCACCCGGAATGCGCGCGGAAAATCCTGCTGCCCCAGGGTGATGGAGGTGGTGGCCGCGCCACCCAGCCCCACCAGGGTGCCCAGTGCCACCAGCAGGTTCATGATGGGGAAGAGCAGCCCCATGCCGGTGATGGCATAGGCCCCGCAGCACTGGCCGATGTAGATGGAATCCACGATGTTGTAGAACGACATGGCCGCCATGCCCACGATGGCCGGCAGCGAATACTCCGCCAGCAGCCGCCCCATGGGCTTCTGCTCCAAATCTACGAGTTTCTGGTCCTTCTCCATACTTCTACTCTGCAAGTAAATTTACTCCTACCCGCACGAAGAGTCAAGGGAAAGTGAATAAGGAATAGTGAATAGTGAACCTCTAAAAACTCAAAACGAACAGATAAAATGGAATTTATCGGGCAGTTAGCGGACGGTACGTCCGCGGAATTCAGAGTCCCGGAGGGACGTCAGCCCTTAGACCGGGGTGCAGCTGCGTCAGCAGCGGCCAGCGAGGGCGTAGCAAGCGAGCGCAGCGAGACGCGAAGCCCCGAACCCCGGGTATGGTAT
>JAGBDZ010000096.1 GCA_017937215.1 Akkermansia sp. | reverse complement strand
TGCCGCCCACTCCTGACGTCGGGGCTCTGATTGTTCTTTTCGTTTACGAGGGGTTCCGCCGCTGCGCGGCTCCACCGCCTCGCTATGGATATGCCGCCCGCTCCGCGGGCTCAAATAGACGCTCGCTGTCGCTCGCAAACTAATCGCCAAATTCCAATTTGTCGTTGAGTCCATGCAATATTCTTTAATTGCCGGAGCAATAATTGGGAGCTTTTCGGTGCAGGGGACTTTAACGAAGCGAGAGCTGGTAATCGACCACATCCAGAAGGCGCCCGAACTTGCAGCCAACCTGGGCGAAATGCGATACCTGGCGGAAACCATGGCGGCGGTGGAAGTCGCAGCTGGTTTCATTTTCGGCCGTGATACAGGCGATGAGTTCTCGGCAGCCAGCCGCCCGGCAGTCGGCAATAAGACGCTTCATGAGTCGGGTGCCGATGCCACGACCACAATGCTGCGGGTGCAGGTAAATGGTGACTTCCCAGGTGCCGGCATAGGCGGCGCGCTCTTTCCAAGGGTGAGCATAAGCGTATCCCAGCACCTCGCCATCCTCATCCCAGACCAGCCAGGGAAACGCTGCTGCCACCTGTGCCTGGCGGGCGTGCATCTCCTCCGGACGGAGCGCCTTCACCTCAAAGGAGATGCAGGTTTCCAGCACGTAATGGTTGTAGATGGCTGCCATCGCGGCCGCATCTTCTGGACGAGCAGGGCGTATCATCGTTTTTGTTTCTCTACCTGAAGCAGAAAGCCCGAGGCGTTCACCTCGGGCTTTTGGAGCATCCCCACGCGGATTCGAACCGCGGTTCTATGACTGAGAATCATATGTCCTAACCCCTAGACGATGGGGACTTTCTAATGATGCTCGCAGTTGGACTGCGGGCGAATTATACAT
This sequence comes from Akkermansia sp., assembly GCA_017937215.1. Lineage (GTDB taxonomy): Bacteria > Verrucomicrobiota > Verrucomicrobiia > Verrucomicrobiales > Akkermansiaceae > Akkermansia. Next base: position 20,758 of record JAGBDZ010000096.1, on the reverse strand, counting down.
AAAGTACCACGTGGCGTCAAGACTTATCTTCTAAAAAATGCAATTTTTGTGATTTTTTTTGCAGAAAGGGGCGCATGTAGCAGAAAATACTTGCACACACCGGCTGCTTACGCTAGTATTCACGCCAGCACGCCGCAGAGCCTGCAAAAACCCGGATGGGTGGCAGAGCGGTTGAATGCAGCGGTCTTGAAAACCGCCGAAGGTTAATCCCTTCCGTGGGTTCGAATCCCACCCCATCCGCTCGAAAATTCCCCTGGCTGGTTCATCCTGCCAGGGGATTTTTTTTCATCGCCTTTGCTGAGTAGGGGCAGGGCGGGGCAGCGGAAATAGCCCTTGCTTTTTTTGGTTTTTGGCCTATCATATGGGGCGCCATGATTCAGCAGGAAAAGAATTACAACAAAACGCTGGTTGCTTGCTACCTCGGATTTGTGACCCAGGCTATCACCGCGAATTTCGCCCCGCTCCTGTTCCTGACATTCAAGGGTATTTACCAGGTCTCACTCGAGCAGATTGCGCTCATTCCCTTTACTTTTTACCTGACTCAGCTCTTTGTTGACCTGGCGGCCACCAGGTATGCCGATAAAATCGGCTACCGCACTTGTGTTGCCGTTTCTCAGGTTGTTTCGGCCCTCGGACTGGCGTTGATGGTAGTGCTTCCGGACCTGCTTCCCTCGCCTTTCCTGGGCATCATCATTTCAGTGGTGCTCTATGCCATCGGCAGCGGCCTCATCGAGGTTCTGGTGAGCCCCGTAGTGGAGGCCTGTCCCTTCAAGAATAAAGACGGCATGATGAGCTTGCTGCATTCCTTCTACTGCTGGGGCGCCGTGGCCGTCATCCTCGGGTCGACCCTCTTCTTTGCCCTCTTCGGCGTAGAAAATTGGAAAATCCTCACCCTTATCTGGGCCATTATCCCCTTGGTCAACACGTACAACTTCCTGACGTGCCCCATCGAGCGGCTACCCGAGAGCCACGAGGGAAACACTACCCGGAAACTGCTGCGACTGCCGCTTTTCTGGCTTCTTATCCTGCTCATGGTCTGCGCCGGAGCCTCCGAGGCCACCATGGCCCAATGGTCATCAGCCTTCACCGAATCCGCTCTAGGCGTCTCCAAAGCCATAGGCGACCTGGCCGGGCCCTGTCTGTTTGCCGCTTTCATGGGGATTTCCCGCCTGCTGTACGGCAAAATGAGCGCCCGGCTCGATTTGGAGAGAACCATGTTGCTTTCCGGCATCCTGTGCGCCGTCTGCTATTTTGTGGCGTCTTTGGCGCCGCTGCCGGTCATCGGCCTGGCAGGCTGTGCACTCTGCGGCCTTGCCGTGGGCATCATGTGGCCGGGCTCCATCAGCATCTCTGCGCAGAAATGCCCCCTCGGCGGCACAGCGCTGTTTGCTTTCCTGGCCCTGGCCGGTGACTTAGGTGCCACACTGAGCCCTACCATGGTCGGTTGCATTTCAGAACTCGCCGGTGGCAACCTCAAAACCGGCCTCCTCATCGCCTCCTCCTTCCCCATCGTGCTCGTTGTCACTCTGCTGCTGATCAAAAGCGCAAAATCAGCCCATATCAGGGCGGCTGAGTAATAACTGGATTTTGGCTCAATAAGATAAATTAGTTACGCAAAATGAGAACCAGTTATATCCCCCTGCAGAGTTGCTACCATGCGGTAAACGTTCAGGGGTGAGCAAGGTGCCGTTGGTGGTGATGCCATAACGAACTTGCACTTTCAGCTCAGCTGCCCGGCGTGCTGTATAATCACAGCAATGCTGCAGCAGCTCCCATTCCAGCAATGGTTCCCCACCGAAAAAGGAGATATCCAATCCGCGTTTTGTCCGTATCGCTTCAGCCAACCCTGTTTCCATGCCCAGCTCTGCGGTTTCTTGCGTCATGGCATGCGCGTACTTGCTCCCTGCGTAGCAGTAGCGGCAGCGCAGGGTACAGTCATGCGTCAGGCAAAGCGTGAGCGCCAGAGTCCCGTTCATTTATTTTTCGTCGGGGGAAGAAGCATCACCCATGTCCGGTGTATAAGGCACATCTCCACCAAGTAGCTGCGGAATTTCTTCCGGTTCATGTGACGGGGCGGTGGAAGCCGGTTCCAGACCGGTAAGGTGCTGCTCAGGCGGCTCTCCGGGCACCACCTGACGCGGAACATCACCGGGAAGGCTCTGACGGTCGCACCCGGTAAGCAAGGTGCCTATCATGGCCATCACCGCCGGGGTAATGGGGGGTGATTGGGCTTTTACTGGACGAATTTTCATCGTTGTATCATGAGGGTTGGTGGATTATTTGATGGAGAAGAGCATGCCGCGCTGCTTATAATCATTTCCTTCTCCGTAGCCTTCCTTAGTGGCAGTACCGGAAGTCGGGGTCTCGAATTTCAGGTAACATGTGTGCGTACTCTCGGCCGATTCGTAGTAAATCTCCGCACTGGCCGGGCCGGTCTTTTTGTATGTCTGGCAAGTTGTTTCCGATGGATTCAGAGCCGTGCGATACTGGTTGTTTGCATCGAAAGGAAAATCAAATACACAGCCGTATTTAAAATCAGTCCATGCAGACCACTGCCCCCCTTCAACCGGGCGTTCGCAAATCTGCGTGAACCGGTCATCCAGGCGGATGATTCTGCCCGCCACACTTTCCGGTGCCAAGTCCGGCACCGTCACTGTGCTGCAACCGGTCAGCAGCAGCCCGGACAATAAGCAGATACTTATTCTGGTTCGAGTCATGACGATTATCTGAGCAGGTATCCGTTAAGTGGCTGATTTTTACAGGGGTGAGGCACTGGTGCGAATCACCCCATACGGCTGTGCGGCGCTTGTACCCCAGCTGGGCACATAGCAGCCCGAGTAAAGGAGGTTCGACTGGTAGATGAGCGAGCCCTGCTTGGTGTAGCCATACACAGGGCGGCCATCGGCATAGCCGAAAATCGGAAGCCCGCTGGTATCGTAATGGGCCGGCTGCCACATGATACCTTTCGTGAAGCTGGTCTGCGCAGCGTTTGTGCCGGTCTGCACAGTGGTAGGCTGGCCCGGTTCAAAGAATCCGTAGTTATTGAAATCCTCGAGGAGAATCTCGCAGGAGCTGAGCGAAAGCGCCAGTCCTGCACCTATCATGATGCTTGTCAGTCTGTGTTTCATATCTGTTCTGTTGTTGGTTGTTAATCGCTCTGGCGGGAGGGATGATACTCCGGAACAATCTTGGCTGCTTTGGAGGCAATATTGTCGAGGATACGGTTTGCCATTTCCATGCGCCTAGGCGCACGCGCACTCCTTGATCGGCTGCCTGTTGTTTGAGGTAGTTGCAGCAATGCTGCAGCAAATCCCACTCCAACAAGGGCTCACCCCCGAAAAATGACAAGTCCAGGCCGCGCTCGGTGCGCACGGCCTCTGCCAGCCCGATGTCCATGCCACGCTCCGCCGTTTCGCGGCTCATGGCATGCGCGTACTTACGCCCTGCGTAGCAATAGCGGCAACGCAGCGTGCAATCGTGCGTTAGGCACAAGGTCAGCTGTAAAGGCCTGCGCATCAATAGTATCAGGACTCAATCAATCCATGTTCAGATTTTCCACCGGCACATCGCCACCGAGAAGCTGCGGCATTTCTTCCGGCTCGATTTCGGTGGTCGTTTCTGCCGGTTTTTCCGGCTCGGTGGGGGCCACCTCAGTCGGCTCTCCGGGAACTCGGCTCGGCAAATCTTTCGGATTCGGGTTCGGCACGCTGCCCACAACAGCCTGTCTGTCGCAACCGCTCACAAGGCTGCCCAGCAGTGCAGCTGCAGCCGGCAGAATGCCTGAGTACTTTTTAACGGGTTTGATGTTCATTGATTATCAAGATGGTTGGATTTCTGTTTTTTTCGATAAGTCCGAGCTTCGTGGAGCTCGTATAGAACCGTGTCAACAAACTCTTTTACTGAGAGTTTGGCGTAGTTTGCCCAAGTCAGCATGCGCCCCATGCGACTGAGTACATGTCCCCCGAAGGGGGGCTTTTGCTGGGTCACAACTGTGCTGTACTGCTGAGCTTGGTACAAATCGACACCCACTGCTTGCACACATGGTGCAATGCAGAAGATGAGTGATAGGGGAAATGATTTCATGGTATCAGCCGCGAACGTGGAGTGATTTACTTCGGGTGACAGCTTTTGCCGGTTTTCTTTGTTTCTTCATGAGCAACCAGATGAGGGCGATAATTGCAAGCAACATCAGCACTGCAAAAACAGGGCGACAGAATAACCAAGAGACAGAGATGGTCAACAAACTACAGATGGTACCCAATAACAGGGATATCACCTCGGCCCCGGCTTCTGCCAGTTTGCGGCACACGGGCACCATGCCGGCCAGCGGTCGTAGCATACAGGCAAATGCGCCCCAGAACATCAGCCAGCCACCCATGCGCACCATCCATAAGTTCATGGTGTTGGTGGTTCGGGCTTCCTCAAAGCACTGGGGGAGTCCCAGCGTATCGGTATAGAACAAGTCAACGACGGCACCGTTGGTCGCGGTGTAGGGCTCAAAACTATTACCTTTCTGAACGGCGACCAGGCTGACAGGGCGTTGCGGGCTCGTTTGTCGCCATGAGATGCGTACATCGCCTACACTCGGAGCCTGCGGATCGAGCGGATAATAGGAGCTACCCTCCGGAGCCCGGCCGATGAACAGGTACTCACCATGGAGCATGGCGTGTTTATGCAGGGCTTCGGGTACCTGTTGCGGGGGCACTCTCTTACCATCGGCAGCGATGCGGCGGATTTGGTTATCGGTCAGTTTGTAGTGGCCCAGTTGCACATTCTTGGCCCACAGCTCGATCGTATCCGCTTTGTAATGGGTGTAGTTTGCGTTTCTGTAGCGCTCGTTGTGAAAGGTCGCGGAATTGATGGGGTTATTTACCCAAGTGAGGTTGTAGCTATATATCCACTCATCGTCACGGCTGCGCTTGTATTCGGCCTCCGTCATGAAGCTCGGCTTTGTATCACTGCCGGTACGCTTTCTTTTTTTCTCTACCCATTGCACATACTGCACATTGCGGCGAAGCATGATACCCTGAGCCTGAACCCCATAGGTGTCATCTGTCAGTACATCTTCAGTAGTAGCCGTACCACTCAGGTGCACGGGTTTACCCTCCAGGGCTGCATCGGGTGTTGCTGTATTTTCCACATGTTGCACAAGGGGCTGCAATTCATCCAGAGCTTGCGCTGTGTTGAGGTAGTCGCCCTCATTGTTGAACAAGAGGTATACAGCCATTACCATGATGGACGGTCCCAGGAAAAATCCCAGGCAGCCTTTGCCGGCTTTCATGGCGCACCCGTCCTTTTCTGCTGCCTTTGCCATGTTGACGTATTATCAGAGGCTCAAACGATTGGCTATACCCTGCCACCAGTTCTGCAGGGGGACGCCGGCATTATTGCCCTGCAACTTCAGGTACAGCAGCACGATGCCCTCCGGCGTTTTCTGAACCGGTTGAGACATCAGCCACTGGCCGTCGGCTGCATACAGGTTCAGATAAAAGCAATCTGCCGGGGCGCAGCTCGGAGTGGCTGATTCAACGCCATTCAGCAGAGCCTGCAGCTCGGCGGTCTCTGCTGCGGTGAGGGCGTGCTCCTTGCCGTTCAGACTGACCGTTACCTTGCCAGTCTTGCCCAGCATCTCTTTCAGGTGTGCAGTGGCGGTGGCGTTATAGGCATCGTAACCAATGGTCTTGGGCTCCATCGTGGTAGGAAGCGCGGTAGCCGGCGTGGGAATCGGTGTTACCGGGGAGCAAGCTGCCAGCATGCCGGCAAGTGTGGCGATATAAAGAAACTGTTTCATATAATTCGGCGTTGAATGTTGCAGGTGAGGGAGGAAGGGGCTCCTGCGTTGCCGTACAGGAGCCCCTTGCAATCTCTCACAGGGGGGAGGCGCTGGTGCGAATCACCCCATACGGCTGTGCGGCGCTTGTACCCCAGCTGGGCACATAGCAGCCCGAGTAAAGGAGGTTCGACTGGTAGATGAGCGAGCCCTGCTTGGTGTAGCCATACACAGGGCGCCCATCGGCATAGCCGAAAATCGGAAGCCCGCTGGCATCGTAATGGGCCGGCTGCCACATGATACCGTTCGTGAAGCTGGTTTGCGCAGCGTTTGTGCCGGTCTGCACGGTGGTAGGTGTGGGCGGTCCGAAGATATCGTAATTATTCAGATCTGCCAGCATCACTTCGCATGAGCTGAGCGAGCAGACCAGACCCGCAGCTACCAGGGCTTGAGTAATTTTTTGTTTCATCTTAATGCGGATTGTTGTTTAGGAGGGAATGGGGTGTACAAGGCGTACACCCCTTTGTTTCTCACGATGTTAGAGCTGGTTTAGGGGCCTATCACTTATTTTTTTACAAACTCCAGGCAGTTTTTGTGAATAGTCTGGAAGCGGTCATAAGCTCGTCGAACTTGGATGTCTGCCTTTTCTAAGAGTGTTCTGTTACCACCCTCACGGAAACGTCGGGTGTTGGAGATGAACTTCGTCTTATCTTTCAAGTCCTCTTGCAAATCAATCAGCATATCGCTCATATCTACCAACGGAACGCACATATTCGGAATACCCGATTGGACTAAGTTTCGGTAGAGTTCATCTTCTTTAGTTGAGTCCTTACCACCAACCTCAGCAAGAGCCTCTGCTTCATCAAATACCTTTTCGACGTCCTTTCTCAAATAAGACCCGAGCTCATTAACTGAATCGATGTACTGGTCCGTCCACGGATCAAAAAAGGATACATAGTATTGCATGTATCTTGCCTTTTCTGTGTTGGCGTATGTCGTTTTACCGTTGCGTACAACCAGATACATATCCGGTGACATCAACCCATTCATGTTGATTTCTTTTCTCAGACCGAAATAGGGGCCGGTGTAGTTGCCTGACGCAAAGACAGCCCAATTAAGGAAGAGATCTATTTTGGCGGCATCGGGGGAGGTGCCAAAGTATTTTATCCACTCATTAGCTATACTTTTACAATAATCCTTGCGGGAAGCATATTTCATGAGTTCATCCAAAACAGGAGTGTCTCCGTTGTATGTGAAGTAGTAGTACATACGGTCGAAATCTCTGTCGATGGGCTGTAAATTAGAGAGCTGAATGTCCTCTCTGAAGCGTGCAGTCTGCTGCAATATTTTCAGAAAGTCATCATCGAATGCGGCGCAGGTTTTTGCCAAGGTGCCGCTATACCATTTTACCAGAGCCTCACAACGAGTAATGATGCGCTCTATTTCATTGTATTGAGCAGACGTAAGGTTTGGTTTTGCTTTTTTCAGCACCGAGCGGGATAACACACCTTCCAGAAATTGCCCGCTGTCAGGGGCAAACGGATAGCGATCCATGATGTAATTGAGCCCTGCTTTGTGGTGTGTGGCCGGGCTGGTTATCAGCGTGGCATTTATCCAATCATTTCTTTGGATTAAGTCTTTACAGAAGGTGCTTATGCTGGAGACAATGTGTCTGTATGCTTGGCGACTTTCCGACAGGTATCTTGCACCATCGGATATGAGCGACTGGAGCGCGCGCTGGTTCTCCGCTTGGATTTCCTCTTCGGTAAAGGTGAAACCTTCATCTTCAGTGAAATCGAATCCCTGCGCCATAGCCGTAGGCAGAGCCAAGAAACTGCCGAAAGAGAGCGCCAATATAACGTTTTTGAATTTCATAATGATGTGTAAAATAAGATAAATGAATTGTATCAGAAGCGGATTTCGTAGTCATCCACATACCAGCGGCCGCCGCCCTTGCGGATGAGTCGATGCACGTTCTTGCTGCCAATCTGTTTGCCGTTGGCATCAAAAGCCTGACTTTGCACAGTGGCATGCTCAACCTTTTCACCCTGCATCTTAATCAGATGGTCACGCTGATTGTCATCCAGGAAGAAGTTTTCGAGGTCATTCTTATCATCATGCCCCTTAACGACAGTGATTTTTGTGTTGCTGAACGTGGCGTGTACATATTCCCCGTGCAGACGCTGCTGGTGCAAATCCCAGTGGTAACGCAGCAGAGATTCAGCCGTTTCGGTCTTGTATCGCTCGGGGTTGATGCACTTGACGTACAAGTCATAGTTCTTCTCCTTGATGGCTGCAAGGAAGATTTCCATCACACGCTCGGGGGTGGCATCCTGCGGCACATCCTTTTCCGTGTACCAACCTTCCTTAATAGCGGCAACTTTTTCTTCTTCCACGAAGGAGCCGCTCTTATCGTGGGTCGGATCATAGGTAGCAACAATGTGCCCATCAAGGTAGAGAGCTTCCGGCTCCACAACCCAGCCCCATGCCAAATTCATGCGGAGGTTGCCTGGAATTTCCATAACCGGACCAGTTACTTTGCCCAGTACGGTCAGATTAAGAGTTTCGCCGATGGAGGCATCGACCTCACGGCGGAAACGCTTGATGGCCTCATACGGCCCCAACCATTCGCGGCCACCGATGTTCACGAAATAGAAGCCGGTTGAAGGTTTGCCTACCACAATGTACTCGCCGGTAGCGCCGACAAACTGGTTATCGGGGTACTTGACATCGGGCAGCACGATTGTTTTGTCCGTGGGATTTGTTTCATCGTTGCATTTGAGAGGATCCGCAGAGGGGAACACCTTGGTGATAAGCTCACGCCCCTGCTGCAGCTGCTGCCATTTTTCGGCACTGAGCTTAGCATATTTTTCACGCAGCTCCTTCTCATTATTGAGGTAGGCCACCATGGCAGGGGTAATCTGGTTGTAGTTACCCTTGCTCTTCATGAGTGCCACGCGGGCACGCTCGTAGAGAGCCTGCACCGCAGGGTCCTGCGGGTAGGTCTTCATGAGCGTCTGAATGCGGTTCAGGGCCTCATTCTTGCTGCGGAACAAGGTGTTGGCATTACCGCCGGCACGCTTCACTTCAGCTTCGAATTCCTTAAGGTAGTATTCAGTATAACCCAGGTCACGCTTGGGCGCCATGGCAGGAGCTGCGACAGCATTGAAACAGAGGGCCAGAAGCGGCAATAGGGAAAGTGTGGTTTTTCTTATCATGATAATGAGGAAGTTTAAATGGGAAAGGTATATTAACGTCTATCGCGTCTGCTGCCGCTCGGGCGCACAGCCGGGCGCGTGGAGGTACTGCTGCTCGGGCGGCTCACACTGGTGCCGGGGCGGCTGGTGGACGGGCGCACCGCCGGACGCGTGGAGGTACTGCTGCTCGGGCGGCTCACACTGGTGCCGGGGCGACTGGTGGATGGGCGCACGACCGGACGCGTGGAGGTACTGCTGCTCGGGCGGCTCACGCTGGTGCCGGGGCGGTTGGTGGACGGACGCACGGCCGGGCGGGTGGAGCTGTGATTCGGGTGTGTCACCTGTGCAGGCCTGGCCGGTTTGTGGCTGGCGTGCGAACCATGGTGACCAGGCTTGTGAGAGGAAGCATGCGAGGGCTTGCCTGGGCGCGGCTTACCCATCACGCTTTCCGGATGCTTGTGAATGGGTGCATGCTTGGGCGGGCGCACACCGGGCTTGTGGTCATGGTGATACTTCGGGGGCTTGGGTGCATGGTGTACACCGTGGGGATAGTGGTGGTGATGGTGGCTATGGCACCACGAGGCCGGGCCCCAGTTGGGCACATAGCAACCGGCATAAAGCAGGTTAATGGAGAAAATAGGGCTGCCGGAGGTCGTGTAGCCATACACCGGGCGTCCATAGGAATAGCCGTAAATCGGGAAGCCGTTGGCATCGTAACTGGCGGCGGTCCATGCCACTGAGCAGGAATAGCTGGGCGCATAATAGCCAGATGAAGAGTAGGAACCGTAACCATCAATGTACAGCGTATCGCAGGAGCTGAACAGGAAGGCCAGCCCGACGGGCAGCAGCAGGTGTGCAAGTTTAAGTTTCATAATGTTGCGTGTGTGTTGTTATAAAATATTTATTTACGGGAAGCTCGTTTCTGGCGCAGTATGGTGCGGATTTCCTTTGCGTTGGCGCCGCCCACGCAGTCATCCACGCTGGCCCCCTTGGCAGTTTTTGCGTTCAGGTCGGCCCCATGCTCAACCAGCCAGCGTACAATCTCCACATGGCTCAGGCCGCAGGCATTGTGCAGCGCGGTGGTTCCATTGGCATGGGGAATGATATTGTCGATAGGAGCTCCCTCCATAATCTGGGGAAGTACGGTAAGCAGGCGCTTCTGGTACAGGCGCTCCACCGCGGTCTTGTACTTGCGGTTCTCCAGCTCACGCACCAGCTCGCCCAGGCCATCGTCCACACTCTGCATGGCACCATCGCTTTCTTCCGCCTGAGGCATGGTGACAAGCCCGGCGGTAGAAGTGGAGGGGCTCACTGCAAAATCTGCATGGCGGACATACCAGGAGCCGCCCTCATCATGCCACTCGATGCTGGCCGAGCCCTTGGTGGCAGTCTGGAAACTGAGCACAACCCGCACGTGCATATCATTGCCGGTGATGTGGATGCAGCCCTCGGAGGGGTCGTATGTCACCTTGACCGGCGGCCAGGGAGAGTCGGGAGTTGACTCATAGAGTTGGTAGCTATACGTATTGTTGCCCTGGACGGGGAACTGCAAGGCCATAGGAGAGGCCGCGAGCTTGTTCCAGACTTCCGGCTGCTCGCCTCGTTCTGTTCTAGCCTCTTCTGCAGAGTAGAAGTTCAGCACCACCAGTTTGCCGTTCAGGGAAATGGGTGCTGCGTGAGAAATCCTCTCCTCCGCCTGGGCGCAAAGAGCGACCGGAGCCGTTGCAAGAAGCAGTATCACAGAAAGACAACTTTTCATCATAGAAACGTAGTTTGGTTAGTAACCGAGAGCGCGTATGAGGGAATTAAAGGCCTCCTGCACCATGTTGCCGAACCATTCACTGATGTCATCGGAATAGCGGTACAGGACACAGCCAAAGACGATGAGTGCCAACGCACCGGCTATTTCCTTGATGTAGTAGGTGAATACCTGCCAGCCGGTCATTTCCTCTTCCTGAGGGGCGGATTTCTTTTTCTTAGCCATATGAAACGGAATTATTTAAGTGTGAATGTTCCTGTGGTGGTCGTGGGCTCGCTGAATTTCGTCGTTGAAGTGCAGGTGGCAGTACCCTGGGTGGGAGAAGTGAACTTCAATTTGAATTCATAGTTGGTCCACCCTGCAGCGTAGTGCCCACCGGGGGACCATTCCGCTTGCCGGGTTACTATTGCAGAGGCCGGGCCAGTGCGGGTGTATGCGGTTTTGATGATGAGCCAGTCCTCATCTTCCTTGACGCTTCCCTCTGTTTCTTCATTCATTCCCTGCCAGGATGCATGAAGTGCCGGGCCGCCGTTGGCGGGGTGGTAGGTGAACTTTTTGCCGGCAACCTGGGCGGGTGCCACATACCACTTGAGCATATTGCGGATGGCCGCTTCGTTCGGAACATTTTTCAGCTCGGTGACGATATTGCCTTGCTTATCCACGAGCCGGGTATCGGCCCCATGCTCCAGGAGCCAGGCGACGAGTTCCACATTCCCCTCGCAGGCAGCACGGTATATGGAGGTGGCGGCATCCGGGGTCATGCCTTCTTCCTCTCGGGCCAGTATCATGTGTGGTAATCTGGCCAGCACCAATCCGTCTTTGCGGCGCACGTGTTGCTGGTATTTATAGGCCTGTTTCAGCTCCCGCAGCATGTCTTCCACAAACATGTCCTCGCTCACCTTGGCATTCAGCACACGGGTGAGAAGAATCGCCGGGGTATCTGTCATGCACATCCCCAGCCCAAACGGTCCTGTGCCGGATTTCACACAGCGGTAGAGGAGCTGCGCACTCTCCCTTGCCTTCTGGTCATCTGTGGGGATAGCATAGTCGGGGGATTCCTGGTTGTAGCCGCTGAACTCAACCTCCAGCCAGCCGGCGGCCTCTCTCGCGGCTTGTTCATCCACCTCCGGCCCGGTGTAGGGGCGGTCTCTCCACTCGCGGGCGGCCCGGAGAATGGCTCTTATTTGCTCGGCATTTCTGCCGCCGATGCAGGCATCTATACTTGCGCCATTATCGGTGCGAGCCTCCAGATCAGCCCCATGCTCCACCAACCATTGCACCAGCTCCACGTGGCTGAGCCCGCAAGCGTAGTGCAGAGCGGTGTTGCCTTTGTAGTCCGGGTTGGTGAAAGAGCTATTGTGCGTCATCATCACCATGGGCAGCAGGGATACCAGGCGTTTTTGATAAAGTTTATCTGTGGCGCTGCGGTAGTTCGCGTTTTCAATCTCGCTGAGGATAGCCTGCAAACCGTCATCCCACATGTCGGGGGAAGTGGAGATGATTTCCTCCGGGAATTCTATACGGGATTCTACATCCAAATCATCCTGCACGCGAAAGGACACATTGCGGAAGTGACGAGTATCTCCCGCTTCGTGCCAGGCGATGGTCGCGGTTCCGGCGGTGGCACTTGCATAGCTAAGTTCCACCTGCACGGAGAAGTCTTTGCCGCCCAGCGTAACGATGGCTTGATTACCTGCCGGTGCAGAGTAGCTCACCTGTACCACGCTGGAGAGCTCATTGCCATACTTCACGGTATCCGTAAACTCACTGGTATCGGGGAAATCAATGACAAAATCTGTAATATCATCCAACTGATACCACGGAAGCAGCGGCTTCTGTTGGAAATCGGAACGAGAGACCTGCGCCCTTGACATGTCGAGGCGGATGGTCTTGTTGGCAATATCTGCCGGCGCTTGCGCCCATAGCGGGGAAACCCCGGATAGGGATAACAGAAGCAGAACGGAATGGAACCTGTTCATTACAAGGGCTATTCTTTGGTGAGTTCAACGCGGGAAATATCGGCGTAGTCGATTTCCGGCATAGCTTCAAAGACTCGTATCATGCTGGTTGCGCCATCAATCCTGGCCGAAACACCGGGGTCTGCGGGCATGGCCTCTGTGGTGGCGCAGAGGTAGGAGTTGATGGCTAGGGTGTACCGGGCTTCCGGGTCAATCGGTGTGCCATCTGCCAGACTGGCAGTAGTGATGCTCATTCTGTCTGCGCCTTTGCGCCAGATGGCCTTGTAGCTCATGCCGGATACACAGGGAGCCCCGTGGTCATCATTCTGGGTGATGTTTTCCAGCACGCGGAGGAGTTCGGCGCCGGTAACAGTCATGCGAATGGTATCATTACCGAAGGGGTCGAGACTGTACACGTCTGCCACGGTGATGGGGCCGGCGGGGAAAGAATCCAGGCGGACGTTGCCCATATTCACCACGGCAATATCCGTGCCCACGCAGCTGCGGATGGCATCGGCCATCATGCAGCCCAGACTCTCTCGGCGGGGAATATCGCGCTTCACGGTGGTGAGCACACGCTTGAAGAAAGGCTGAGCCTTCGTCTGTTCCACCATGGCGGCAGTCTCGGCATCGGCCTCATAACCGCTCAGCGGCAGCAGCTCGGCTTTCTTGCTCAGCACTTTGCCATTCTCCACCTCCAGGGTAAGGCGTGTCAGGTATTTGAACTTGTTCTGGGTCTGGGTGATGAGCACGCCATTCTCCAGGTGGCCGTTTTCCACCTTGGTGTGGCTGTGGCCGCCGATGATGGCATCCGCCTCCGGGAACTGGCGGGCAAGCTCAATATCAGTCTCGAAGCCCAGGTGGGTGAGCAGGATGAGCACATCGCACTGGCTGCGGAGATACTTATAGTGCTCGGCCACCTTGAGCGGATCCATGAAACCGATGCCCTTGCACATGTCCGGGTGGGCATCCGGGCGACCGTTGGCATCTACCTGCAGCAAGCCCAGCACACCGATGCGCACACCATTGCGTTCAAAAATCTTGTAGGGTTTCAGGTTAATACCATGCTTGTCTGTGGGGAAGACATTAGCGCTCACAAAGTCGAAATCGGCGGCGTTGATGCAGTAGGCCAAGGCGGAGGGACCGCTGTCAAACTCATGATTCCCCAGAGCCGAGAGGTCGAAGCCAATGTGGTTCATGAGCTGAATCATGGAGGCGCCGGGGTGGTCGCCACAGTCCACGTAGGGGCTGCCGGTGCGGTTATCGCCGGCAGAGAGCAGGAGCAGCTGCGGGGCTTTTTCACGCTCTTGTTTCACGCAGGTGGTCAGACGCGCCACACCATCGATATTGGCGTGCATGTCGTTGATGCCGAGAATGGTAATCTGCTCGGCTAGTGCAGTGCCAAGGAGTGCGAGGAGAGAAAAGAAACAGGTTTTCTTCATAAGTTTGGTGGAGGAGGATGAGAATGAATGAAATCAGCGAGGTGAGGTAGTAAAAATGTGGCGACCATCGCACATGGGGCTGTCAGTCGCAATCTCATTGCCCCAAGCATCATAGAACGGCCCCTCACAGAGCGGGAGCCCCGCATCTGTACAGTAGCGGCGCACAGCATCAACCGCAGTGGCGCCCATGAAAATGCGGACGGTGATATTGTTGACGTAGACAATCATGGTGCGGGTACGATTTTGATGGTCGCAGTATGGGGGGTGGCTTCGAACTTTGCATCGCCCTCGAAGCCAAGCATTTCGCCGTTAAGTTTGAATACATAACTGTTGCCGGAGCAGGAAATAAGCTCCATGCGGCCATTGAAGTGAACCGCCTTGCCATCGCCCACGCCATCGAATGAAATCTCTGCCTGGCGGCCCATGGGTTTGTAGGCGAATATCTTAAGTTTAGGCATAGGGGCATGTTCGCCCATTGTGTACGTCACCGGGCTGGTCTGCCCGGCTTTGGTGCCTGTCAGGCTGATGGTGCAGTAATCCAGCGCAGCAGGCACCACCAATGACTGCTTTTCTGCTGCCACATGGGAACATGCGGTGCAGAAAAGGCCCGCGCAGACAATGCCTGGAAGGAGAAATGCGGGGAAAGCAGCCATGGTAGTATATCCTTGTTTCAGGTTTCAAAAGTGCGGGGTGCCGGAGCACCCCGCCGAACGGATTTATTCCTGTATCTTACTCAGCAGATTTGGGCGCTTCCTCTGCGGGGGCAGATTCCTCCGCGGGAGCGGGTTCCTCCGCGGGTGCGGGTTCTTCTGCGGGGGCAGGCGCAGCCGGAGCTTCCTTCTCTGCCTCAGCCTTGGCAGCTTTGGCCGCTGCGCGCTTCTTGATGAGCAGATAGACCAAGCCACCGGCCAATGCCAGCAGAATGATGCCGAGAAGCGGACGGTAGAACAGCCAGGCGATGCCGATGGTGATGAGGGCAACGGGGGTGGCGATAAGGAAGGCAATGATGCCGGTGCCGATGCCGATGATGTCACCCAGAATGGGCAGCACATCGCCCAGAACCTCAAGCGGCTTGAGAATCATCTTGAGACCCATGTACATCATCAGCCAGCCCACAACGCGGAGAATCCAGGTCATCATGGTGTTGGCGTTCTCGGCATTCTGGAACATTTCTTCCTTGGTCTTGGTGCCGGTTTCGAGCAGGTCTACGGTGTAGCCGCCGGCGGCAGAATCCTTGGCCACATAGGGGGCGAAGGTGGTGCCGGTCTGCACAGCCACGATGCTCACGGGCATTTCGGCGGGAACCATGGTCCAGGAGATACGCACATCACCCACCTGCGGGTTGGCGGGGTTGGCCGTTCCCTGCATCGTGCCGCTTGCCACAGTGGTGGCGGGCTGCACCATACCGGGCTGAGCCATACCGGGCTGAGCCACGGCGGGCTGTACGGCAGGTGCCGTGTTGTAGGCCGGAGCAGGGGAGGTTGCAGTGGTGCTCACGGTTACAGCAATGGGGGTGCCATTTACGATAATCTGGCCGGCGGTAGCGGTCTGGCGGATGTAGGGAGCCAGAGCACCTGTTGCCAGGCGAACATAGCTCTTATTCTCGATGGTGAACAGAGGCAGAGAGCCATAACCGGGGATGTCAGCATATTGCACCACGGGAGGAGCAGGCCACACAAAACCATTACCGGGGACAGTGGCGGCAATGGCGTGCAGGTTGCCGGCGTAATAAATGCCGTTGGGCATCACCGGGGTGGGCGTACCATCGGGCGTAATAACAAAAGGCACACCGTCCACATTCGTCACAGACATGCGGTTGGGCTGGATGGAGGGCACCGTCACGAAACCACCCATGGTGGTCTGCGGCACAGCACCGATGTTCTCAGCAGGAACCGGCTGTGTGGCTACAGGTTGAACCATACCGGGCTGCATCATGCCGGGCTGCATCATACCGGGCTGCATCATACCGGGCTGCATCATGCTCCCTACAGGGAAGCCCACGTAAGCATAGTTGCCGGAGATGGTCACGCGCCCTTTGAGGCCATCAGGAATATACTCGGGCTTCAGCTCCACATTCTTGTCACCGACAATGCGGTTAATCTGGTTCTTGGTCAGCTCGAATGCGCCATAACGGGCGTTCTCGGCAACAAGGGTTCTGGCCGTGGCTTCAGGCAAGAACACCTGATTGTCGTGGCCGGCCTCGCGGAAGGAAGAAGAATCCACGGGCTGGCTCACCCACTTTCTGGCGTAGGTGTAGGTGGTGACAGTGGTCTCAGAACCACCCACGTTCTTTTTCTTTTCTTTCCGCTCATTCTCAACCCACTGGTAGAACTCTACCTTGCGGGTCAGACGCATGGCCTTGGGGGCCAGAGCGGGGAAAAGGTCATCGGTAAGCACATCATCAGTAACGGCCGTGCCGGTGACATGCACCAGTTTGCCGTCCATGGTTGCGTCTATCGTGTCGGCGTTGGGGAGCTTCACGCATACAGATGCGCCTTCTTCCAATGCCTTGGCGGTCTTTACCGCGCGTCCTTCATTCCAGAAAAGCAGAGGGATGCCCGCAATGAAGAGAGCACCACCGATAGCAACTCCTTTGATGGAGCCACCGAGGCGACTCCCCCAGCTTTCCGTTGTTGTTTCAGTAACTGCCATAATCGTATGATATTGGTTTGTGGTTTCAGTTTGTTCCGGGAAACGGTTCAGTCATGTTTCAGCGTAAAGGTGCCTTCATAATGAATGGATTGCGCCCCGATGGTTGTGGGTTTTCCTGTAACGGTACAGGAGGCCTTCCCCTCGGTGGGAGAGGTGAAGATGAGCTTGTACGAGCGTTTGTACCAACCGTTGCCGGAATCGGAGGATACAGACTCGAACTCCGTCACTACGGTGGCGGTATTCTTGTTGATTTTCTGATAGGTGTTGGAAAGACGCACACCGTTGGTGCCATCTATCCTGCTGTCAGACACAAACTTGTTGCTGCCTTCGGGCCATTGGGCAAGGTAGTAGACCCCGCTGTCCTCTGGGTCGAGGATGTTGTATTGTTCAGGATGGGGAAGCGGGGCTTCCACACGCGACTCCTCGCAGCGGAATTGGAACACCATGCCGCCTGCCTGTTCGGGCGCCATATCGGGCACGAGTTTTGCAGCTGCTTCATCTCCTGCCGCTGCGGCCAGGCTGAAGAAATAATCGGCCATGGCCTTGTCTCTGGGGACTCCACGCCCCTGACGGTAGCGCCAGCCCATCCAGCGGGCCGCCGTAGCATCCCCACGCTCCGCCGCTTCCTCATACAACACGATGGCGCGAGCCACGTCCACTTCCTTGCCGTTCGTACCCTCGGCATAGCAAACGCCCAGCTTGCGGATTTCCACCGCGCTCAGGCCGAGGATTTCATCGGCAGCGGAATCATCACCACCCTGCCTTTCGGTGGCAATTCCCTCCGCCTCGGGCACCACGGGCAGATTTCCCCGGTTGTCCTCCAACCGGGGATCCGCGCCTTTCTGGAGAAGGACGTGCTGGGCCAGAGAATGTCCGGTCAGGTGCAGAGGCGTACGCCCCTGAGCATCGCGGGCATTCGGGTCGGCTCCGTTATCCAGCAGTGCCTCCATGGCCTCCGCCTGGTTGTAGGGCAAATCCAGTCCCTTATACTCATCGGAATAACCATACACGGCATCATCTGCCAGTGCGCAGATGAGAGGTGCCGGTTCCTTGCCCGGCAACAGGGTAACTTTGTAATTGACCTCTGGTCCCTCATCAAAAAGAGCTACAATCTGTTCGAGCGTATCCCCCCGCTTAATAGCCTGTTCCAAATCAGCTGCGGTTGTGGCGGCCTCCACAGACCCTGCAAAACAGCAAGCCATTACTATCATCGGTTGAAATATCGCTTTCATAAGTCTGAAGAAGGGAGACAATTTCACTTTCTGAAACGAGAGATGCTTCTCCCAGACAACCGCCAGGGGAAGGTTGATCGGAGCACAGATCTCCTTTCCATGCGCGGGTTCGTGTGTTATGTCTGCTTGTTTCATCTCTCTGATTATCGGAGACACATGGCTGTTACCACGTCTCACGATGATGAATTTTACAGCATTGCCAATGCTGTAGATGCTATTTCTATTTAAGAATTAGTTTGTTAATATTTTTTCGAAAAATGAAAACAAGCTTATTTTCAACCTACCTTTTTCAGCAAAAGAGAAAAAATCAACAACTGCCAACTTTTAGACTTGCTCCAGCATTGGCAATGCAGATAGCCAAGACTCAGCCGCCTTGCGGGCGGCTGAGTCTTTAATCGTTGTCTTCTCGCGTAAAGTGGAAGCTCAGTTCGGAGATTTCTCCATAGCGGCATTCAAAAAAACTTGTCCCTTGGACAATTCAGAAAAAAATAGGGAAAAATGAAGCATCAATATCAATGCAACCTTGTATGCTAGCATCCCAGTCCTTTTAAGTCCTCGACAAGTGAAAAAGGTCGTTTTTTTTCATGCTTTTCCGGATTGGGGAGGATTGATTTTGCTGAGTATCTTCACGACCGAACGGGTAAGAAGAACGGTGCAGAGAACGGCTAAGGGGAAGAATATGGAGACATAGATCGCTCCCGGTAGACTCTGCACCCATTCAGAGTTGCGGTAGATGTAGACGAAACAGATGAGGGGGAAGGGTGAATGCAGCAGGTAAAAGAGCATGCTGTTCTTTTCAAACCACATTCCGGCGCGTGTCTGTTGCAGACGGCAGGGCTTTTCACCCACCATGCCGTAAAGCAGGAGCGCCAGCCCCAGCGTGCAGAGAAAGTTGCGGGTGTGCCATGCCGGGTTGCCGTCTGTCCAATGGATGATGCAGAGTATACCGACTGTCAGTACAAGCCCTCCGGTCAGCAGATTCCAGCGCCCCATGCGTTCCAGAAGAACGTGGTTGTGGAAAAGAACGGCACCCAGCGCCATCATGAGCAGAGGTTGGGCCAACTGCGAGAGGTTGTAGTAGCACCAGTGGGACATGTAGGTGGTGTTGAGCCATGCCAAGCCCACGGACAGAGTCGCAGCTGCCCAAACGGTGCTGCGTTTGCGCAGTAGCGGTGCCATACACAGGAACACCAGCGTACTCCAGAACAGAGCCATCAGAAACCAGAGGTGATCTGCAAACTGTCCCCGGAAGAAGGCGGAGTAGCCATCCGTCCACCCCGCCCCCTCCGGGCGCATGAATGAGGGTAAATCCAGCAGGGTGTACACAGGCACCAGATACAGGATTCCGGTGACAAAGTAGGGAAGCAGCAGCCGTTTGCTGCGCCCCGCTGCCTGTGCCAGCCATCCCTTACTGCTCACACAAAGAGAGCGGGTCAGCAAAAAGCCGGATGCCATGAAAAAACCGGGAACAACCATACATTCCAACACCCGTACCATTCCGTCCACCACCGCGTCCGGAGCATTGGCTTTCAGTGGCCAGAATGGGTTGAAGTTCACGAAATACAGAGAGGAGTGCAGCAGCACCACCATCAGCATTGCGAGGGTTTTGAGCAGTGAAATATAGGGAAAGCGGCGGTTCATGACTGTGATTAGTAAACTGGCGCCCTTCTTTCGACACTTAGGAAGCCAATTTAAGCCCCCCTCTTGTGTGCATGTGGCGTATGAGTCTCTTATATCCTTCTATACCCTCTGATGTCAAGCCATTTTTGGCGCGATTTTGAAGCATAGGCATGGCGTCCCGAGCGTAGCGACGCGAGCCGTGCCGGAGCGGAAAAATCGCGCCAAAAATTCGCCGGAAGGGGGGTGGCGTGATTTTCCCTATACATCAGGGGACTACAATTCTTTAGCGATGAATGCGGTCTTTCTCGGTTATAGTATTCCATCCACTCTGATGTCATTTCTATAGCCTCGTCCAAATTCTTTGGTTCTCGGTGCAGAAAAACTGGCGTGCATAAGCTTTTTATGAGTGGTGTTATTTGTATATCAAGGACTTGTGATTTTGTAGTTAAGTTATTGATATTTAAGAATAATTATTAAAACACTCTAATGCATCGAGCGTAAGAGGTTGGTTTAGGCGTTTGACTAGGGACGGCGGGGTTGATTCGGGCTTGCCTCACGAGCCCTCACCCCTGCGGGGCAAACAGCAGAGCTGGTTTGTCCAAGCGGGCTTACCGCTCGCTGCGCGAGCGCCCAAACGGGGCCGTCGCCGCTTTCGAACTTCGTTCTCGCCCCCCCGGGAATAAAGCACAAAAAAGCGCACCGAATGGTGCGCTTTTTTGTGCTAGGGCCGGCGGGGTTCGAACCCGCGACCAAGGGATTATGAGTCCCCTGCTCTAACCGCTGAGCTACAGCCCCACAGGGAGTGTACAGAAGAGCAGGGCCGGATGCAAGAGAAAAATGCGGTGCTTTTTGTCATGCAGGGGCAGGGGAAAGGAAAACCCACACGTGTCCCAAAGTTTGAGTACAGAGCTCGATAAATTGGAAATTTGTAGAGCCCATACAGGCGCACGTAGTGCGCGGAATTCTGAGCCCGGAGGGCGACCGCCATTAGCGCGGGGTGGAGCGACGTAGTCGCGGAACCCCGGGTTAGCTCAAAAATTTATCTGAGCCCCGAACGTAGTGAGTGGGCGGCAGCCTGTCACGGCGTAGGGCGTAAGCCCGGAGACGGAAAATCGTTGCTTCACAATA
>JAGBDZ010000095.1 GCA_017937215.1 Akkermansia sp. | reverse complement strand
GTGGAGCCGCGTTAGCGGCGGAACTCTGGGTTTGGAATAAAAAATAACCGGAACCCCGACCAACGTGGAGGGGTGGCAGGGAGGCCGCAGCTTATTGTGAAGCAACGATTTCTGCCGCCCACTCACTACGTTCGGGGCTCCGGATATAATTAACACCAAACCCAGCGTTCCGCCGCGTGGCGGCTCCACACTGGGCTATTATTATGTCGCCCTGACGGGCTCAAAATTCCTCGGGCTTTCAGCCCGCCAAATTCCAATTTAGTGAGTTTTTAGAGTCCCCAATAGTTATTGACGCGGCATTTATTGGTTCATTCCTCCTCATCCTCCTGGTGGTGGCGGGCTTTGTACACCGCGCAACCAATGCCCCAGGAGGCGGCCACCCACCCCAGCAGCAGGAAGAACAGAGCGTTGTACCTGGCATGCCGATGCAGGAAACCGGGCTTCTGGTACACGATGCGCAGAAGTTCCTCCGGACTCACCTGCCCGAAGTGCAGGGTAAGCAGAATCAGCACACCCAGCGCCAGCGCAGCCGCCAGCACATAATACCCGCGGCGGCGCGCCTCTGCATCATCCACCCAGGCATTGTAACACACCAGGCCCAGCAGAACCACCACCATGATGATGCCCCACAGGCCATATGGAGACTCAGCCAGGTATGAAGTATCGGCAAGCAATGCGTTCATGCAGAATAATATAACGCGGCACATCCCGGAAGTCAACCCCATGGCAGAGTAAAAAACAACCGCACCGGGATTTCTCACCGGTGCGGTTGCTGAAAATATCAGGCTTTCAGGCGTTGAATCAGGCCTCAGCAGCGGCTTCCTCAGCGGGAGCCACAACCTCACCCTTCACCACGAGCACCACCTTCACAGTGGCGGTCACCTGGGCGTGCAGCTTAGCTGCCACCTCGTAGGTGCCGGACTTCTTGAGCGGCTTCTCCAGCTCAATGGCGTGGCGGTCGATTTCGATGCCCTGGGCAGCCAGACCCTCAGCAATCTGCTGGTTGGTGATGGCGCCGAACACCTTGCCATTCTCGCCGGCCTCGAGGGTCAGGTTGACCGTGACGGCAGCAATCTTGGCAGCGATCTCCTGGAAGTTGGCCAGCTCGGCGGCCTCGCGCTCAGCGCGCTTCTTCTGGAGCATGTTGATGAAACGCTGGTTGGCGGGAGTAGCCTCGAACGCAAGGCCCTGAGGAATCAGGTAGTTGCGGCCGTAACCAGCCTTCACGGTAACGAGGTCGGCTTCACAGCCCAGACCTTCGATCTTCGTAGCGAGAATAACATTCATGTTTGCCATAACTCAGTAATATTGGGTTTGGTGAGCCGCAAAGATGCACCAAAACAGCCTGAAAGTCAAGCCAAAAATGAATTTATCCGCGATAAAAGCACACGTGTCCCAAAGATTTTGTAGAGAATAGAAATATCAGCAACATTTTGGAAGAAGCCCCCCCTCTGCTCAATAAATGGGAATTTGGCGTTCCGCCAAAATTACGAGTTACGAATGATAAGCTCCGCTCGCCTACGGCTCGCCATTGTATATCAATTAGCTTAACACCGGCGGGCGAATGCCCGCGAAACTTTTTACTTCGTACTTCGTAACTCGTAATTCGTAATTCAAATCCCCATTTATCAAGCTCCGTACTCAAACTTTGGGACACATGTGCGATAAAAGTCGCCCCTGGTTCCTGAATGAGAACCAGGGGCGAAGCGGAAATTAACGGATTCAGAGCGGAATTACTTAGCGTTCACCACTTCCTCCATGGGGAGGATGATGAAGCCGATGCCGCGGTTGCCGTTCTTGCCGTTGTTGTGGCTGGTTTCGTAGATAACGCCGAGGTTATCGTCATCCACCATAGCCTGGCAGGAGTAGCCCATGCAGCGGCGCACATCGTAGAGCAGGCCGGTGTTCCAGGTCTTGCCGTCGTCCTTGGAGACGCGCACGGTCATGTTGCTGCGGCCGTTGATGCGCGGGTTGGAGAAGAGGAGGAGCTTGCCGTACTTCGCAGAATCCACGGAGATGATAGAGCCCTGGCAGGTGGGTTCGCTGAGGCCCTTGTTGTTGGTCTCATGCGGCTGCCAGGTCTTGCCCAGGTCCTTGGTCACATACACGATGCGGCGGCCCTGGTAGGCCTCGTTGCGGCAGTTGATCATGATGGAACCGTCCTGCAGCTCCACCACCTGGCATTCAGAAGTGGCGTGGGGCACACCGTTGCCATATACCCAGTTCTTACCGCCGTCTGTGGAGTAGCAGATGGTGCTCATGCAGCGGGGCTTGGCCGCGCGGTCCCAGATCTGGGCAGGGAACACGATGACCCCCTTGCTGGTCACGATACCGTTGCCCGGGCCGGCGAGAATGGTGGTCCACTCCTCCTTCTTAATCTGGCGGGTGGGGTTCACATAGTCCTTGCACCAGGTCTTGCCATCGTCATCGGAGTAGACCATGCCCCACTGGCCGGTCTTGTCCTTATCCCAACCGGTCTTGGAGGTCCAGAGGGAGGCGCCGCCGCTGAAATGGCACACCAGCGACTGCATCCAGATGCGGCCGTTGGCGGGGTCCTGCAGAATGCAGGGGTCGCCGCAGCCATTGGCATGGCCGGGGCCGGCATCCATGCTCACCTCGGGCATGGTCCAGGACTGGCCACCATCCGTAGAGCGCACCGTGGCTACGTCGATATCAGCGCAGAGGTCGCCCTCGTGGTGGTAGCGGGCATCGAAGCAGGCCACCAGAGCCCCGGAGGCCGTGCGAATCATGCCGGGAATGCGGAAGGCCACGCAGTGGCGCGGGTCTGCGCCGGCCGGCTGGTTGCCCACATTATCGCCGGGGAAAGCCAGCATGGTGCCGATACGCTGGGTGATGGTCGTATCGCCCAGGTCGTATTCCTGGCCATCCACCGTGGCCTTTACGCCGCTGAAGCTGATAGTGGAGCCGATGGGGGCACTGCCGGCGGGGGTCACATCCAGCCACAAGCGGCTGGTGCCGCCATCCAGAGCCGCATCGGCCTTAATCACCACAGTGCCATCGGCCAGCGGCACACCGGCGCCATAAGCCGTGCTGTGGCTGAAATCCATACCATCATCAGTGCCGCTGCGCAGAGTCACCTTGGCTACGCGGGAGGGGTCGGAAACCTTCAGCACCACCTTCTCCACCGATTTGGGATCGTGGGCGCCCTCGGTGTCCACCTGCACGGCCAGAGCCGGGTTGAACACCGCACGCTTCATAATGGGATACACACCCGGGTTGTGCAGCTTCACGCCCTTCACCACCATGGGGCCGACCATCAGGTTCATATCATCCAGCAGCACACCGCCACCGGCAGCTGTATCAGCCTCCAGGCGCAGGGAAGTAGTGCCGGCAGGCATGCTCCACTTCAGATGGTTATTGTAACCGCCCACACCGCTCTTTTCGATGCGCAGCACCTCTTTCTCACCGGCGGGGGATACGGCAATGATACGGAAGCTGAAAGGATTGCGGCGGGTCCAGCGCTCCATCCAGCAGCTGCCGGGCGTCTCGGCCTCCAGCGGCTTGACCAGCTGCAGCTTCACACTGCACTTCTCGCCACCCAGCAGGCGCAGAGCCTGAGCACTACCGCGACCATGGCCGCGGTTGATTTCGGCATGCCCCGGCTCGGCTGTCAACTCGCCGTAGGAAGTGCCCACCTTGGTAAAGCCCCCGGCACGCTGCGATTCAAAATGTTCCGTTGCACCTGCCAGCCCGCAGGCCAGCATTGCTAAAATAAGTTTTTTACCCATATCGGGGAGTGTAGCACAGCCCTGTTCGCTATGGCAAGTAAAATTGGGGGATTTTTTCATTCAGTTGCAAACAACTGAACAGGCAGCGCTACGTGCCGCAACATCACAGAACCAGCAACTCGCGCAAAGTAGCCGTGAGCTTATCGGCGGGCATACTCACCATCTCATCCTCGGTGAGGCCGCTCTTCTGACGCCAGCGCACAATGCGGCTGAGCAGCTGCAGGTGCCACTCCGGGCACTCCTCCGGCACCACAATGAGGAACACCAGGCGCGCCGGGCAACCCTGCCAGTCCACCCCGGGAGTGCTGCGGGCCAGATACACGGCGGGCTGGGTGAGCCCGAACACGCGTGCATGCGGAATCGCCAGCCCATAGCCCAGGTAGGTGCTGTCCTGCGCCTCGCGGTCCAGTGCGGTATTCACCAGCGTGCGCTTGCGCCAGCCGGTCAGCTCAGCCAGTTCACCGGCCAGCAGGCGCACCAGCTCCACATGGGGTTCCCCCATGGGCAATTCCTCCTCGCGCACCCACACCAGCGTCTCGTTGCTCAGCTCACCGTCAAACATGATGTATCAAGGTATACCACCCTGCCCTGCAAAATGCAAGAAAGCATAAGTATTATGACAAATGGAAAGCTCAGCCCCGGTCGTCGCGGGCATCAAAATAGGTGGCGCCACCCACCTGCCCAGCCAGGCGATTGAACACCGCCAGGCGAGTGGGGGCAATGCCGCTCTGCAGCAGCACCGCGCAGGCCTCCGGGCCGGGTGCCATGCAGCAGAAAGCCGTCTCATTCAGGTGGAATGGCAGAGTGTCCTCCAGCGCATCCTCCACCGTGAGCTCCAGGCGGCGGGCATCCTCCACGCTGCGTGGGAAAGCCACCAGCAGAGTATGGCGCGGGCCCCTGCCCTCGCCCTCCACCGTCGCCAGGCTGCGGATACCGCCCAACCAGTCGAAAGAATCCACCGGACCGGCCGCATAGCCCAGCGAAGCAAAGCGGTCGCCGGGAGCCGCGCCGCGCGGGCGGATGGCATCATACAGGTGGTCATAATACTCCCCGCCAATGTAAAAGAACTGCTGGCTGCAAGCCAGCGCATCGGCCAGGGTCTGCACCTGCTCCGGCATCGGCAGTCCCGGGGCGCTCACATAGCAATGTGGCACCACGTCCTCATCTGCCAGGTCAAGCCAGTCCGCCAGCTCCGCCGCCAGCCGCTGCTCCTGCGGCTTTTCACCGGCAAAGAAAGCATAGGGCAGCAGCACACTGCCCGGCTTGCGCAGGCAGATTTTCTCCAGCTGCCCCAGGATATCCATGGCGCATCCGCAGCCGGTGCCACCCGCAGCAGAGAAGAACACGTGCACCTCCAGCTGCTCCACCCCCTCCACCAGTGGGGTCAGCAGACGCTCCACCGCTGCACGACTCTGCAGCAGCAGCGCGCGTCCATAGCGTCGCCAGCCACCCGCGCCGCTTAATCCGCTCAGCGCCTTTTCCACCTCATACACCGGCACCTTCAGCGCCTCGGCCACCTGCCAGCGCATACCGGCCACGCAGCCCTTCAGCTCGCTATTCTGCTCCATCTCGTTCAGGCTGCGAGCCTCGGTCTTGATATTCAGATAGGGGATATCCGCTGCCAGCTCCTGCCAGTCCGGGGTGCTCACCACATCATCCGCCGCATCCAGATACAGGCAGGCCAGCTCATCACCCACCGGCGGCATACCGCCGGCTGCCAATGCGCGCCGCCAGGCCAGCAATACCTGCCCGCCCACACCACCAAGGCCTATGAGGAGTGTTCGTTTTTTCATGTCGCTGAAGGAATTTCGTCTTATCCCCCAGTATAGCAACTTCTCCCGCCGGGTCAATCATTTATTGCTTTTCCGACCCGATATCCCACGCGTGTCCCAAAGTTTGAAAGAAGTGCTCGGTAAATTGGAATTTGGCGTTGAGTTTGCGAGCGACAGCGAGCGTCTATTTGAGCCCGCGGAGCGGGCGGCATATCCATAGCGAGGCGGTGGAGCCGCGCAGCGGCGGAACCCCTCGTAAACGAAAAGAACAATCAGAGCCCC
>JAGBDZ010000094.1 GCA_017937215.1 Akkermansia sp. | reverse complement strand
CGGCAGCGGATTCCTGCGCGAGGGCGATTTCGAGGTAACGGTAGTAACCGGCACCGGCACGGTGGATAGCAGCGGCGTGACTGCCATGAAGTACGGCAGCCAGAACCTGACCATGGACGGCGCCATTGGCTCCGGTGTGGGTGAAATGCAGTATGACACCTACCGCATCCTGAGCGGGCATACGGCAAGCAGCAGCGCCATACATGGCTATGACGAGGGCAAGGGCAAGAATGCTCTGATAACGCTGGCAGACGGAGGCTCGCTAAATGCTGACGATGCGACAACCGAGACGAAAGTGAACGCAATGGGCGGCAGCATCAACCTGAGCGCCGGTACTTTGAGCGGCACCGTGGGCGGGAGCACAATCGTGACTGTAAGCGGCACCGCCACCATGAGCGGCGATAACGGCTACACCGGCGGTACTGAAATTGACAACAGTCGCCTGACTATTACCCATGCCAATGCCCTGGGCACCGGCGGCATTGAAACTAGGGGGAACAGCAGCCTGGAGGTCAATGGTGTGACGCTGGTCCTGGGCAGTACGATTAACCACAGTGCCACCGGGACGCTGAGCCTGAGCGGCAATATCGATGCTTCTGCGCTGGAGAAGTCTGATTCAGACGATGTCTTTGTGGATGTGTATGGAGACGAGACTAAGAATGGCAGCGGTTTTGTACGCAGCGGAGATTTTACTGTAACCGTGGTGGATGAAGGAACAGTGGACAGCAGCGCAGCCACAATTACCTGGAATGGCACGAGCCTGACCATGAATAATGGAGTTGGTTCAGCCAAGGGCGGTATGCTGTACGGCACGTATCGGATTCTGACTGGCCACACTGCAAGCAGTACAGCCATTCATGGCTATGATAATGGCGCCGGAGCTAATGCTGTGGTAACGCTGGTAGCAGGTGGCACTCTGAATGCAGATGATGCCAACGGCGTGAACGTAACAGCCACCGGCGGTACGATCAACCTGTCGGCGGGTGCGTTGAGCGGTAATTGGACTAATGCCACCGTAAACGCTGCCGGTGGCAGTCTGGCTGGCAGATTTGATGGTATCAGCACGCTGTCTGGTACGGGCTTTGTACTGGGTAACACGGCAGTGCAGAACAGCGGTACGCTGACGCTGAGCGGCAGCTTTGATGCCAGCGGACTGGTATCCACCGCCACGGGTAAGGACATGTTCGTGGACACCAGCAACAATGTGACCGAGAACGGCAGTGGTTTCCGCCGCACGGAAGACTTCACCGTGCTGGTAGCCACCGGTACAGTGGACAGCAGCAATGCCGTGGTGACATACGGAGGTCAGACGCTGACCATGACAGACGGCACGGGCTTCGGTGTCGGCTCGATTCAGTATGATACCTATCTGCTGAAGGGAAATGACACCGCCACTGTGAGCACGATTGCCACCAAGGCCGGTTCTGCGCTTCAGAAGATTGACATGCAGGGCGGCACGCTGAACGTGAATGCCAGCACCGATAATCTGGTGGCCACAGGCGGCAGCATTGTGCTGAGCGCCGGCACCCTGGGCGGCTCCATTGGCGGTACTGCCGCGGTAACCGTGAGCGGAACCGCAAGCATCAGCGGCAATAACAGCTACACCGGCGGCACGGTGATAGATGGCGTCAGCCTGACCATCACGCATGCCAATGCGCTGGGAACTGGTGGTATTGAAACCAAGGGGAACAGCAGCCTAGTGGTTCATGGTGTGACACTGGTGCTGGGGGACAGCATAGCGAACAACGGCACGCTGACGCTGAGCGGCAGTTTTGATGCCAGCGGGTTGACGCTTAACCGCACGGAAGAGGGCCGCCTGGCGCTCAGTGGTACGAAGGTGTCGCTGGCAGAGAGTGGCTTTGCCCGCGGGGTGGAGTACAGTGTGCAGATTGTGGAGGGTGGCACCACGGTGAATGATGGAGTATCTATCAGCCACAGGGACTACCTGAGTCGCAGGCAGCTGGTGCTGGGTGAAGATGGCTATGCCCGCGCAGGCGGTGCAGTGGATTACACGCACTTCTTCCTGACCGGTGGAGATTCTGCCGTGGTGAGTGAGATTGCGGATGTTTCGAAGCTGCATCAGGAAACGCTGGCCGGGGTGACCATGGACAGCGGCTCCCTTGAGGTAGACCTGAGCATGGCGGTGAATGCCACCGGAGGCAGCATTGATATCACGAAAGCCGCAACGCTGAGCGGGTCGATTGAGGACACCGCGGTGAGCACGGCTGCCGATGATTACAGCAGCGAGATTTCCGCACTCCTGAAGGGCGATACGACCCTGGAAGTGAACGGCGGTGCTGTTACCGTGAGCGGTGACAACAGCTTCTCCGGTGGCACGGTGGTGAACGGTGGTGCTCTGGTTGCCGGTCACGACAATGCCTTTGGCACCGGTGATGTGGCGGTGAATGGCGCGACGCTTGACCTGAACCGCTTCACGATCGCCAACAAGGTGCTCATGAACGGCAATTCGACGCTGGGTCATGCAGATGGTGCCGCTCATATCGTGTTGGGTGGTGGTTCCAAGGTGAACTTCCGCGATGGCTACACTCTGTCTGCCGGCAAGGTTCTGGAGGTGGCGTCTCCCGGTGCCACGTACACCGGAGCGCTGACGCTGGGCGGCGGCACGCTTGAGCTGGACGGTCTTCTGACCGTGCAGGGAGATGTGACCTTTGAATCCGGCACGCAGACGACGATAGATATTTCCGGCTGGAACGGTGCGGATGACGGCGAGGTGCTGGCTACCCTGGGCAGCAGCAACAGCGGCTACACGGAGGAAAGCCTGAAGCTGGCCGGTATTGCCGGTGACTGGGAGCTGGATTTCGATACAGCCACGGGGGTGCTGACCCTGGTGGCGGTGAAGGATGAACCGCTGCCAGAGCCGGAGTTTAACCCGAATCTGAACCGCAATCAGCAGATTGTCTACGATACCATCAAGGATATCATGGGCGAGGGTAATCCCGGAGGCCTGCTGGGCGAACTGGGCAAGGATGTGACCGGAACGCGCGATGAGGAGAAGCTGAAGCAGCTGCTGGATGAGCTGGGCGGTGCAGAGTATGCCACGCTGCTGAGCGGCCAGCAGGCTGCGGCGCGTGGCCACATGCGCCGCCTGCGTGGTGAGATGGGCTGCGGCCACTTGCTGGCCGGCTCGAAGACCCGCGCTTATATCGAGGCCTACAACCACCGCAGCGAGGTGGATGGAGATGCCCATGGCCGCGGCTATGAGCTGAACGAGAGCGGTGGTCAGTTTGCCTTGGAGTTCCTGGGCGAGGACAGCGTGAGCGGCGGCTTTGCCGTGGCTGCCGGGCGCTCGAAGCTGCAGCCGGACGGCGGCATGACCCAGAAGAGCGATAATACATACATGGATGCCTTTGTGATGCACCGTGATGGAGCATATACGGGCAAGTTCTCGCTGGGGGTGGGTGTGCACAAGTATGACCTGGACCGCCGCGTGGCGGGCAATGCCGTGAGCGCCGACACCAGCGGCAGTTCGGTGAACTTCATGCACGAAAGCGCCTATGGCGTGTCGCTGGCAGAATCGCACAGCGTGCAGGTGTTCGGCGCGGTGGAAAGCAGCTTCAACAAGCTGGGAGCCTTCCATGAGAAGGGAGCCGATACCGCCTCGCTGCAGGTGGAAAGCCAGGATGCCTGGGTGACCACGCTGAGTGTGGGTGCCCGCTACCTCTACAGCTTTGCCGCACTGGAATCTGCCCCCGCTGCCACGCTTTCTCTGCAGGGTGGTCTGGAGCTCGACTTCGGTGATACGGAAAGCGAGGTCGAAATGAACTTCGAGGGAGCCCGCAGCCACAGCTTCCGCCAGAGCGGTGCTGAGCGCGATACCTTCGGCTACAATCTGGGTGCCTCGCTGCATCTGCCGGTGAGCGCCAAGGCTGCCATCTACGCCAGTGGCGATGCGGTGCTGCGCGGCGATTCCTACGAGGTGAACGCCAACGTAGGCCTGCAGATGGCGTTCTAAGGAATGATGTAGCGATTAATTGCTGCATCAATAATTGAATGTAAGCCGGCGCGGCCTAATGGTCGCGCCGGCTTGGTTTGGGGGGGGAGAGAGCTTATGGCTCGAATGCTCTGATAACGCGGATTCTCAGTTTATTCCCGCATGCGGCGGTCGGCGTGGGTGCCGGTCTTGCCTTCCTCGCGCTCCATGGCGCGTTGCTTCCAGAGGGGCAGGTGGCTCTTGCGGGCCTTGCGGCGCTTGCGGGCGGCCACGCGCTCGCGGTGGCGTTCCTGTTCCTCGGCCAGCTTGCGGGCGTGGTCGCGCTCCCGCTGGGCGGTTTCCATGCGCTTGCGGATGCGGGCGGAGTGGTCATTGCCGGCGGGCGTGATGGTCCAGGGGCCTGCGCCGCCGGATTCGGTGATGGGCAGGCAGAGCATCTGCGGGTCGATGAAGCGCATCTGCCGGTAGAGCAGGTCGCGGATGGTGGAGAGCAGGGCCTTGGGCGGGAAGAGCCCGGTGTTGCCCAGCTCGATGGTGAAGGCCAGGCGGATGTGCCGGGCCTGCATGCTCATGCGGGCCATCTCGCGCAGGGAGATGCCTTCCTCCGGCTCTTCCTCCGGCGCGCAGAGGGCCGCCGTGCGCAGCAGGAAGAGGCAGTCGCGCACCTTGCGGCAGAGCTTTTCCACGAGTTCGCGCACCTTGGGGCGGGCGTTGAAGCGGTAGTCCTTCACCTCGATGAGCCAGAGCTCTTTCTTGCCGGGGTGGTAGAGCACGAAATCCATCTCCTTGCAGCTGTTGCAGAAGTTCTGGGCGTGGTGGGAGTAGAAGGGGGAGCACTCGAAGCGGCACACGTAGTACCCCGCTTCGAAGTTGAAGCGGTGCAGGCCTTCCACGCAGCTGGTACCGGTCTGGAACACGTTCAGATTTCGTCGCTGAGGTTGGGCATGAGGCTGAGGTAGCGGTCTGCCTGTTCCTGTTCGGCTTCCAGGCTGTCCAGGTGGGCCAGCTGGTCGAGTTCCTCGGCTTCGCTCACGCGGGGGCCTGCCACCTGGCCGGCCTGCAGGCCGAAGAAGCGGCGGCTCACGCTGCGGTTCTGCTGCTCAGCCAGCTGGATGACCAGCTCGCGCAGCAGGAAGAGGCTGTGCGTGGTGAGCACCAGCTGCACCCCGGCGCGGCAGAGGGTCATCATCAGGTTCACCAGCAGGGGCAGGTGGCCGGCGTTCAGGTTCATTTCCGGTTCATCCCAGAAGAGGGCGGTGCCGGGGCGCACGGTGCCGTTGCTGAGCAGCAGGCCCAGGGTGCCGATGCGTTTGAAACCTTCTGCAATGAGGTTCAGCTCCAGGGCTTCCTGCCCGGGGCGTTGCAGGTAGAAACGGCCGTTGCGCCGCTGGAGCTTGCCGCCCAGCAGCTGCTCAATCTGTTTCACCACATAGCGCAGAGCCTGGGGCAGGGGGGCGCTGGGTTCGGTTTCCAGCGCGCGGCAGAGCTCCCAGCTGGCGGAGTCCAGCAGCTCCGGGTAGCGCTTGCCGGCCTGCATGTAGCAGGGGTAGATGGAGAGCACTTCGCGCGGGGAGAGGAACACGGCGTTGCTGCTCAGGTAGCGCTCCGGCATGGTGGAGATGCGCAGGCCTTCTTCCTCGCAGTGCGCCTTGAAGGTGAAGGCCAGGTCGGCGGTGCCCGGGGGCACCTTGTCGCCCTCCAGCGAGGCGCGTACCCTGGCCACCACATCGTGCCCCCCGCTGCGCGAGGTGAGACTGGTCAGATCCCGCGTGCCGAACACGCGCAGCAGATCCTGTCGCAGGCGCTTCTCCTCGGCCCACACCTCCGGCAAATCGCGCCGGCTGCCGCCGCAGCCCCATTTGCTGATGGCGTAGCAAAGTTTCATGAGGTGGCTTTTTCCGGAATCATTGCCACCCACGATGATGTTGATTCCCGGTACAAAATGGAACGATTCAGGCCGCTGGAATACCGTCATCCCCTCCACCTTCAGCTTGCGTATCATATTACCCGCCATACTATCATATATTGCATGCCGGTGCAAGCACGTAATTTAAGCTTGCAAGCCGTGCCTGCCTTGCGGTAAACTGGGCGCCATGAAGAAGCTGCTCTGTCTTTCCGTGCTCTCTGCCGTGCTGGTCTCCTGCGTGGGTACCAAGGATTTCACCGTGAACACTTTCCCCGAAGGGGCAGATATCACCATCAACGGCGATTATGTGGGCAAGAGCCCCGTCACCACAGAAATTGCGCAGGATAAGACCCTCGGCATTGTGGCCCGCAAGAGCGGCTATGAAATCGGCTCCGAGACGATTTCCCCCGTCACCAGCAAGTTCCTTTCCTTTGTCTGGACGGAGAGTGACCCCAAGGCCAAGTATATAGAGGAGGACTCCGTGGCCATCACGCTTAAAAAGATTCCCACCCCCGCCACCTACACCCCCAGCGTGATGCCGAAATACACCGGCGGCGGTGGCTCCACCAAGGCCGCCCTCCCTGAGCCCCCCGCCCTCCGCCCCATGCCGGAGCTCGATTGATATGGCTATGCCGGCAGGCGATTTGGAAAGCGCAAAATCCCAAAATTACCCAAAGTTGTAATTTTTGTGAAATTGTGCTTGCAAAAAGGCAAAAAGCGTGTAGAATCTGCGCCGACAAATTGCCGCCGTCCGGTGGCGAACAGAAAACACATCTAATAATAACACACCACTATGGCTCGTCTTTTCGGTATCGAAATTCCCAACGAGAAGCGCGTTGAGGCCTCCCTGTGCTACATCTACGGCATCGGGCCCTCCACGGCTAAGAAGGTGCTGGAGCAGGCCGGTATCTCCCCGGACCTTCGCACCGGCACGCTCTCTGACGCTCAGCTGACCAAGATCGTCCAGGCTATCACCAGCAACAACATCCTCATCGAGGGTGACCTGCGCCGTGAGAAGCAGATGGCTCTCAAGCGTCTGACCAGCATCAACTGTCTGCGCGGCATCCGCCACCGCAAGGGCCTTCCGGTCCGCGGTCAGCGCACCCGCACCAATGCCCGCACCCGTAAGGGCCGCAAGAAGACTGTGGGCGCCAAGAAGTAATTAACCCTTTAAGAGAATATACTGAAAATGGCTGAAGAAACCATCCAGGAAGAAGTGAAGGACGTAGTGGCCGCCGAGGCTCCCGTTCAGACCGAGGCTCCCGCTCCCGCCGAGCAGAAGAAGCCCGAGGGGCGTCGCGACATCTTTGCCGAGCTGGGTCTCGCTGATGATGACGACAAGGTCAAGATTCTCAAGGCTAAGGGCAGCAAGAACGTTACCACCGGTATCGTGCACATCTCCTCCACCTTCAACAACACCGTGGTGAGCGTGACCGACCTGAAGGGCAACGTGATTGGCTGGTCCTCCGCCGGCAAGCTCAACTTCAAGGGCAGCCGCAAGAGCACCGCTTATGCCGGTCAGGTTGTGTGCCAGGACGCTTGCCGTCAGGCCATGGGCCACGGCCTCAAGGAGGTCGAGGTTCGCGTGAAGGGACCGGGTTCCGGTCGTGAGTCCGCTGTGCGTGCCGTGCAGGCCATCGGTCTGGAGATTTCCTCCATCGCTGATGTGACCCCCATCCCCCACAACGGTTGCCGTCCTCCCAAGGCTCGTCGCGCCTAATAGAGTTTAACAAGAACCAAGAAAGATAACAGAACATTATGGCTCGTTACACAGGTCCTACCGCCAAGATCAGCCGCCGCTTCGGCGTTGAGCTCTTCGGTGCCTCCAAGGCTTTTGCCCGTCGTCCTTTCCCTCCGGGTCAGCACGGTGCCCGCGCCGGTCGCAAGAAGAAGTCTGACTACGGCATCATGCTTGCCGAGAAGCAGAAGCTTCGCTTCATGTACGGCGTGCTCGAAGGTCAGTTCCGCAAGTACTATGAGGAAGCCTCCCGCCGTCGCGGCGTGACCGGCGATATCCTCCTGCAGCTGCTGGAGCTCCGCCTCGACAACGTCATCTACCGCCTCAACTTTGCCACCACCCGCGCCGCTGCTCGTCAGATGGTGTCCCACGGCCACGTGACCGTGAACGGCAAGAAGGTGAACATCGCCTCCTACTCCTGCAAGCCCGGCGACGTGATCAGCGTGGCCGCCAAGGCTCGCTCCCAGGCCCTTGCCAACCGTTTCGTGGAGCTGGCTGCCAGCGCTACCACCCCCGATTGGCTGGAGGTGGACACCGCCAAGCTTACCGGCAAGGTGACCCGCATCCCCTCCGTCGAGGAGATTGCCCCCATCGTGAACGTGCAGCTCATTGTTGAGCTTTACTCCCGCTAATAACGGGGTTCCCGATAAAACTCATTTTGACCAGCCTGCATGCAGTAGCGTGCAGGCTGGTTTCTTTTTATACTCCGGAGAAGAAAAAACAATAAAATGCGAATATCCTCTTGACTTGGTAGGAAAATGATATATAATGCACCTGCAACCCGCGAGAGCGTGGTTCAGTAAAAGAGAGAGAAAAGTTGACACTGCCCCGGCCGCTGAGAGGTGACCGGGGCGGTTCATTTTTCGGCATGGTCAGCGATTAAGCTTGAAGATGAGGGGAAAATGTGGCAAATTGTGGTGGTACAAAGAATCTTACATTTACCATGTCTGATTGCACGATGAAGAGCATTGAGGGCGGCGTGACCGCCGCCAAGGGGTATGTGGCAAACGCACTGAGCTGCGGAATCAAGAAGCCGGAGGCAACTCGCCTTGATCTGGCGCTGGTGTATTCTGAACTGCCGGCCACATCGTCCGGCACCTTTACGACAAATCGCGTGCGCGCGGCCTGTGTGCGCGTGAGCGAGCATCATCTGAGCCGCGGCAATATTCGCGCTATCGTGGCCAACAGCGGCAACGCCAATGCCTGCACCGGCGTGCGTGGCGTGGAAGATGCCCGCACCGAATGTCGCGTGGTGGCTGAGCAGCTGGGGCTGAATCCCAGCGAGGTGGCGGTGTGCTCCACCGGCGTTATCGGCTTGCCTATGCCGATGATGCGCATCACCCCGCGTCTGCCTGAGCTCTGCTCTGACCTTTCTGCTGAGAAAGGGCACAACGTGGCCTCTGCCATCATTACCAGTGATACCCGTGAGAAGGAGGTGGCGGTGGAAATTACCATCGGCGGCAAGCCGGTGCGCATCGGGTCCTGCTGCAAGGGTGCTGGTATGATTTCTCCCTGCATGGCCACCATGATCTGCCTCATCTGCACCGATGCCGGCGTAGCTCGCGAGGACCTGGACGCCATTACCCGCAGCGGTGTGGAGCATTCTTTCAACCGCATCACCATCGACGGTGATATGAGCACCAATGATACCACTATTGTGATGGCCAATGGTGCTTCCGGTGTGCAGCTGGCTCCCGGTGCCGAAGGCTGGGATGAGTTCGTGGCAGCCCTGCATCACGTGATGCTGGAGCAGGCCAAGCGCATTGTGCAGGACGGCGAGCGCGTGACCAAGTTTGTGACGGTGAAGGTGGAGGGAGCCCCCACCCAGGAAGAGGCTAAGAAGGTGGCCGAAGGTGTGGCCAAGTCCAACCTGGTGAAGAGCTCCTGGAATGGCGGCGACCCGAACTGGGGCCGCATCATCCACGCCGTGGGTTACTCCGGTTCCCGTGTGGTGGAGGAAAAGATTGATATCGACATTGCCGGCTTGCCCGCCTGCCGCGGTGGCGAACAGACGGATACTCCCAGCGATGACTTGCGCGAGCTGGTTCAGGCCCGCGAGTTCGAAATCCGTATCAATCTCAACCTGGGCAGCGAGGACTACGTGGTGTATACCACGGACCTCTCCCCGGAATACGTGGATTTCAACCGCTCTGAATACGCTTACTGGAACCAGGCCAAGCGCGATGGCCTTACCCGCTGATTGCCCATATGTACCGCTTGTTCTTACTTCTGAGCTCGCTGGCGGCCCTCATCCTGTTCTCCCCGCAGGTGTGGGCAGATGATGATGCGCCTGTTTCCAGCACTAAAAAGGCGAAAAAGAAGAAGAGCACCGAGCGCAATGTGCGCAAGGCTGCCAGCAACAAACGCAAGGCCCTGCGGGAAATGGGAGTCAAGAACGTGCGCGTAAAGGCGCCCGGCGACTGGCCTCGCAAGGTGGCTGTCCCCAAGGATACCGAGCTGCAGGAACAGCCACTGCCACCCGGCAGAACCGGGCATATGTATGCGTCCAACAATTTCGTATACTTCTCCCCGGTGAAACTGGAATCCAGTGCGCAGAAGACTGTTGCGCGTCTCTGCGAGTGCGCCTTTGCTGCCAATAAGGCTATTTCTGAGGTGATTCCCGTTCCTCGTCCGTCTACGGACCGTGGCGGTCGCAAGTTTGTGGTGACACTGCAGCCCACCATGGCGGCGTATCATGCCGCAGGTGGCCCGAAGGGCTCGGCCGGCGTGTTCTTCGGTCAGTATCGCAAGGGCGCTCGTCCGATCAAGGAAACAGATATTGCCATGGACCAGGTGATGATTCCGTTCCAGTCGCTGGGGCTGGGCAGCACCGGTGCGGTGGAGCGGGAGGATATCGACACACACGCGCTGGTGCATGAGCTGACTCACCAGCAATTCCTGCTCAATACCCTTCCCATATGGGCCAATGAAGGCTGGGCTGAGTATGTGGGCTACGTGCCGTATGTGGGCGAAGACCTGGACTTTGACCGCGGGTTCTCCCTCATTCTGCATGAGGCCAAAAAACGCTCGGCAGCTAATGCGCTGGATTATGAGTTCAAGATGGCCGATTTCCTGACCATGGACCAGCAGACCATGTATGGTTACATGTCCCAGGGCAAGGATACCTACATGCTTGCTACCCTGATGGTTACTTTTTATGTGCACCTCGATGGCAAGCGAGGGCTGGAAGCCATGAAATCTTACCTCCAGGCTTTGCTTGATGGTAAGAGTAACGAGGAAGCCGCCGAGACTCTCATTGAGCCGTATCGCTCTGCTGACCGCATGGAGCAGGCTTTCACTCGTGCCTGGAAGGGCAAGAAAGTGAAGATTTCATTCCCGAAGAAGTAAGGAGCCGGTTCAGCGCACCGCTGTGACCGGACGATGTTTCAGGCAGCGGATGAGGAGCTCCAGAAGCTCCTCATCCAGCTTGTATTGCTGCAGCAGCCCCCAGGCGGGCAGCAGCAGTGCAGGGGCCCAGATGATGTACAGCGCGGCGGCCTGAATCCCCTGGCGGGTGAGCAGATTGGGGCTCATTCGTACCGCTACTCCACCGTTTTCCGGCCAGATTTGAAGCTTGAGCCCCACCTGCAGCCCCATAAGCTGCATCAACTGGCTGCCTTTGTTCAGGCTCAGCTCCCAGACCTTACCGGCCAGACAATGTTCCTCCACGGCAAACCCGCGGTGGCGTAGCGCCTCGATGAATGCCGGAACTGTTTCGTTCAGATTTGGAAAATCTACTTCAATGAATCGCGTGGTGTCGGTAAGGGCCATATGATAATTTGAATGGAAGGTTAATCATCCGCCAGCAGGTCGCGCATGGAGGAGAAGAAATCGGCGCATTCGTCCTCGGTGGCGGGGGATTTCATGAGCTTGTCGTAGTCCACAAACTCGTACATGTGCTTGGGTATCTCGT
Organism: Akkermansia sp.; assembly: GCA_017937215.1. Classification (GTDB taxonomy): domain Bacteria; phylum Verrucomicrobiota; class Verrucomicrobiia; order Verrucomicrobiales; family Akkermansiaceae; genus Akkermansia. The sequence continues at coordinate 121,253 of JAGBDZ010000094.1, read as the reverse complement.
GAATGAAGCTGGAGGGCTGGCAGCGCTCCTCTTGGCCGTAGCGGCTGCGCTTGGCGCAGTAGGTCATGGTCAGGCGTTCGCGGGCGCGGGTGATACCCACATAGAACAGGCGGCGCTCTTCGTCCATACTGCCTTCGTCCACCGAGCGGGTGTGCGGCAGCAGCCCTTCCTCCACGCCCACTATGTAGACCTGTGGGAACTCCAGTCCCTTCGCGGCGTGCATGGTGATGAGGCATACGCCGCTCTTGCTTTCGATATCGTCTTCATCGCGGCTGTCGTCCAGGCAGATGCCGGCGAGGAAATCGGTGAGCTTGTGGCCGGGCAGCCAGAACTGGCGCAGCGCGACCTTGATGTCATCGATGGCCGCCTGGCGGCGCATCTTTTCCTCCTCGGTCTTGCAGTTCTTGGCGATGTATTCCTCGTAGCCGGTTTCGTTCAGGAAATCCTGGAGGATATCGACAAAGGGCCGCTCGCTGGCGGCAAACTCAGAGCCGTAGCGGGTGACCAGCTCGGTGAAGGCCTCGATGCTGTTCTGGGAGCGTGTGGAGCATTCCGAGAGGAAGGAGATATCCACCAGCGTGGCCCACAGGCTCTTCTTGTTGTCGCGGCTCCAGTCGATAGCGAAGGATGCCGTGGTGGGCGAGATGCCGCGGGGCGGGGTGTTCAGCACGCGCAGCAGGTGCAGGTCGGCATCCGGGTTATCCATCATCTGCAGGTAGCTCAGCAGGTCTTTCACCTCTCGGCGGTCGAAGAAGCTCTTGGTGCCCACCATGCGGTAGGGAATGTGGCGCTCGCGCATGGCCATTTCCAGCGCGCGGCTCTGGGCATTCGCCCGGAAGAGGATGGCAAAGGCTTCCCATGGCAATGTGTTGCGGGCGCGAATCTGCTCGATTTCATCGGCAATGAATTCGGCCTCTTCCTGTGAGCCGGGCATGGCCATGAGCCGCACCGGGTATTCGCCGTCCTTGTTGGTGCGCAGCGTTTTCTCGCGGCGCCCGGCGTTGTGCTTGATGAGGGCATTCGCGCAATCCAGCACCTGGCGGGTGCAGCGGTAGTTCTCCTCCAGCTTGATGACTGTCGGGTTCGGGAAGAAGCTCTCGAAATCCAGGATATTGGAAATCTGCGCACCGCGCCAGCCGTAGATGGACTGGTCGTCGTCGCCCACCACGCACACATTGTGCTCCGGCCCCACCAGCTGGCGCAGCAGGCTCATCTGCAGGGAGTTGGTGTCCTGGAATTCGTCCACGGTGATGTAGGAGAAGCGCTTGTTCCACTTCTCGTGGATGGTGGGATAGCAGCGCAGCAGTCGCTCGGTGAGGATGAGCAGATCATCGAAATCGACCGCATTCTGGGCCTTCAGCTCGCGCATGTAGGCTTTTGCCACGGCAGCAATGAGGGTATCCTCGATATGTTCAATCTCCAGCCCGTTGTTGCGCACACGCGACATCTCGGCCAGCACCTGGGCGGGTTCCAGTTTCTCGCGGCGGGCGCCGTATTCCATAATCAGGCGCTTGAGCAGGCCGCTCTGGTCGCTGCCGGTGTAGATGGAGAAGTTCTCTTTGTAGCCCAGGCGGCCGATATCCTGGCGGAGAATGCGCACACAGAGTGAGTGGAAGGTGCACACCGTCATGGCGCGCGCGGCTTTGCGGTCTACCAGGCCGGCCACACGGTCGGCCATTTCATTGGCGGCCTTGTTGGTGAAGGTGAGGGCCAGGATGCCACGCGGGTTCACCCCCTTGGCAATCATGTTCGCAATGCGGCAGGTCACGGTGCGGGTCTTGCCCGTGCCGGCGCCGGCCAGGATGAGAACCGGGCCGTTCAGGGTCTGCACCGCCTGTTTCTGGGCGGCATTCAGGCTGTTGATGTCGAATTTCTCTGCCATAGCTGCGGGGCGGCTCGAGGGTAGCAGATTCCCCACGCCTACGCAAGAAATTTAGTCAGAAATGGCAGAATAGATTTCACCCGGCAGAGCCAGGGTCGTGAAAAGGAGGCTGCCCGGAATATCCACTGCCACAGCGGCAATCCACGAAAGGGGCGTCGTATAGAAGCGGTGCGGGTTGGGCCGTTCCTCCAGCCAGATCGGCTCGTATAGCCGCACGGGCGGCTTTATCTCCCGCGACGATTGCACGGTGTAGAAAGGGTAGACCGAATTTGCTGCTATGGTAGTATCGGTGGCTCCTTCCGGGCGTTCTGTGCTGAGTTCACCATCGTGATAGTAGCAAAGTTCGCCCAGTTCGCCATCGTAGTGAAAACCCTTGTGCGGTAATTGCGTGAACGCGCCGTCTCTCAGCCACCACGTCTGTTCGCGGATAACCGCTTTCCTGGCTTTGATGTACAGCTTGCCGTCTGCTTCACAAGCATCCCAGTTCAAGGGCTTCTTGCTGTAGATGCTGGTGCCCTTATACACCAGGGCCGCATCGTATTCCCGCCCGATGTTATCTATCAACCCCGCTGTATTAAGCTGCATACAGCTGGACAAGGCAATGGCAAGTGCCACGGAGATGATGCAACGAAGCTGATTCATGGCGGTATTATAGCAGCCTTGGTTCCTGGTGCAAGGAAAGAAGTTTCGGTAATGGGGGAATTCTCCGGCGAAGGCTGCTCTGCCAGGGCAAGCGTCTGTTTCACCACATTGCCCATGGCGTCGTACTGCAATTGACAATTATATTCCGCATCATCGCGGCTCCTTGCAACTCTCGCAGTAGTACGGATATCGCGCCGGTTGTACTAAAGCAGGAGAGGGGGGGCCTCTCCTCCAAATCCACTCTTATAGCATCGATTCCTAATTACGCATCTTTTTTGCCAGCTCCATCTTTGAGGATATCTGGTTCACGATACTAGCCCACTCCTTTGGGCGGTTTATCGAGAGCAATGCGTGAAAATATGAAGGATGCTCAGATATAGATAGCACTACTTTCTCATTGCAAATAAACCGAAAATCTCCCGTCTTCTGCATCATTATATTGGCAACAACGGCTGCAGGTGTAGGTACCATCATCTCTTCTTCTGTCATTTGATTTAATAGCTCAAGACTTCTTGCGACAGCATTCTTCTCAGAGAAAGACAATTCTACATGCGGCAGCTTCATGAGCTCCTGAGCATTTAACTCAAATTCATCATATGAAATCCACACAACTGCTATATTGTTGTCCAGAATATCGCTATTACAGTAATTGCACCTCATAAGCAATAAAGACAATACACTTATACATATCAACGATAGTTCCTTCATATATTTATTGATTCATCAGTTCTTTCAAGGTTGTATAAAACTCCTCCTCTTGAAAATCCTTAGTATACAGATTCCTATCCGAAAAATAAGAAATAGGATCTCGCCCCGTCCACCTACCATCCACTGGGTTGTAGTGGCGGTAGTTGTAGTAGACCAGGCCGAGTTCAGTATCGTTGTACTCACTGCTCCATTGGATAGGCTGATCCACATCCCCTGTGGAGGTTACCTGCCCATAGGGGGAGTATGTATAGGCGGTGCGGATGTAGCCGGAGGGGCCGTAGAGTTCACAGATATTCTTGGTGAGGTCCCAGCCGTAGGCTGGGTGCGGCTTAAGCAACCAGCCCCCGAGCCGCGAACACACCTGTGAGCGGAACCCTTGCTTTGCAAGGCGAGCGGGGGCGGAGAACCAGGAGCCGTCCTTCTGGATGGCCAGCGGGCGGGTGGCTACGGGCTGCGTCGGGTCCCAGGTGATATACCACAGCGCGGGGTGGTGGCTGCGGGTGAGGTCAATGCTGGCGATTTGCAGATAGCCGCGGTAGATATAGAGCTGGTGCAGCGTCACGTTATTGCCCACAGTTACTTGCTTTGTGGCGCGGCGGCCCATGTGGTCATAGGTGCAGTGCACAGTGGTGCCGCCCGTGGAATCGATCCGGTAGAAATCGAGGGGGCGGTTTTCGGCGTCGTAGCTCACAGTCCAAATGCCGGTGCTGGTCTTCACGCGCGTCTGGTTGCCATCCGCATCGTACTCCGGCTGGAAGTCGACATCACCATCCACCGTGAGGGCGGTGTACTGGTTGAGGTTGTTGGCCGTGTAGCCGGTAATCTCTTCCGCTGCCTCCTGGGCCGTCTTACGATTTCCGATGTTATCGTAATCGTAAGCATAGGCGCCGCCGTTCACCGTGGCGGTGGTAAGTTCGCTGCGGTTGTTGTAGCCGAAGGTATCATTCACCGTCTGGCCATTGCTGGCGGTGGTGCGGGTGAGCGGACGACCGAGCGTATCGTAAGTGTAGGTACGCTGGGCTACTGCCGTATTGCCACGCTTGTAGAGCATGCCGGTGAGCAGGTTGCGCTGCGGCTCGTAGCTCTGTGTGAGCGTCATGTTATTCGGCTTGGTGAGCGTCTGCAGCATGTTTGTGCCAGGCAGGTAAGAGTAGCTGAACTGCCGCTCCACGCCACCATGCAGGAAGCCGGCGCTTGCGATGCGGCCATCCGTGCCGTAGCCGGTGGTCACCGTCTGCTGGGTGCTGCCGTTCTTGCTGTACACATAGCCCGTGGAGCGGCCCTGGGTATCGCGCGTTTCGGTGATGAGGTGGGTATCGTTATCCGCCACCAGCGAATCCGTTTCCTGCTCGCCGTACTGGTTGTAGCCGATGGTACGGGTACTGTCAGCCGCCGCTCCTGCGGAGCTTTGGCCTGACAAGGCATTTTCCACAACCTGCGTGAGCAGGCCGAGGTGGTTGTAGGTGAAGCTGCGGCTCGGGGAATAACTGTCGGCAACCGCTTCCCCGCCTTCCTCTGCGGGGTGGTACCAGGTGGTATTAAGCAGCAGACCGCGGGCATGTTCGTAGGTATGCACCTTCACCCTGCCGCGGGCGTTGGTTTCCGTGGCCAGGCGGTTGTGGGCATCGTAGGTCTTCACCACGGCGGTGTTGTCCGCATAAGTCTTGCTAAGCTCCAGCCCGGTGGCGGGGTCGAAGGTCCAGGTGGTGGTATCCTGCACCAGGCCTTCCCATTCTGCCGGGTCGCTGCTGATGACGGCACCCGGATGACGGAAGGTGGTGAGACTCGTCATATTCCCGGCATCATCGTAGCCGAAGGTGGCGGGTTGAATGCCCGTGCCCCATTCCGCCACCTTGCGGCCGCGGATGTCATAGCGGTAGCAAGTGGTGTTGCCTTGAGCATCGGTAATGGTGGCAGGCTGGTCACAGCAGTCGCAGTAGACCGTGGTAGTCACGTTACCGGCGGCATCCGTCACCATGAGGGCGCGCCCGGCCTTATCTGTCACCGTGGTGGTTGTGTTGCCTCGGCCATCCGTCTGCGTGAGCACCATACCATTTGCCGTGTAACTGCGGGTGGCGGTGGTCGTGATACCGGCGGTATCCTTCTGCGAGCGCACGACTCCATCCACCGTCACCGTCTCGGCGGTGATGGATGAGCCTGGTACCGTACTGTATTGCACTCGTTTCGTGCCTCCACTATACACCGTCCATTGCGTGGAAGTCAAGCCGCGTTCGCTGACAAAAACCGATTTCGACTCCAGCGTGCCCGAAAGCTGCGAGATGAGCTGCTTCTGCACGCTGGAGAGCGGCTGGCCGGCGGCATTGTAGCGCGTGGTGGTGGTGAGGCTGTACACACCATCCTGCAGAGATTCCGCACCGAAAGAAGATTCGGTAATGGGGGAGTTCTCCGGCGAAGGCTGCTCTGCCAGGGCGAGAGTCTGTTTCACCACATTGCCCATGGAGTCATACTCGTAGAGCGTGGCGGCAGTCGGGGTGGTATCAAGGCCGGTATCGGCCCAGGTTTTCACCAGCTGCCCCTTGGCGTTGTATTCGCTGCGGGAGCAGATGAAGCCGCCCTGGGTATTGGGCTGAGCCTGCACCACAACCTGGCCGAAGCCATTGGTGGTGGTCTGGGCAATGATAGTGCCATCCGCCAGCTGCTGCATTTCGCACAGGCAGTTGCCCTGCACGCTGTGGGTATACACCACCTCGCGCTGCGCCGTGCCGGAAATGCGGGCGGTGGAACCATCGGGGTTCTGCTGCGTGATGGTGGTGGCCCCGGCGGGGGTGGTCACGGTGGTGGTGAGACCATCTGCGCTGTAGGCGGTGGTGGTCACGCGGCCGAGCGCATCCGTGCGGCTCACCACGCGGCCCAGGATATCATAGGCGGTGGCTTCCGTGGTGGTCATGGCGCCGGTATCGCGGCGGGTGCCCAGGGTGCGCCCGGCGGCATCGCGGGTATAGGTGGTGATGGTTTCGGGTGTGACCACCACCGCGCCATCCTTCACCTCGGCGCGGATGCTTTCCACCAGTTCGTGGGCGGAGTTGTAGCCATAGGTGGTGGTGATGCCGTCCTCATCGGTCTCGGAGAGCTTGCCGCAGCACATCCACGAGCTTGTGGAGAAGCGGCCATTGCCGCGGGTGGTCTTCACTACGCGCTGCTGGGCGTCGTACTCATAAGCGGTGGTGGACAGCAGCAGCCACTCCGTGCCGTTCCAGATGCTCTCCTGCTCGAAGGTGACGGTATCATCCGCCGCGATGAACTCCTCCGTCTTCCGGCTCTGAGCAGCCACCAGCGCACCGGCGGCCATGGTGGTGGTGGTGTGCTTGTGCACGGCGCCGTGCTCCGTGGTGGCTTCGTAGTCATGCCAGGTCTGCACCCCGTCAACCTCCTGACTGAACTTCGGCTTGCCGGCAGCATAGGCATAGGCGGGGGATTCGCCGTAGGATTCCTCGATGCTCACCTGCTGATGGCTTACACCGGCAGCATAGGTAGTAGCAGTGGTTCGCATGACATCGGCGGAATCCGCGTAGGTATAATCGACCACCTTGATATTGAGCCAGGCGGTGGAGCCGGCATCCTGATAATCCGTGTAGACCTTCACCGGGCGGGTATCGTAGAAGCGGGTGGAATTAGCATTGTACACATATCGAGTACGCTTCTTACCCCCATTACCCCAGGGGGTGGTCTCCTTCGTCACGCGGCCATCGGCATCATACTCGTATTCCGTGTAGCCGCCGTCCGGGCGGTTGATGCGGGAGACGAGGAACTGAGCGTTGTATTCGTAGGAGGTGGTGCGGGCCAGGTTAGTGCCGTAGCCCTCGGTCTCGCTGATGGTGAGCCAGCCGCCCGCGGAGAGCTTGCGCACTTGGCAGGAGCAGGAAGCGGGGGCGGCATCCGCCGACCCGCGGCGCACGGTTTCCACACGCTGAGTCATGCCCGGCTCGGGGTAAGTGGTGACCCAAGTGCGGATGATGGCATCCTCACCCGTACCCTTGGTGACGGTCACAGTATTGCCATCGACCACGTGGGTGACGGAGTGGGCGGGCAGCCCGGCCTGCTGGCGCAGCACAGTGGTGGTTTCCACACCATTGACCAGGGTGGTGGTATAGGCGGCGGTCTTGTAGGGTTCGCCCGTGGTGGTGTAATTGCCCTCCGAATCGGTGCTGACCTGGGCGGGGGTATACCAGGAAAGGACGGTGGCGCCGGATTCATCCACAGAGGTGAGCATGAGACCCTGCGTGGGGGAATAGCAGGAAAGCAGGTTGCCGGCAGCATCGAAGTTCTCCTGCACCTGGGCGCTGTGTTCGGCAGCGGTGGTTACCTTGCCGGAAGCGGCCACCACGGCCGCCACAGTGCCGGTGGCTGTTTCGAAACGCACGCGACGGCCCGAAGCCTCGGTGAGAGTCCAGAAAGCGGGGGAACCGGTGGTGCAGGCGCTCAGGTCCGCATTCTGCAGCTCCACCCGCACACTGTGATGGCGGGTGAGGCCGGTGGGCAGGGCCACGGAGGAGCCCTCCTGCACAGCAAAGCTCATGCGGCGGCCCGTGGTGGGACGTATCGTCAGCACCCCTTCGTGCAGCTGAGCCTTCCAGCCCCAGATGGAGTTGCGACGCATCGTGGTGCTGCGGAGCCCCGCCACCGGGGTGCTTCCGGCATCATCTGCCAGCATGATGGCAGCCGGGGCAGACGCAGGAGAATTACCGGAAGGCTCGACACCACCGGGGCATTCGGCGCCGGGTTCGCTATGGAGCGGTTCGGAGGGCTTGTTTCCAGGGCCGCCATCCGGGCTGCAGCAGCCGCAGGGATTGCACACGGGCGGCTCTTCCTGCATATCGTCTTCCACCACCGGTTCCTCATTATCTGTGCTGTTATCATTGATGATTTCCGTATACTGTGCAACGACCTCGTAGCGGAAGTAGGCAAGATTGTTGACATTGGAACTGCCCATATCGACATTCTTCAGATTACCGGTGAGGGTATAGGTTCCGGCCGGGAGGAAGAACAAATCCGATTTTTTCTGCCAATAGGTCGAGTCCTGAGTTTTGGGCCAGTCGGCCCCTACCTTGGAACTGATGGACATTATCTTGTTCTCAGCGGAATCTAAAATGGTGAGATCGCCCTCATCATCGACCGTGATTTGCGCCATCACGTTGGCTCCGCCTGTTTTGATGGTGAAGGTACCGAGTTCAAGCTCCTTAAACTCCTCCCCGCTGGCAGGCAGTTTGCAGATGGGATTGCCGAAAGCAGCAATTTCCGTGTAGGTGCGGGTCCGGGGAGTATCGCTGGCAGGAGCGATGCCGTCATTAGTTGTGGGTGTCATGTTATTCATAGAGGAATCAGGTTCAGGGTTAGTTGTTGATGATATGGTTGCACTCTCGCCACGGGTAAAGGCGGCGGAGCCAGCAGTGGTTTCTGGTCCAATTGCCATGCACAGTACCATAAAGCGGATTCTTCCCCGCAGCAAGAATCTTCCACAAGGGGCAACCGCGTTTCACACAAAAAAGCGAGCATGGGGAAATCTCGTCTCCCATGCTCACTCGATTTCAGGAATATCCCGATACGCGTTGGAATAATTAACGGCATCGCTGAAATCTAATCGATTTTCTTGGAGAAAGGATTGATAAATCAGAGTTTAGCCCTTCTATGGCGAGCGTGAAACTAAGCCCCATTCAGGGGACGATACACCCCGGACTCTACGGAAAGTTCCGCCCAGTCGGGCTCAAAATTCCGCGGACGTTCCGTCCGCCCGAGACGAATTAAACTCTGATTTATCAATCAATTTGCTTGCTGGTGATGCTGAATATCCAGTTGCGAATTAATTATTCCAACGCGTAAATACAGTTCTCCAGAGAAACAAAATCCCCTGCGGTTTGAACCACAGGGGATTTTCGTTGGAGGTAAATCCGGGTTACCGACCGAGCCTGGTGCGGCGGGCGCGCACACCGGCGGCGAGCATATCGAGCATGCCGAGGGTGCCGTTCCAGTCGATGCAGGCATCAGTGATGCTGACACCGTACTTAATGTCCGGGCCGTATTTCTGGTTGCCGGAGCAGAGGTTGCTTTCAATCATGACGGCACCGATGTGGTCGCAGCCGGCGGCCAGCTGTTCGGCCACGCTGCAGGCCACGGTGGGCTGCTGTTTCCAGTCCTTGTGGCTGTTGCCGTGGGAGCAGTCAATCATGATGCGGTTGGAGATACCGGCTTTCTGCTGGGTAGCCCAGGCCTGCTGCACGTGTTCCGGACCGTAGTTTGGCCCATCGGTGGAGCCGCGCAGGATGAGGTGGCAGCCTTCGTTCCCCTTGGTGGAGACAATGGCGGACACGCCCTGCTTGGTCACGGAGAGGAAGCAGTGCGGATGCTCGGCAGAGACGATGGCATCCACCGCAATCTGCACGCAGCCGGTGGTGCCGTTCTTGAAGCCGATAGGCATGGAAAGACCGCTGGCCAGTTCGCGGTGTACCTGGCTTTCGGTGGTGCGGGCGCCGATGGCACCCCAGACGATGAGGTCGCTGATATACTGCGGGGTAATCACATCGAGGAACTCGGTGGCGGCAGGAACCCCCATCTCGCCGAGTCGCACCAGGAGCCCGCGAGCCATGCGCAGACCACTGTTGATGTTGTAGGTTTCATCCATGAACGGGTCGTTGATGAGCCCTTTCCAGCCAACGGTGGTGCGGGGCTTCTCAAAATACACGCGCATGATGAGCAGCAGGTCCTTCTCGTACTTCTTAGCAGCTTCGGCCAGAAGACCGGCGTATTCGATGGCTGCCTTGGTGTCGTGAATGGAGCAGGGCCCCACAATCACTGCCAGGCGGTCATCTTTGCCGTGGAGGATGTTCTGAAACGCGTGTCGCGTTTCAAAGACCATGCGGGTGGCCTCCGGCGAGGCCGGAAAATCCTCCATGAGAATGGCGGGGGAAATCAGCGGGCGAATACCCGTGAGACGTACGTCGTCTGTTATATATTGGTTCATTAATTACTTCTGGTTCTTCCAAGAGTATACGTTGTCCTCCAGGGCTTCTTCTGCGAGCTCAGCAGCAGCGGCGGCAGCTTCGGCAGCGGCCTTCTTAGCCTTCTTGCCCTTGGGCTTGTCTTCGGCAGAACTGGTGGAAGCAGCAGCAACGGCTTTGCCTTCCATATCAGGACCGGTGGAGTAGACGAGGCAGTTCTTGCCACGATAGCGGCGGGTACCGAAGGGGTCGATGCAGCCCTCATCCTCTTCGCAGAGAACGATGTAGTAGGGCTTGCCCCAGGGGTCGTAGAAGTGCAGTTCTCCGCTGGCGTCCACGAACAGACCATCGCGGGGCTGTTCCTGCTCGTCGGAGCGCAGGTAGATGTCGCGTGTGGAGTTCAGGCGGCGGTCTTCATCGTCTTCGCGGTTGGTGAGCACCTTGATGAGGTTGGCGTCTTCGCCGGCGGTAGTGGTCAGGTACATCTGGTCCTTGGCATCGGGTTCCACCATTTCAGAATCGTAGGGAAGCATGCCGTTGTTGTCCTGCTTGAAGCTTTCCACAGCGGAAACAATGTCGGTGCAGACCTTTTTGGCAGCAGTGCGAGCGGCGTTTTCCTGAATGCTCATATAGGTAGGATAGGCAATACTGGCAAGAGTGGCCAGAATGCCGATGACGATAATCAGCTCGATAAGGGTGAAACCCTTGGCAGAGCGGGGAGAAAGTGAGATTTTCATACGCGCATCATACTAGCATATACCCCGCCGCCGCGCAAGCAGAAAAGGCGTACTCATGGCCGACTAGGCTCATTTTCCGCGGCGACGCAGCAGACCGTACTTCGGAGAAAACACGTAAGCCATGAGGAAGAGAGCACCCAGCACCACGATGATGGTGGCTCCCAGGTGCCAGCCCAGAGGGTAGGAAAGGAAGAATGCGGCAATGGCCCCCAGCCCGCCGATGAGTCCGCCGCCCCAGAAAAGCCAGGAGGTCTTATCTGTGAGCAGGTACATGGTGGCGGCCGGTGCTACCAGCAGCCCCAGGGTCAGGAAGGCGCCCACGGCCTGGAGCGAGGAAACCAGCACCAGGATGATGAGGGCGAAGATGCCGTAGTTGAAGGCACGAGTGGGAATGCCCATGGTTGCAGCGCTGCGGGCATCGAAGAGGGAGATGAGGAGCGGCCTCTGCAGTGCGGTGATGCTGAGCACAGCCACGGAGCCGATGGCGTAGGCAATCCACAGGTCGGCATCTCCCATGCTCATGATATTGCCGAAAAGCCAGTCATCTACCTTTTGCTGGAGCCCCAGGCCGATGAGGATGATGTAGCCGAGGGCGAAAGCTGTGGTATGCAGCACGGAGAGGGCTGTGTCCTGGTCCACGCGGGAGGTGCGCGAAACAAACAGGGAACCCAGCCCCACCATGAGCCCTGCCAGCACAGCCCCCAGCAGGATACTCAGCTGGAATAAGCCGAACAGCAGAATGGCCAGGGCTATGCCGGGCAGCAGGGCGCAGGACAGGGTGCCGATTTGCAGAGATGAACGGCGCAACACGACCAGGGCGCTCACAAACCCATTGGAAAAGCCGATGACGCCACAGGCCCACAGGCTGCGCTGGGCCAGGGGTTCGCTCAGGAATTGGAGAAACTCGTTCATGCGCGGTTAAAGGCTTGTTTCAGGTTCTCCGGGGCCAGCACCTGGTTGACAGGGCCTGCAGCTATCAACTTGCGGCGCAGGAGCAGGGCTTGGTCGAAAATCTGCGGGGCTGTTGCCAGGTCGTGGTGCGATGCGATGACCAGGCGCCCTTCCTCGGCCAGGGAACGCAGCAGAGTGGACAGAGATTCGCTGCCGGGCACATCCAGTCCGGTGAAGGGCTCATCCAGCAGCAGGATGTGAGCCTCCTGCGCCAGAGCACGAGCCAGGAAACAGCGTTGCTGCTGTCCGCCGCTCAGAGCCCCGATCTGCCGGTGCTGCAAATCCTCAATACTCAGGGTGCAGAGCGCTTTGTCCACGATGTCGCGGTCGTGAGCGCGCATGGCTCTCCACATGCCGACCGCCGGGTAGCGCCCCATTTCCACCAGCTGGCGCACGGTAATGGGGAAGCGCCAGTCGACTTCGCTGCGCTGGGGAAGATAAGCGATTTCGTGGCGGTGTTCACCCAGTGGAGCGCCGTTCCACAGCATATCACCGCTCCATGGGGTGATGAGGCCTGCCAGGGTGTTGAGCAGGGTGGATTTGCCTGCGCCGTTCGGGCCGATGAGAGCGAGCGTGCTGCCGCATTCTGCCTCAAAGCTGATATCTTCCAGCGCGGGGGCATCTGCATAACCGGCGGTGATGCCCCGCAGCAACAGGTGGTGGTGCGTGTGGTGGTGGTGGCCGCCGCCCCAGCAGATGTGGTCGTGATGCTCGCTTACCATTTGAATGTGAAAATGCTATGCAGCGTCCGGCTGCCTTCTTCTTTCCATTGGGTTTCAGTCCGGGTTTCCCTGCCTGCCGGTTCCAGACTCAGAGAAAGAGCCTGCAGGGCTTCCGCATTCTCCCACTCAGCCTCAACTTCTATTTCTACAGCGGCACCGGCGGGCAGCTCGAGTTCTAGATCGGAGCTGCCGGTGGTGCAATCCACCTCCATCCAGGTGCCGCCGACCGGGCGCAGCCTGATGCTCTGGGGATTACCGGTGTATGAAAGAGCGGCCCATGCAGTTGCCTTCTCTACTGTGGCTGCGGGGGCAGCAGCACTCTGTACCTCTGCGCTGCGGGTAAGCACGGGCAGGGGCAGACCTACCAGCAGAACCCCCGCGAGGGTGAGCAGAAATGTGATGCGCGGCGACATAGTGAACGAGGCGCATTGTAGGAATGCGCAGCCAAATTGTCAATGCGTTATCGAGACATGAGCCGGAGTGCTTCCAGATGTTCCGAGGTAAGTTCATCGCTGCTGAAAATACCGATGCCAGGCACACCGGTTGCGCGAAGCTGCTCCAGGTGGGCGGGGAGTTCTTCCGCTGAAAAATCGGGCAGGTGCACCCCGGGGACCATAGGGAGGCGCCCTTGTGTCTGCTGCTGTGCTTCGCGAGAGATGCTCGCGGCCCACCCGGCTGGTTTACCGTAAAAAGAGTGGTAGGTCATGGGCAACACCAGGTCGGCATGGAAGCGACTCCAATCCTGGTGTACCATGCGCGAGGCAAGTTCGGGACTGGGGAATACCGCGCAGGCGGCAACGAGTCCGTGGCTGCGGATTTCAGCAGCAAGTTCGTTAAATAAATCAGCTACACTCTGCAGACGGAATTCTCTCCAGTCCTTTTGGCTGGAGTTGTTGCTGAATTCCTGCCGACAGGTGGAGCAGTGACAGTAATCGAATGCTGGTGCGGGCGTGCTCATATTCAGCCCATATTTCTGCCACAGGGCGTGGGGCAACTCTGCATCCGGCAGGCGCATGTAATCCACCTGGATACCACTGAGTCCGGGAATGGCGGCCATTGTCCTTACCTGTTGCAGCAGATGCTCTCTGACTTGCTTGTTATTCGGGCAGAGAAATTGGTAATAGTCAACGAAGGGGCGGTGTTGAGGCTCATGGCAGGATTTTCCTTCGGCATTCACGGCGTACCATTCCGGGTGCAGCAGGGCGGTCTCATCTCCCGGGCGGTTCAGAGCCCAGAGCCAGGCAAAGGCTTTCATGCCCTCCGCGCGGACCAGCGGAACCAGTTTTTTCAGTTGAGCTGCGGATCCATCGATGATGAGGGTGCTGATTCCGGCCTGTGCATAGCCGTGGAATAGTTCGCCCCATTCTTCATCGCTTCGTTCCTTGTTGCCATGAACCCAGAGGTAGAGTTCCGGTCTGCGTGATTCCGGTGCCGTGGCATAGAAGTGCCCCTCGCAGTCGAGCCGCATGTGGGTGCCACTGTGGCGGCAGGTAGTGGTGAGTACGAAGAAATCCGGCGCTGCAAAACTCATCTGCACCCCATCCGGAAGCGGGATTTCCTTTGCAAAGGTACCATGCCGGCCTCGGTGTGCCAGCTGAGTATTGAGTATTCGGTATAGCGCCAGCCGTGCAGTGTCTTCCGGGGCTGGCGGCGCAGCCACCCAGGTGCTGCCCGGCTGATTGCTGAAGATGATTCGCCCCCAGTGCTCAGGCAGGTGGATATTCACTTTGCCGGTGGGAGCCCATACGTGGTTGCTTTCCGGCACCGGTAATTTTTCATAGCCGCTGGGAGAGCCAGGGGCAGGGCGCACCTGCCAGTTCACGCGGGAGAAATTGAAGCGCATGCAGGTGCCCGGTGCCGGGGCCTGGCTGCGGCGCGGCTGGTGGGCATGGCTGGTGATGCTGCTCCAGGGAATGGCCAGCTCCACACTCCATCCGTCATCCGTATCTGCCGGATTATTCAGTGAGCCTCGCAGGTTTACAGCGTGTTTCAGCCCGCGGATGTCCCAGTCGTGCAGGATATTCGAATCATTGAAGCGATAGGGGCGGGCAAGGAATAAATCCCAGACGGTATTCAGTGCGTTGATTTCAAGCTCAATGTAGTTCAGCCCGTCGCCATCCGGGTCGATGAATACTTCAAAATCCGGGTCGTGGTAGATGACAGAGTCGTGCTCCGTGAGTGTGGCCCACAGGTGCTCCTCGTCCATGTCTGCCAGAATGTAGAGGTAGTCATCATCCCACAGCATCTTGATGCGGCAGCGGTGTGGGATGGCTGCGCCCTCAATGTCGCGCAGGGGGGAGAGCTCCCGCACTTCCTGCCATGCGGTATCATCTCCGCGACCATCAATCACGATAGGTGCCTCCGCCCGCCCGCACACGTAGGCGGGCGGCATCTCCTGTGCCAGTACCGGCAGGAAAATGGCAAGACTGTACAGGAGAAATCTCATCAGCGGGTCAGACCGTCTACGATATTCTTCACATTGAAACGGAAAAGCTCCGCATAGGTCGGCGTGGATGGGTTAATCCCATCCAGTACCAGAGGAAGCGCTTTGGCTCCCACCTGGTCAGCTATCGTCTGCAGTACCTTGGGCGATTCGTTTACCCCATAAAAGAGACAGGGAACCGCTTTTGCCCGCAGGTTTGCCAGCACCCGGGCCAGGGATGCGGTATCGCCCTCGCTCTCCTGGGCTATGCCGTGTACCGCAATGGCAGAAAACCCGAAGGCATCGCAGAAATGGCTCATGGCGGCGTGGGAGCAGACGAGGGTGCGTTTCTCCATGGGAATGGCGGTAAAGGCCAGCTTAGCTTCGCGGGTGAGTGTGTCCATTTGCGCAGAATAAGTGCGCTGGCCTTTGGCGAAAGTGGTTTTCCGGGCAGGTGCAGCCTGCTCCAGCGCGGCGCGCAGCGCTCGGGATGCCCGCTTCATGGCCGCTGGGCTGTTCCACCAGTGGGGGTCTGCAATCCGGCTGCCCGGCAGGTAGACCTCCGGCACGGCTGCACCCAGGTCCACAATTCTAGTCCGGGCGGGCAGGGAGTCTCGCAGGTCTTCCAGATACGGTTCAATTCCCTTGCCGCAAGCCAGCACCAGCTCTGCGCCTGCGGCGGCGGCCACATCTGCTGCGGTGGGTTCAAAGGCGTGCAGCTCCCCATTGTCCGGAAACAGGTTCACCACTTCCACCTGGTCACCTCCTATCTGACGGGCCATATCGCTGAGCAGCGGGTGCAGACTCGCCACCTTCAGGGCTCCCTGCGTCCCCATGGCGCAGAGGAATAACATCCATATCCCTAACGTGAAATTCTTCATGAACCCCATTGTAATCTACTCAGTGGGTAGCTGTCAATCTGGCATCAGGACATTATTCCTGTTTTTATACTATGATTAAACGAGCCCGATAAGATGCGGAAGTATGGCACGATAAAGGAGATATAATGATTGACACAAGAAAGTGAGTCTGGTAGAGTCAGCGCGCGTTTCTGTGCCTCGGTTCGGAAGCAGCAATTACTACATACCGAAAACACTTTATCATGTCTATTGTCAAGTTCTATAAGGAAGAGCACCAGGTGCCGTTGGAAATGCACAAGGTGCGCGTGGTGCAGAAACTGTACCTGCCCACGGTAGAAGAGCGCGTGCAGAAGCTGCGCGAGGCCGGTAACAACACGTTCCTGCTGCAGAATAAGGACGTGTTCATGGATATGCTCACCGACTCCGGTGTGAACGCCATGAGCGACAACCAGGTTGCTGCCTCCATGCAGGCGGACGATTCCTACGCCGGTTCCGAGACCTTCAACCGTCTCTCCCGTGTGATTGAGCATGTGTTCGGTACCAAGTATTTCCTGCCCGCCCACCAGGGCCGCGCCTGTGAGAACATTCTGGCCGAGACCTTCGTGAAGGAAGGCGACGTGGTGCCCATGAACTTCCACTTCACCACCACGAAGGCCCACATCACTCGCAAGGGTGGCCGCGTGGAGGAGCTCATCATCCCCGAGGGCCTCGACCCGAACCTGGAGTACCCCTTCAAGGGCAACTTCGATATCGCCCGCCTGCGTGCCCTTATCGAAGAGGTGGGTGCTGACCACGTTCCCTTTGTGCGTATCGAAGCCGGTACCAACCTGATTGGCGGTCAGCCGCTTTCCATGCAGAACATGCTGGATGTGGCCGCCGTGTGTAAGGAATACGGCATCATGTCTGTGCTGGATGCTTCCTTGCTGCAGGACAACCTGTACTTCATCAAGACCCGCGAGGAAGCCGCCAAGAACATGACGGTGGCTGAAATCATCCGCAAGATTGCGGATCAGATGGACCTCATCTACTTCTCCAGCCGCAAGCTCGGTTTCGCCCGCGGTGGTGCCATCATCTCCAACCACGAGGACCTCATCCTCAAGATGAAAGCCTTTATCCCGCTGTACGAAGGTTTCCTGACCTACGGCGGTATGGAAGTGCGCGCCATGGAAGCTATGGCTGTGGGCCTCATGGAGACCCTCGACGAGGAAATCATCAACCAGGGCCCCATCTTCATCGAGTACCTGGTGAAGGAGCTCTCCGAATACGGCGTGCCCATGGTGAAGCCTGCCGGTGGTCTGGGTGCCCACATCAACGCTTCTGAATTCCTGCCCAACATTCCGCATGAGCAGTACCCCGCCGGTGCCCTGGCCACGGCCCTGTACATTGCCGGCGGTATCCGCGGCATGGAGCGCGGCTCCCTTTCCGAGCAGCGCAACCCCGATGGCTCTGAGAACTACGCCGAGCTGGAGCTGGTGCGTCTGGCCTGCCCGCGCCGCGTGTTCACCCTCTCCCAGGTGAAGTACTGCGCCGACCGCGTGAAGTGGTTGTACGACAACCGCGAGCTCATCGGCGGTCTGAAGTGGGTGGAAGAGCCCGAGGTGCTTCGCTTCTTCTTCGGGCGCCTGCAGCCTCTCAGCGACTGGCAGGAGAAGTTGGCCGCAAAGTTCCGCGAGGACTTCGGCGAAAGCCTGTAAAAGTACGATGTACGAGGTACAAAGTACGAAGTAAACATTCGGCAGGCAATGCCTGCAATAAAAAGACCGCCGGAGGAGATTCCGGCGGTCTTTTTTTGGGGTTGTCAGAAGCTTAGCCTGCTGCTATCATTCCCCGGCGGAGACAATGTAATCTGCCACTGCGGGGTGGAGCCAGCCTTCCGGAATGGGAGCGTTGTTTTTCAGAGCCTCGCGGATAACGGAGGAGGAGGCCGGGTGCATACCAGTGCAGATGAAGGTGCTGCGCACCCCGGGGCGGGGCTGAGGGGCTTCGTCGCGATGGTAGACAATGAAGTGGAGCAGCTCGCAGAGGTAATCGTAGCGGGCCCAGCGGTGCAGCTGCTCCCACTGGTCGGTGCCCATGAGCCAGTATAATTCTGCCTCCGGGTGCTGCTGGTGCCAGTGTTCGGCGATGCGCCAGCTCCAGCTGGGCGGTGGAAGCTGCAAATCCAGTTCGCTCACGCTGGCCCAGGGCAGATCTGCCGTGGCCAGGTGCAGCATGTGCAAGCGCTGCGCATCGGTAAAATACGTGCTTTTCCCCTGTTTGAAGGGGGAACAGGCAGCCGGGAGGAAGACGATTTCGTCCAGACTGCAAAGTTGCTGCGCGGCTGCTGCAATGGTGAGGTGCCCGGCATGCACCGGGTCAAACGAGCCGCCGAACAGACACGTTTTCATTTACAGACCCTCGGTGTTCTTGTAGGGCAGGAAGCCGCCGATGGGAAGCTTCACAAACTTCTTTTCCACCGGCAGGCGGCGGTAGTGCTTGATGAATTCACTCAGATTGCCGTAGTTGGCGGCGTTCTTCGGGATGCCCTGGTGGCCGCAGTTGACCAGCACGTTGAAATGGAGCTCAGCATGCAGGTGGGCGGTGAACATGCCGTTGTTGGTGCCAATGGTGCCTACCTGCGCACCGCGCCCCACCAGCTGCCCCAGGCGCACATCGATGCGGTCGAGGTGGGAATAGAGCGACTGGCAGCAGAGCACTCTGCCGCTCTTCGGCTCGCGGAAGGCATGGCGCACGATGACCACCTTGCCCCAGCGGCCGCGGGCATCGGCTGCGTAGGTCACGAGCCCCATGCCGATGGAATAAACCGGATCGCCCAGGTCTGAATTGCCGCCGCCGTTGCCGTTCCAGTCCTCGCCCAGGTGGCGGGGTGTGGCCAGACGCAGCCCTCGGGACTTGTAATAGCCCTTGCCGTCCGGTTTGCCGACGGGGAAGTCAAACCCATCTGCCAGCGGAACGAAAGCCCATTTGCCATCCGGCGTTTTTTTTGCCATGACAACGGCCTCTGCGTGTGAACCAATAGCTGCTATGACGAGAGCAGACATGAGGAACAGGAACTGGAGCAAACGCAACATGGCAGCATGCTAGCATAGGGAACCCCTGTCTGGCAAGCATCAAAATTGCCATGCAGGGGCATATTTATTTCAAATCTCCATTCAGAATGCATGCCGGGCGGTCTGCTTCCGGCAGAGCCGGGCATTGCAGCTGCAACTCCTGCAGTTCCGGCCACACTTCGGTGACGGTGGGTGGGATGATGAGCTCATTGCTGAGCAGCCAGCGGATGTAATCCTCATCGCCGCAGCGCAGGACAACGCTGCAATCCGGCGCTGCTGCTCCTGTGTGGAGCAGGCGGCGTGCTTCATCCGGATTGCGTTCCTCATAAGCCGTGTGCACGGCTTGCCATAGTTCAGCTTGAGTAGTCATGCCACCCATGATGGCAGAATGAGCCTCCGCTGTCCATCACAATTAGATGGCGGCGTGGTATACGGCCGTGGCTTCCTCTGCGGTGAGGGGGTGTACGCCGGGCAGGGTGGGAATGGCGGCTCCGCCACCATAGACCTTGCATGCCGCGCGTGCCATGGCTGCGAAATCGGCATCGGCCGGGATGCCGAGCTCCTGCATGTTCTGCGGAAGCCCGAGTTCTCTGTACCAGGCCTGCAGGCGGGCAATGCCATCGAGCACCACGGCCTCGGTGTCGCGGTGTGGGGAGACTCCCATCACGTTCGTGGCCCACTGGGCATAGATGCCGGGGTTATACTGCCACACGGCTTTCATGTAGGCCGGAACCACCACGGCCAGCCCGCCGCCGTGCGGCACGTCGTAGACTGCGCACAGCTCATGCTCCAGCGCGTGGCATGCCCAGCTTTGCTCGCGGCCGAGTCCCAGCAGGTCATTGTGCGCTACCGTGCCGCAGAGGGCGAGCTGTCCCCAGGCGTCTACGTCCTGCAGGTCTGCATTCAGACGCCGGGATTCATGCATGATGGTGCGCATGGTGGCTTCAGCCAGGGCATCGGTCAAATCGGTCTGCTTCGTGTTGGTGAAGTAGCGCTCAAAGATGTGGCACATCATATCGCAGGCACCGTAGGCCATCTGCTCCCGGGGCAGGGTGAGGAAAAGGGCGGGGTCCACCACGCTGAGCACCGGGCGCAGCCCCAGGTGCTTGAAGCCGAGCTTGCGGCCGGTGGCTTCATCACTCAGCACGCTGTTGGGGCTGTTTTCGCTGCCAGCAGCGGGCAGAGTGAGCACGGTGGCTACGGGCAGGGGGCCATGCTCCGGCACGGACCCCTTGTGGGAATAGAGTTCCCATACATCGCAGCTGTTCGGCACTCCCACGGCGATGCCCTTGGCTGAATCAATCACGCTGCCGCCACCCACTGCCAGCACAAGCGTTACCCCCTCGCGGCGGCAGAGTTCAATGCCGCGGCGAACCAGGGAGACGCTGGGGTTGGGCTTCACTCCACCCAGTTCCACGAAATCAATGCCGGCTGCGCGCAATGATTGCTGCACCGAGGCCAGAAGCCCGCTGCGGATGCAGCTGTTGCCGCCGTAGTGCAGCAGGACCTTGCCTGTGGTGTAGGGCTTGAGCAAGGCTCCTGTGTTGCGGTGTTCACCGGGACCATAGACATACTGGGTGGCATTGCGGTAATTGAAGTTCAGCATGGCTCCACTTTAGCACGACAGGTACGCGCTGTCGATGCAAAATGACGCTATACGGGGTTGCTTATTACGCACGCGGGGAGTACAATGCTGCGTTCCGTCATGCGCATGAAGATTGTACAACATTTAGCTTGTTCCTTTGTTTTCATTGGACTCTTTTCCTGTAACCAGCAGAGCCAGAACACGGTTGAACCGGTTGTCACGCCCACGGTCAAACCCGCGGAGCCTGTTGTGAAGCCGACTCAGCCGAAGCCCCCTGTCAAGCCTGTCAGACCGGCTGCTCCTGTCAAGCCTGTGACCCCTGCCACTCCTGCCGAGCCTGTGCCCGGTCAGGCTGAAATTACCGCAGGCGCCGAGACCCCGACTGTGCCCGAGCCTGTGAAACTCAAGCCGCTGGGCAAGCGAGTGTCTCATGTACCCATGAAAGGAAAATACGTGGCTCTCACCTTTGATGACGGTCCGCATCCCTCTCTTACCAAGAAGGCACTGGAGATTCTGAACCGCCACGGCGCCAAGGGTACGTTCTTCGTGCTCGGGCAGAATGTTGCCCGCTATAAGACGATTGTATCCACCGCTGCCGCCGGTGGTCATGAAATCGGTGTGCACACCTGGAGCCATATCAAGATGAACTCCTGCTCCCGCGCCAAGGTCGACAGCGAAATCAGCCGCACGCAGAATCTGATTGGTAGCGTTACCGGAGTTACGCCGCGCGTGATGCGCCCGCCCTTTGGTGCCACGAACAAGACCCTGGTGGACCACATGTACAACCGCTACGGTATGGCATCCATCCTCTGGGATGTTGATACGGTGGACTGGCGCAAGCCTGGGGTGAGCAAGGTCATCAATACGGCGGTGACCAAGGCCAAACCCGGTTCCATCATCCTGGTGCATGATATTCACGCCTCTACCATTGCTGCACTGGAGGGCATTGTGAGTGGTCTGCAGGCCCGCGGTTTCAAGCTCGTGACGGTATCGGAACTGATGGACATTGGCAAGCGCGAAGCTGCCGAAGCCGCCGCCGCTGCCGAGGCTGCCCAGGCCCCGGCTGTGGCCGAGCCCGCCGCTCCTGCGGTGCCCGAACCTATTGCTCCGGTTGAGCCTGTTCCCGCAGAACAAGCCACGGAAACGGCGCAGCCCGAACCGGTTGCACCGGTAGAAACACCCGCTGCTGCTGACCCTCACGCAGCCAGCGATTCGGAAACTCCGCTGAATCTGGAATCTCTTGACCTGAATGCGTTATGAGCAAGAATTCGAATAAGGGGACTGTTTACCTGATTGGGGCCGGACCCGGTGACCCCGGTCTGATGACGCTGAAGGGCAAGGAGCTTATTTCCCGTGCGGATTGCCTAGTGTACGATGCCTTGGCGGCTCCCGCCATGCTGGCCTGGACCAAGCCGGGCTGCGAAAAGATTTATGTGGGCAAGCGGGCCGGAAACCATGCCATGCCCCAGGCGGAAATCAACCGTCTGCTGGTGGAGTGTGCGGAGAAGTATTCCTGCACGGTGCGCCTCAAAGGTGGCGACCCCTACGTCTTCGGGCGTGGTGGCGAGGAGGCTATGGCTCTGCATGCCGCCGGTGTGTGCTTTGAAATGGTGCCGGGTATCAGCTCGGCCATTGCCGGTCCTGCCTATGCCGGTATCCCGGTGACACACCGTGAGTGCTGCACTCAGTTCACTGTATTCACCGGCCACGAGGATGCCGGCAAGACGGAGTCTACCCTGGATATCGCCGGTATTGCTGCGGCCAGGGGAACCAAGGTTATGCTGATGGGGATGAGCCGGCTGCGCGAAACCCTTGCGGCGCTGGTTGCAGCCGGGCAGGGGGGCGATGTGCCTGCCGCAGCTGTGCAGTGGGCTGCCACCGGCCGCCAGAAGAGTGTGATGGCAACGGTTGCCACTCTGGCTGACGCTGTGGAAAAAGCCGATATTTCCTCGCCTGCGGTGGTGGTTATCGGCGAGGTTGTGGCGCTGGCGCCGCAGCTGGACTGGCGCAGTAAGCTGCCGCTGTTCGGTAAGCGCGTGGTGGTGACCCGCACCCGCGAACAGGCCAGCGAGCTGAGTTCGCAGCTGGAGCAGCTCGGGGCAGATGTCATTGAGCTGCCCACCATCCGCATTGCGGACCCGACTGATAAACGCGATTTTGCCGAGGCTGTGGTGGATGCCCCGCACTATGACTGGTTGATTTTCTCCAGCCCGAATGGCGTGCGTCGGTTTTTCCAGGCCTTCTTTGCTGTGTACGAGGATATCCGCGAAATTGGCGGCGCCCGCATTGCGGCAGTAGGCCCCGGCACGGCTGCTGAATTGAAGAAATACGGCCTGATGGTGGATGTGATGCCGCAGAAAGCCGTGGCTGAGGAGCTGATTGCTGAGTTTGACCGCAAGGGGGACGAGTTCGGCGGAGTTGCCAATGTCACGATGCTCTGGGTGCATGGTGAGCAGGCCCGCCGCGTGATTTATGATGAGCTCATGAAGCGCCAGGCTATTGTGGATGAGTGTCTGGCCTATAACACGGTGGCGGAAACCGAGGACCCCTGCGGGGCTCAGGCACGCTTGCGTGAGGAGGGTGCAGATATCATCACCTTTACCAGCAGCAGCACGGTGCGCCACTTCATGGCGCTGAATCTGCCTCTGCCGCAGGGATGCCGCATCGCCAGCATCGGCCCGGTGACATCGGCTACGCTGGCTGAGTATGGCCTTAAGCCTGATATCGAAGCCGCCACGCACACCATTCCCAGTCTGGTTGAAGCGGTGCAGAAGTTGAAGTAACCGGCATGGTGGATGAGCTACAGATGTTCTGCCTGGGGGTGAACTATCGCAGCTGTCCGGTGGCAGTGCGTGAGCAGTTTGCCGTGGGTAAGAATCGCCTTGCCGAGGTGAACGCCGCCATTGCTGCTTTGCCGGGCATTGCGGAGTGTGTGCTGCTTTCCACCTGCAACCGCACAGAGCTTTACTACTGGAGCGAGAATGATGCCCTTGCGCTACCCTCGATTCTGGGATATTTCCTCGGGGATGCCCCGGATGCTGCCACCCGCCGCCAGCTTTTCTACCATTATCAGGGGGCTGAAGCGCTTTTTCATCTGGCTGCAGTGGCTTCAGGCCTGGATTCCATGGTGGTGGGCGAAACCGAGATTTTCGGCCAGTTGAAGGATGCCTACCGCGCGGCTCTGGAATGCGGGGTGACCGGTGGCTTTTCCAATCGCACATTCCAGAACATATTTACCATCGGTAAAAAGGTGCGCAGTTCCTCCCGCATTACCAGCGGGCCTACCTCTGTGGGGGCTGCCGCGGTGCAGATGGCCCAGGGAATTCTGGGTAATCTGGGGGGTACCAATGTGCTGGTTGTGGGGGCTGGGGAAGTAGCCCGCACCACGGCGCAGAGCCTGCGCTCCCGAGGTGCCGAAAGTATTTTCGTGGCGAATCGCTCGTACGACCGGGCTGTGGAGCTGGCAAATCAGGTGGGCGGCCGGGTCATCCGCTTCACGGAGTGGATTCCCTATCTGGAAAATATCGACATCGTCATTGTATCCACCGCTTCTCCGGTCTATGTCGTATCACCGCCTGTGCTGGAGCAGGTGCAGCAGACTCGCCACCGCCCCTTGTTCCTTATTGATTTGTCTGTTCCCCGCAATGTGGACCCGGCTTGTGGCCTGGTGGACGATGTCTACGTCTACGATATGGACGCCATGGAGAAGATGACGGAAGAAACCCGCCACCACCGCGCTGCGGAGATTGCCAGCTGTGAGCAGATGATTCGCGATTGGGTGGCGGAAAATGCACCGCTCCTGCTCAAAAAACGCGTTTTCTCATCGGCTAAACCCTGAGTACGTCGAAAATATCTGATTTTTTTCAGGAAAGTTGAACATTTCTGAAAAGTTAGTGTCTACACCATAACACCGCGAACCGTTATTCTGCGATTATGTCCAAAATTTCTCCCTCAAATTCTCCTTGCTCTGAAGAACAACTGGTAGCCTTGCTTGCAACGTTACGTGTTGAACCAGTGAAGGAGGCTGATTTTGAGGGACGTTTTTTATGCGAATTTCATGAGCGAGTGGCCCGCGAGGCCGTCTGCTGCCCGGCCCGCCGCCATCTGTTGGCGCACCTGATGCAGATGCTCAGCAATTTTGGACGTGGGCGACTGGCTTTCGGTGCATCTACCCTGTGTCTTGGAGTTGTTGCTGTGGGGTATGCCATGTATCCGGCCGGTCAGGCAGGCGTGGGAACCGCAGCTGCCACTGTGGCGGTTGATCGCAACGCTGCGCCTTTGCTGATTCCGGCTCTTTCCAACGACCTGGCAGAGTGTACCTCCATTCGCGTGGAGTCTTCGCGCCCCACATTTGAGGTGAGCGGCGTGACAATTACCCGCGGGCAGTATTCTACTGTGATTGAGGTGCCCAATGTACAGCAGCCTGCGCAGCATCATCGTCAGGGTGGGTATATTTCCCTTCCTGCCAGCTCTGTGCGTTATGCCTTTTGAGCATAGATACTTCCCATTTGTGTAAATACTGCTGCATGGTGCCTGATTCTGGCTTGCATTAGCATTTCTGCTTTGGTAGAATAGGCGCGCATATGGAGATTGAGTGCAGTAAGTGTCAGCGCAAGTTTCATACGACCCGTGAAGGCATGACGGTCTGCCCGGATTGCCTGAAGCTCGAGTTCTCCACCAAGGCCATGGCTCTGAATGCTGAGGAAAGAGAAGAGCTTGTTGCTGAATACAAGGCGTCTCTGAAAAGACAGTCGGCGCGCGCTGAGCAACTGGGCTCTATGTATGCTTCGGGTAAAGCATTCAGTGTGGCCGGCAAGCTGAGAGCCACGCTGGGTCTGGTTATTTTCCTGATTTGTTGTTTTCTCTTCCTGGTGAGCGATAAGAATACCGGGGTGACATTCCTTGCGGAGCTGGATATGGAATCACAGCGCCTGTTTTCCATGGTGTTGTGTGTTGTGGCAGCAGTGTTGGTGGCATCAGCCTCTTTCCGGTACCGGAAGCTTGCGCTGCTGGCCGCAGCGGTCGTGCTGGCTGTTGGTTGGTATTTGCCCAATATGCTCCAGGCTGCTTTACGTGAGAAAGCAAAACTGGAGGCGGAGGCTGCTATAAAGGAACAGCAGATTCAGCAGGAGAACCAACCGGCAGAATCGGAAAAGAACGGTCCGCTGCTGACAGATGCCGATTTGCAGGTGTTTTATGCGCTGCGTACTCCTTCTCAGCGTATCTCGCACTATGCTGTTTTTATTGATAACCAGGATAGCAGAGCGCGAAGCCTGGTGCGTGAGGCTCTGAACCGTCTGCTCGAGGCAGAGTACACGCGTGCCTATACTCGCGCGAACGGTGCATTGTATGTTGCGACCAATGTGCCCAAAGCCCGACGCAACATTTCGGATGTGCTCACTCGCTTTGGTACTGTTACATACGCGGAGCCGCAGAAGGGTGTATATGAAGTGCGCTTCGATGCAGATAAGGCAAATCTGGTCAGCCAGTACTCATCGGAGGTGCTCACCTCGCCCATGAATAACGCGTATGTAACGGCGAATCTGAGTGAGCTGCGTTGCCTGGACCCCATGCGCGTGCGTATGTCTGCCCGCTCTCTGGCGAATTCCAACGTGCGGGTCCTGCGTACCGAAATTCGCGATACTCTCGTGGAGGTGCTTCGTGAACCCTGGTCGACAGATCCGGATACCTATGCTGCATTGATTGACGCTCTGGTGACGTACAGTAATCCCAGAGACGCACAGGCGATCAAATTGTGCTACGACTATTTCGAGGCTCGCCGGGTTCTGAGTCGGAATGTATCCCCGGAGGTAACGCATTACCTCATTCGCGAAGCTCCGGAGGCCATGGTCAATCCGGTCATTGATTTCTGGTGTGAGAACCCCATTGCCTGGGGCGAAATGCTTGCCCAGCTGGGGGAGAGGGTGCAGACCCCGCTGGTGCAGCGCCTGTCAGGAACCAAAAATCTGAGACTTATTACCTCTATCCTCAAATACCTGGAAGACAAGGGAACTGCGGAAGCCCGCCCCGCTGTGGAAGCGTATCTGGATTACCCGGATTCCATTATCCGCCACTCGGCCCGCGCCACTCTTGATGCTATCAATTCTCGTTACAACTAAATACACTTTTCACTCTCGACTACTATGACAGTACGACTTATCAAACTCTTAACGGCCTCGTTTCTGCTTTTCTGCCTGGGCGTGGCCTTGTTTCCCGTCTTTTTCCCCACTAAAGTGGAGAAGAAGGTAACAAAGGTAACTACCGGTCCGTCCATAGTGCGTGATACCAAGGTTGATGACTGGAGCCACGATGATGAAACGGTGGATGATGGGGATTCTACCTGGGAGGAAGAACCTGAGGATACAACGCCCGACCGCCGAGTGGCACGGCAGGATGACGAGACTTTCGATGAGGAGGATGTGCCGATTGATGCCAAACAGAATGTGGTGCCGGAGGCTCGTGTTCAGTCCCAGTTTACCTCTGCTCTGGGTGAGATGCGTCGCTTGACCGACATGCTGGAGAAGCAGGAAAAAGAGAACTACACGAATAACGAGTTCGGTGCTGCTGCCTGGGCTGATCCGGAGAATGTGTACTTCACTCTTGCTGATCGGGTTATCAGCAAGCTTGGTAAGCTGGATGATGCCACCATTATCAAATACCTCCAGAACCCCGCGAATCGTCTCGACCTTGAGCGAATCACGCTCATTCGTAAAACCGGCTCCCAGGGCATTCGCAGCATTTCGGTGCGTCCGAAAGGCAAAGAGTTACTTGCTGCGCTGACCTCAGACCTTAACTGGATGTCCAACCTGTTGCACTCCGGCCCTACCAAGAACATGGAGCAGGCCCTCTGCTATCTGGAAACAATCTATGGCAAGGTGGGCGAGGAAGAGCTCAAGGTTCCGACCACCCGCCGTATTGCTACTACCACCGCGCTGGAGTTTGCCCGCGAGGGCTGGAACGAGCATGATATGCTCAACCGCTTCAATTACTATAACGACAGTTGGAAGGAAGGTAAGCTGAACTCTTACTTCGACCAGCTTCAATATTGGGAAACCCGATTTGTGACCGGCTGCAAGCAGCCCAGCGAAGGTGCCGGCAACTGGGGCAGCCCCCGCAACCTTGCCTGGCACCGCGATAATGTGCGTCTGCCTATGGAGCAATACCTGGGCTCCGAATGTCAGCTCGCCTATCGCCTGCGCAACGTGGCCGGTGACTCGGTATTCTCTGCTGAGTACCTGGCCCCCATCTGGAAGTATGTGAACTTTACCACCGGTTGGGCATACCGCGAAATCGGTGGCGTTTGCGGTGCCTTGTCGCATTATGCCACGTTCAGCGCGCTGGCTGCCGGTCTTCCTGCTGCGACCATGGGTGAGCCCGGTCACTGTGCCTACGCTGTGCGAATCGGCAATGAATGGCGCCGTGGTAACTCCATATACTGGCAGCACAGTCTGCATAAAACGTTCTGGGATGAACACGAATGGGGGTACTTGCACCTGACCCAGAAACTCTATGAGGAGCGTTTCAAGACGCTGGCTGCCGACCAGCTTGTCGCGATGGCTGACTTCCTGACGGCTCGTCGCAAGATGAAGGCCGCATTCAGCAGCTATGAGATTGCCGTGAAGGCCCAGCCGAACAACTGGCCGGCGCTCAAGCGCTATGCTGCCTACCTGAAGCTCAAGGCTCCTGAGGATCGCGAGAAGTGGATGACTCTGCATGACACGGTGATGGATGGTATGGGCAAGGAACATTATCACGCCGCGGCCACCATGCAGGCCCGCTATGTGTACCCGAACCTGGCTCCGCTGGTGAAGGACCGCGCCAAGCTCAACAAGATGTATTCCGGTCTCTTTGCTCACTTCAAGGACTGGGGGGCCAACCGCTGGGATATTGCTCCTATTCTGGATGCTCAGATTTCCACCTGCGCCACCAATGAGGAGAAGACCGCCTATCTGCGAGAGGTGCTGCGTGTGCTCATGAAGCGCCCCGATTATTCCGGAGCCGTGTTGACCTGGGGCCTGGGCTACATTTCTCAGCTGCCGGAGGGTGATGGTAAGATTCAGGAAGAATTCACCAATATGCTTGTGCAGGCCATGAGTCGTTCCGGTGCTTCCAGCAAACAGTTGGATGAAACCTGGGCTACTCTGGGCGAGGCTATTCACGCCGCCGCCAAGAATAAGGAGCGCCGTACTTTCCAGGCTATCGGCCGTCTTGCATACAATAAGTGCAAGAAGAAGTTCAACAAGAAGGGGCCCCGCATCAAGGGCTTCTCCGGGCGAGTGGTTTCTGCTACTGGCTGGATTGATACCGCCACAACCATCGGTGACATGTCCAACTGCTGCCTGCACTGGGGTGTGCTTCAGCGATTCGGTGGTACCATGCCTGGCAAGTTTGAAGGTAAGGCTGGCCTTACGGTCGGGCTTGAGAAGAAGTGTGACATTGTCGGCGTGGTGTGCATGACTCATGAGAAAGCCCTCAAGAAAGACCGCCCATTCTATCTGGAGGTGTCGGATGACGGCCAGAACTGGTACCGCGTGCGCCCGAACGGCGAGATCCTGGGGGGAGAAATCCGTTTCAATCTGAAGGATAGCGATGCCGCCGGTAAGTTTGTCCGCATGCTTCGCGAAGGTGATAAGTATGAGCCTGGTATTGCCGGTTTCTATGTTTACGGTAAGCCCCAGAAAAACTAACAGAAAGAACTAATGCTATGATTAAGAAAGTTTTCACGACTCTGCTTCTGGGCGTGCTGATGGCTGCTCCCACGTGGGCCGCAAGGGCCAATACCTACCCGGATGCGCTGGCCAAAACCGGTAAGAACCCCATTGTCGTCTTCATTTACGGTGCTAATTACGATAAGGTGAGTGAAAGAACGTACGAGGCCTTTGTCAAAAAGAACAAGATTGCGCCTTACGTAAGGCAGTGCACTTTCCTGGAGATGCCTTTGTACCAGATGCCCTCTGACCGCGAGAAGAAGGACATGGAAAAACGACTTGGTAATAAGCGCATGCCGGGTGGTATTCGCAGTTATCCCTGTCTGGCGGTGATTGATGCCAAGGGGAATCTGCGCGGTGCCGTGCAGTCCCCGGAAGAAATGAAGGACCCGGAAGTAGCCCTGGCTGCCTTGAAGAAGCTTATCGATAACTTCTACGCTCAGGATAAGCTGATTGAGAAAGCGAAGAAGGCCAAGGGTGAAAAGAAAGCAGAGTTCCTGCTGGCTGCTTCGGATATTGACCTCAATATGCCCTCAGGTGTGGTGGGCAAGGATGAGCGCAAGGCGCTCGAGGATGAATCCGGCCTGGGAAATCGTATGGAGTTTGACCCCCTGTCGGTGGTGGAGGCCCTGCAGACCAAGGACTATGCTTCTGCCAATTCCTACGTGCGCAACATGATGGCTCAGGGTGGGTATTCCAAGCTTCAGCGTCAGATGATTATGGCTGCCTATGCCGGCCACCTCCGCCGTGGCGGTGAGGGGCGTACTCCCGCCTCCAAGGAACGCCTCCGTGCGTTGTACACCGAGATGCGTAATATCGACCCCAACTCTACTTATGGCGCATATGCCGAGGGCGCAATCGTCATCTGGGTGGAGGGTGGCAAGCTGACGGATGACCCCATCCCGACGGAAATCAACCGTGTCGGCAACACGCCCGATGATGGTAACAGTTCCGGCACAACCGGCAACACAGCCATGGGCAGCACCTCTATTCCCGCTGCGGATGACGATGCTCCGGCTGCTCCCGACGCCGATACGACGGATGCCGATTTTGAGGGCGACGACTTTTAACCGCTGCATTGTGGCAGCATGCCACTAAATGCTTGAATTTATCAGCCTGCGGGTGTACTCTCCCGCTGGCTGATTTATTTTCCTGTATTATGCTGGGTATTTTAGTTTTTATTCTTTGTCTGGTTCTGCTGGTGCTGGGGTATGTGTTTTACGGCCGATTTGCCCAGCGGGTGTACGGCCTCGATGAAAACATGGTCATGCCATGCGTGAAGTCGCCGGATGGAGTGGATTATGTAGCGCTGCCGACCTGGAAGATTTTTCTCATTCAGCTCTTGAATATTGCGGGGCTTGGCCCGGTGGTGGGTGCCATATCCGGCTGCCTGTTCGGTCCCGTGGCCTTGCTGTGGATTGTGCTGGGCTGCGTGCTGGCCGGCGCTCTGCATGATTTTCTGGCAGCTCTGATGTCTGCTGACCGCGGTGGTAGCAACCTGCCCGAATTAGTGGGAGAAAATCTTGGTGAGGCCGCGCGTCATGCCATGCGCTTTGTCTGTATCTTTCTGCTGCTGATGGTGGGCGTGGTGTTCACTCTTCTGCCGGCTGGTATGCTCAGCGGCATATGGGGCGGGCTGACCACCATGCAGTGGAGCATCATCATCCTCTCCTATTATTTCCTCGCCACTATCCTGCCCATAGGTGCTATCATCGGCCGCATTTATCCGATTTTCGGTGCAGTTTTCCTCTTCATGGCCGTGGGATTGGTGATGACCCTGCCATTCTGCGGGCACCCCGTGCTGCCTCAGTTGGATTTCTTTACCAACATGCACCCGGTGGGCACTTCTATCTGGCCCATGCTCTTTGTGACCATTGCGTGTGGCGCTATTTCCGGCTTCCATGCTACGCAGAGCCCCATGATGGTGCGCTGCCTGCCGGATGCCCGCAACCTCCGCCGTGTATTCTACGGTGCTATGGTAGTGGAGGGTATGGTGGCTCTGGTGTGGGCTGTGGTGGGGCTGACTCTGCGCGATGTGCTCATGAATGATACGCAGTCCCTGAGCCAGCTCACGGTGGCGAATCCCTCCGCAGCGGTGCGTGCGGCCTGCAATTTCCTGCTGGGAGATGCTGGCGGCAGTGTGGCGGTGCTGGGTGTGGTGGTGCTGGCCATCACCAGTGGTGATACCGCAATGCGTTCCTGCCGCCTCATGCTGGCAGATGTTATTCATGTGAAGCAGGTCCGCATTGTGTCCCGCCTTGCTCTGGCAGTGCCGCTGTTTGTTCTGGTGATTATTATTTCCCAGCTCGATTTCAGTGTCATCTGGCGCTACTTCGGCTGGGGTAACCAGACTCTCGCCTGCATTACGCTTTGGTCAATTGCCGCCTGTCTCCGCCGCGCGGGTCGTTGGTATATCATTGCGTTCATCCCTGCCGTGTTCATGTCCTGCATGTGCGCCACCTTCCTTTTCTATGCTCCGGAGTGTGGAATCAAGCTGTCGCTGACCTGCGCCACGGGCATTGGCCTCGCCGTTGCTGCCGTGTGTTCTCTTGCTTTTTTCCGCCTGGTGAAGGTCAGGGGGCAGAAAGCTGAGTAACTGCGTATTTGCCGCTTGCAAAATTCAGCAGTTTCTGCTAAAGTACCGGTATCTCTAGCATGGATAACCTCGATGACTACCAGAACGCCCGAAAGGCTGCGGCCGACCGCCGCCGCAAGCGTCGTGCTGCCAAGGAAAAAGTAGTCATCAACCGCGCTCCCACCAGCTGGTGGCGGCGTGTTTTGCTGCGCGTCGGTATGGTGCTGACCGTGGCTCTTGTTACGCTTTCACTCATCGGGTACACGCTTTTTACCTCTGTAACAGCCAAGTACCAGAAATGGGCAGAGGAGTTCAATCTGGAGGATATCAATAACCTGGACCATCCCTGCATTATTTTTGATCGCAATGGCGAGGAAATCGGCCGTATCTACGATGAGAACCGCAGCTACGTGACCTACGATAAGATTTCCCGCGCGATGATTGATGCGCTCGTGGCCCAGGAAGATAAGAATTTCTGGACTCACAACGGCTTCGACCCGGTGGGTATCATTCGCGCGGCCAAGGAGGCCGCAGCCGCCGGTGGCCAGGCGAATCAGGGTGCCTCGACCATTACACAGCAGCTTGCCCGCAATGCCTATGACCTGGAGCAGCGCACCGCGGCCCGCGGTGGCAGCCGCTACGAACGCAAGGTGGTGGAAATCTTCCTTGCCATGCGTATTGAGCAGAAGTACGACAAGCAGCAGATTCTCGAGTTCTACATCAATCGTGTGTATTTCGGTCGCGGCTTCTATGGTATCCGTGCGGCATCTCTTGGCTATTTCGGCAAGGAACCCGCCGATTTGACCGTGCGCGAGGCTGCCAGTATCGCGGCTCTCATCAAGAACCCGGAAAACTATAACCCGCTGCGCAATGCCAAGCTGAACTGGAAGTGGCGCAACGACGTGATTGACCGCATGCAGCGTGCCGGCATGCTCACCGCCGGCGAGGCTGCCCGCCAGAAGGAGACGGAGCTCGGGCTCAATCCGAAGCCCCTGAAGCGAAATACCTCGTTCCTGCATGCCCTGGTGCAGCAGCAGGCTATCAGCATCTTCCAGAACCCTGAGCGCGGCGAGGAAATCGTGAAGAGCCGCGGCATCAAGATTTACACCACCATCGACCGGCGCATGCAGGAGGCTGCCGAGCAGACCCTGCGCAGCCAGCTGGAGAAGATGGAGGCCCGCGAGGATTACACCCACGTGCGCTTCAATGAGACCAATGACCCGCGCTGCGCCCAGCACCGCTACGTGGATGGCGCTGTGTTTGCCGTTGATAACAACACCGGCGGCGTGCTGGCCTATGTGGGGGGCCGCAGCTTTGACCGCGATAACTTCGACATTATCGAGAGCGGCCGCCGCTCCGTGGGCACGGCCATGCTGCCGTTCCTCTACATGTGCGCGTTTGACAACGGCTACTCTCCCTGTTCCCGACTGCTGGACGACGCGCTGGATAACCGCCTGGCCGGCATTGGCGGCACGGAGGGCATTCTCGGGGAGTGGGGTATGGAGGTAGAGAAGGGGCGCTATCTGGATTCCATCACCCTGCGTCAGAGTCTGGAGTGGTCCAAGATTGCGGCATCGGCGCGCCTGGGCATTGCGTTGGGGTCTCATCCGACCAAGGGCGCGCGTTGTTTCCAGGATACCCTCACCGCTGTGGGCATCACCCCGCCGCCGCGTAACCCGAACAGCACCGAGCTGAAGCCCCAGTACTATCCCCGCGTCTACCTCGGCACGGAGCCGGTCTCGCTCAAGGAGGTAACCATGGCATACACCGTGTTCCCCAATGGAGGTAAACGCCCCATCGCCCCTTACGTTGTCTCCAAGATTACCGACAGCAACGGCAAAATCCTGTGGGAAAATCCGCTCTCCGTCACGCACCGCATGGTGCGCAGCACCTCGCCGTGCACCTCGTATCGTCTGCACAGCATCATGCGCGAGTCTATGGAAAAAGGCTCTGCTCAGCGTGTGCGCCCTTTGCTGCCCGAGACCTTTGCCGGTGCGGTCAAAACCGGCACCAATTACGATTTCTCGGATAACTCGCTCTTCGGCTACACCAGCAGCTTCACCTGCGGTATCTGGATGGGCTATCTGAATGACCACCAGCCCATCTATCCTCAGGCATTCGGTTCCGATACCTGCGCTCCCATTTTTGCCGCTGTGCTGGCTGCTTCCGCCGGTAGACATGAAGACTCTCCCATTCCGGTGCCGCCGGACACGGAAGAGGTGGAAATCTGCCTTTCTTCCGGCCAGATAGCCACGAACTTCTGCTTTGAGACCGTGATGAAGGATGGCAAGCCCGGCTATGTGCGCCCCA
This sequence comes from Akkermansia sp., assembly GCA_017937215.1. GTDB lineage: Bacteria > Verrucomicrobiota > Verrucomicrobiia > Verrucomicrobiales > Akkermansiaceae > Akkermansia. Next base: position 87,148 of record JAGBDZ010000094.1, on the reverse strand, counting down.
CCTATCTGGAATATATCCCCAAGGGGGATGTGCAGCTCGGCCAGTGTCTCGTTCATGGCGACGGCAGCCCCTCGCTCATGGATTTCATGGAATCTCACCCGGAGCACATGAACTCCTCCCGCGTGCTGCCGATGGTGCCGGTGCTGCCCCGCAGCTCCGCCCTCATTGGCGAGGACCCTTATGATTGTGAGCTGACGCTCAATCCCCGCTATAAGGATGCAACCGACCTGGCTGACAGTGCCGCCACGGCCGAGGAAGTGAGCGGGGCAGATGATGATTCCACCCCGGAAGAGGTGGATACCCCTGTCATTGATACCGATTTGCAGATAAACGCCCCGCGTCCGCTGCGTCACCTCCCCCTCGTACCACTTCAGATATAATTGCGTTCTATGGATTCTTTTACTCAGACCCTTGCTGCCACTCAGGAAAAGGCCTTCGAAATCAACATGGACAAGGGAGTGTACGGCTCCTTTGCCGAAATCGGCGCCGGCCAGGAGACGGCCAACTGGTTCTTCCGCTCCTCCGGTGCGGCCGGCACGGTGGCCAAGACCATCTCAGCCTATGATATGACCGTGAGCGATACGCTCTATGGTCAGGCCAGACGCTATGTCTCCGAGGAGCGCCTCAAGCAGATGATGGATTATGAGTACACCCAGCTGCTCGACCGCCTCGGCGAGAAACGCGGCAAGGACACCTGCTTCTTCTCATTCTGCAACACAGTGAAGGCCAAGGGCTACCGCGACAACGGCCCCTGGTCTGCCTGGATTGGCGTGCGGTTCCAGCTCAAACCCGGCATGCCCGCCAGCGATTTCGTGATGCATGTGCGCCTGCTTGTGCCTGACCACGACCTGCAGATGCGCATCCTCGGCATTCTGGGCGTGAATCTGCTGTATGCTCTTTTCTACAAACTGGACCGTATGGAGCAGTTTGTGCAGAGCGTGGGCGATAATCTGGACCGCGCGTTCTATGAGATTGACTTCATGCGCTTCAGCGGCCACGGCTTCGGCATGTTCGATAACCGCATCCTGGCGCTGGAGCTGGTGCACAACGGCCTCTCGGAGGCCACCCTCATCTGCCCGGATGGCTCGGTGGCCCAGCCGGCGGATTACCTCTACACGCGCCCCATCGTGCTCATGCGTGGCAGCTTCCTTCCGGTGTGCAACATTCACCTGGAGATGATGGATGCCGTGCGCACCAAGTTCCTGGAGAGCCTGCCGGTGGAGCAGCACTCCCGCGTGGTGGATATCTGCGAGATTTCGCTCTCCAACCTCCTGCGCGGCAAAAATGTGGACCTGCTCGAGTTCCTGGACCGTATCGAGGCGCTCGCCGCCGAGGGTAAGATGGTGATGGTGACTGATATCGCCCGCTTCCACCGCATTTCCACACTGCTCAGCCAGTACACGAAGGAACCGGTGGCCATTGCGCTCTCCATCGGCCTGCTCAACGAGATTTTCAAGGATAAATGGGCAGAGGACACCCCCGGCGGCATTCTGGCTACGGCGGGCCATATCTTCGTGAACAAGACCAAGTTCTACGTGACTCCCTGGATTAACCGCACCACCGGCGAGTTCGTGACTGCCGGCACCTACAAGGCCCCGGAGAAGTACCACTACCTCTACCGTCACCTGCGAGAGACCGGGTGCATCATCGAGGTGCCGTATTTCAACCAGAAGCTCCTGTTCCAGACCCCGCGCGATATCGTGCGCATGATCAAGACCGGGGATGAGCACTGGAGCGAGTATGTGCCGGAAACCGCCTGTCGCCTCGTGGAGCACATCAAGGAAGAGGGGGAGAAGTGATGGATTACCGCGCCGATTTCCCCATCCTGTCCACGAAGCTGGGCAAGCGCCAGCTGGTGTACCTTGACAACGCCGCCACCACCCAGAAACCCACCTGCGTGCTGGAGGTTGGACGCCGGTATTACGAGCAGCAGAACTCCAACATCCACCGTGGTGCGCACTACCTCAGTCGCCTGGCTACCGAGGAACACGAGAAAGCACGCGAAACCGTGGCGGATTTTCTGCATGCCGCCAGCTCACGCGAGGTCATCTTCACCAGCGGTTGCACCGCCGGCATCAACCTCGTGGCGCAGACTCTGGCGCTCTCCGGCCTCATCGGGGCAGGGGATGAAATCATCGTCACCACCGATGCGCACCACTCCAACATCGTCCCCTGGCAGATGCTCTGCGGCCGCGTGGGCGCAAAGCTGCTCCCTGTGCCGCTCACGGCGGAACTCACCTTCGACATGGAGGCATACCACCGCCTCCTCTCTCCCCGCACCAGAGTGGTAGCCGTGCCGTATATCTCCAACGCCCTGGGGGCCATCAACCCCGTGCAGCAGATTATAGCCGATGCCAGGCGCAACAATCCCGCCACCCTTGTGCTGGTGGACGGCGCGCAGAGCACCGCGCACCTCCCCGTCAACGTGCAGGAACTCGGCTGCGACTTCTATGCCTTCTCCGGCCACAAGGTCTATGCCCCCACCGGCACCGGCGCCCTCTGGGGGCGCGAGGAAGTGCTGGAGATGCTCCCACCCTGGCTCGGCGGCGGCGAGATGATAAGCGAGGTCACCTTCGAGAAAACCACCTACAACACGCTGCCCTTCAAATACGAAGCCGGCACCCCCAACATCGGCGGCAACATTGTACTTGCTGCCGCCCTGCGCTATGTGCAGGATATCGGCCTCGAGAAGATAGATGCGCATGAAATGGCGCTCACCCGCCGCATGTACGATGGTCTGCAGGAGCTCGGCGTGCACATCCTCGGCCCCCGCGAGAACCGCGGCGCGCTCATCTCCATCACCGTGCCCGGCGTGCACCACTACGACCTCGGCACCCTGCTGGACCAGATGGCCATAGCCGTGCGCACCGGCCACCACTGCTGCCAGCCCTTCATGCAGTCCCTCGGCATCACCGGCACCACCCGCTACTCCTTCGCCCTTTACAACACCATGGACGAAGTAGACTCAGCCCTGTCCGCCACCGCCCGCGCGCTCGATATGCTGCGCTGATGCCCCATAATATAAGAAAGAGAAAGTAGAACGATGAGTAGAGATGACAGATGGCAGCAGCGGTTACAGAATCTGAACCGGGCGTATGATTGCCTTGCGCGCGCCTGTGCCACTGCGCCCGAGGATGAACGTCAGCAGGCCGGTATCCTTCATTTTTTCCAGATGGCGTTTGAGCTCTGCTGGAAAACGCTCAAAGATAAACTTGCTGATGAAGGCATAGATGTGGCCAGCCCCAAAGAGACGATAAAACAGGCTTTTGCTGTGGGCCTGATACAGGACGCCGAACCCTGGCTGGATGCTCTGCTGACGCGTAACATCTTTACGCACGCTTACAATGAGGAAATGGCACAGCAAGCGTTGAAACGCGTGATGGATGATTATTTCCCCATGGTGCGAGCCTGCGTTCAGCATCTCAACTCCCTAGCTCATGAAGAATGATGGCCTGACACAGAAACAGCGCAGCATGATTGCGTCTGTACTTGAGGCTTGCCCGGCTGTGAAAGAAGCCATCCTTTTTGGCTCCCGCGCCATGGGTAATTACAAACCTGCATCGGATGTTGACCTTTTTCTTGTGGGCGAGAAAATTGGCATGAACGAACTTCTGCAACTTCATCGTGGAATAGATGACCTCCCATTACCTATTGATGTTGATTTGCTGGCAGATACCATGCTGCAATCCCCCGATGTCCGCCGCCACATCCGGCAGCACGGCCACCTCTGGTGGCTCCGTTCCTCGGGGCTTCAGTCATAACGTACGCTTCCCGCAGGCGAGCGGATATTGTTCCCGATATAGCAAAACCAGCCCACTAAGCGCGGCCATGGGGAAATTCAACCACCATCTCCTTCGTGAAAACACGCGGTGCGCGTGTGAAGGGTGAAAACTGGCTGAGCCTGAGTAAACGACCTCGGCACCCTGCTGGACCAGATGGCCATAGCCGTGCGCACCGGCCACCACTGCTGCCAGCCCTTCATGCAGTCCCTCGGCATCACCGGCACCACCCGCTACTCCTTCGCCCTCTACAACACCATGGACGAAGTAGACTCAGCCCTGTCCGCCACCGCACGCGCGCTCGATATGCTGCGCTAGAGGGGCCGGATGTCAGGCAAGAGCGGCGGCGTTGATGCGGACGATGGGGAGGGAGAGGGACATGTCGCCGAGCCAGTCGAGGGTGGTGGTGGTGATGAATACCTGGGCTTCGGCGGGGAGAAGGGCGAGCAGGGCGCGGCGGCGGGCGGTGTCGAGCTCGCCGAAGATGTCATCGATGAGGAGGATGGGGGCCTTGCCGGTTTCTTCCTGAAGGAGGGCGCCCTGGGCCATCTGCAGGGCGATGGCGAGGGTGCGTTGCTGGCCTTCGGAGGCAAATTCAGCGGCGGGCATGCCACCGATGTAGAGGGCAAAGTCATCGCGGTGCGGGCCCACCGTGGTGAAGCCGGCGCGTTCATCGGCTGGGAGGGCGTTTTCGATGGCTTGTTCCAGGTCGGACTCGCAAGAGGGGCAATAGACGAGCTGCACTTGCTCGGCTCCGCCGGAGATACCGCGGTGGTGGTGCGCCACGTGGGGCTGGAGCCGCTCCAGAAGCTGGTGGCGTAGGCGGCAGATGATTTCGCCGTTGGCCGCCAGGAGACGCGCATAGCTGCGCAGGGAGGCTGCGCTGCGGCGCGGGTTGCGGAGCAGGGCATTGCGGCTTTTGAGCGCTTTGCGGTAGGCCTGCAGGGCCTGTCGATAGGCGGGATGCCACTGGCTGCCCAGAAAATCGAGGTAGCGCCGGCGTTCATCGGCCGGGCCGTTCACGAGGCTCATATCGCTGTTGGCCAGCCAGGTGACAGGGTGGGTATCGGCCAGGTAGTCGCTGAAATCGCGGCGTTCGGCGCCGTTTACCTGGAGGTTGAGCTTGCGGTCATTCCATACCAGGCGGCGGGTGTCGTCTTCCGTCTCCAGCGAGATGCCGAAGTTCGGCTGCCCTTGTTTCACGAGTTTATCGAGCCTGGTGGCGCGGGGGCTGTGCAGGGTGAGGGCGAAGCAGAGCGCCTCCATGAGGCTGGTCTTACCCTGCGCGTTAGCTCCCAGCAACACGGCACCCTCGGCCGGTATGGACCAGCGGAGGGTGCTGTAACAGCGGAAGTTGCTCAGACGCAGAGTGGTGAGCATGGAATCCGTCGTGAGAAAGTCAATCAGACCTCGGTGGGCAGGGCGCGGATGGCGTCCATAATCTTCTTGCCGATGGCGCGCTGGGCATCGCGGCCCTTGGCTTTGAGTTCCTCGGGGGTGAACTTGATGGGATCGCCTACGGAGAGGGTGATGGGGCGGAACTTCAGCTTGCTGCTGTGGATGGGCAGGCAATCATACGCACCTTCGATGCGGATGGGCTGCACCGGCACATGGGCCAGCTTGCTGAGGATGAGGCCGATGCCGGGCATGGCGTCGTGAATCTTACCGTCCGGGCAGCGGGAGCCTTCGGGGAAGATGATGATGCGGCCGCCGTTCTTGACGGTGCGCAACACCTGGATGATGCTGGCGGGGTCGGGGCGGGTCTGGTCCACGGGGATGGTGTTGCAGTGCGGCAGGGCCTGCTTGAGCAGGGGAGCGTCAAAGAGAGTCTTGCGGGCCAGGAAGAATACCTCGTTGCGGTACAGGGAACCCACCAGGGGCGGGTCAAGGAAGCTCTGGTGGTTGGCCACGATGATGCAGGGGCCTTCCTCGATGAGCTTCTCCTGGCCGATGACTTTGTAGTTGAAGAACGACTTGAAGAAGCAGCTGGCGGTACCGCGGATTAACAGGTAAAGTAAGGAACGGTTCATGATGAAGAGAAAAAGGGTGTCAGCAGGCGAGTTTGGCGCGGATATCGGCGGCGATGAATGCCACGACCTGGTCGATGGTCATATCGGAGGTGTCCACCAGCATGGCGTCATCAGCCTTCTTGAGCGGGGCGCAGGCGCGCTGGGAGTCCTTGCGGTCGCGCTCGGCAATGGAATCGGTGATGCCTTCAGCGGCGCGGCGGGCGGCGCGCACTTCCTCGGAGGCGGTCACAAAATACTTGAACTTCGTGTCGGGAAAGACGACGGTGCCGATGTCGCGGCCTTCCATGACCACGGCTTCGCGGGTGTTGTATTCTCGCTGCTTTTCTACCAGCAGGGCGCGCACGGCGGGGATGGAGGCAATGGCGGACACGTTGTCGTTGGTGGATTTTTCGGTGAGCTCGGTGGTGAGGACCCGGCCCTCGTAGACAACGGTGGAGTTGGCACCTTCCTTACCAAAGCTCAGCGGAATGCCGGGCAGCAGGGCTTCTACAGCGGCGGTATCGGCGGGGTTCACGCCTTTCTGCAGGGTGTACCAGGTCACGGCGCGATACATGGCACCCGTGTTGATGAACGTGAAACCAAGCTCTTTTGCAATGAGTTTGGCAACGGTGGATTTACCGGATGCTGCGGGACCGTCGATAGCGATGGCAGGGGGATTCATACTGACAGCAGTATAACGTGTTTTTTTGTCGCTGTCGAGCAAAAACGCTCCGGCTGCCATGATATAAAAATCCGCTCCATTGCGGGCAATGGAGCGGTGTGATAAATGGGAACTGCTGCGCTTCAGAAAGAATCGGCAGCGGGCATGGCCTCAGCAGCCGGAGTGGGGGCCGGAGCTGCGGGAGCAGCAGGTGCAGCTTCGGCAGCGGGGGCGGGCAGGGCTTCACCGGCGGGTTCAGCTGCGGCATTATCGGCCTCGATTTCAAGACCCTGCTGCTGGAGCTGCTGCAGAATCTCGGGGGGAAGCTGCTGCAGGGAGCGGGATTCCATCTGGGGCTCCGGAGCCTTGGAGATGGAGTTCAGGGTGATGGTGAAGATGAGGGTGCTGTTGTTGCCGATGGGGCCCGGACCCTGCGGACCGTAGGCCAGTTCAGAGGGGATGCACACCTCCCAGGTGGAGCCCACGGGCATGCTCTTCAGTGCCTCGGAGAAGCCGGGAACCACGCGGTCGATGGGCATATCGATGGGGGAGGGGCTCTTGTCGAACACAGTGCCGTCAATCAGCTTGCCTTCGTACATCACGTTGCAGAGGGCGCCGGGGCCATCCGTCTCGGGGTTGTACTTGGGACCCTCGCCGGCGGTGATGACGCGGTAGAGCAGACCGGAATCGGTCTTGGTTACGCCCTCGCCCTTGGCGAACTCTTCCTGATAAGCCTTGCCGGCGGCCAGGTTGGCTTCGGACTTCACCTGCTCGCGGCGCTGCATGTTCATGACAAAGGTGTTCATGCCTGCCTCAATGGCGGCCTGGTCCATGCTGGGCTGTTTGCCGGCGAGGCTGTCCTCCAGAGCCTGGAAGAAGGTGTCCTTGTCGAAGTCCTCGGTGGTGAGGGTGGTGGCACCGGCAGAAACTTCCTGACCGAAGCGGTAGCCGATGAAGTAGGAGAAAGCTTTCTTGGCATCCTCTTCAGAAACCTCGGGGAGGGCTGCCATCGGGTTAGCCGCGGCAGCAGCTTCGGTCGCAACCACGGCCTCCGCCGGGGCGGGGGTGGTAACGGCAACTTCCTGATTGCTCTGAGAGAAGCAGTATGTGGTCGTGGCACCTACGATGGCCAGACCTGCCAGAATCATGATGTACGTCTTCTTCATATATGTGATGTACTTTGGTTGACTAAGTGTCTACTATGAATACGCAGAAATGTCAAGAATCTTGCGTGTTCGTCTTGAATAGTTGGATGTCATTCCCGCATTCCTGTTCAAAACAGGGGAGCGGTCGCATGCTTTGCTCAGCCCCGGCGGTTCCAGATGTAAAAGACGAGGGCAGCCAATGCTCCGCCCAGGGTGTCGAGCAGCATGTCCTTGTGCGCATCCCATTCATCGCCCTGGGAACCCAGGAAGGCCTGGCCGGCGGTGCCACCGTCGATTTCGGCGTATATCCACTCCACCAGTTCCCAGAGCCCGGCCAGCGCCAGAATGAATACCAGGCTGAACCACGCAGCAGTGGGCACGCTGTTCACCATGCGCCGCCGCCAGAGCAGTTCGGCAATGGCGATACCGCCGAGCCCCACAGCAAAGTGGGCGACGCGGTCGTAGTGGTTGCGTTCAAAACCGAATAAATCGGTAATGAAACCAAAGGGAACGAACTCAAAGGTGTAGTGCGCACCGATTATCTGCATGGCACACCAGATTGCCATGCATGCATAGGCGGTGTTCGAAAAGCGGAACTGCCGGTAGGTGATGGTCAATGCTCCGACCAGCAGGAAAACAGAGCTCATTTCGGTCCACCACACCTGCACATCATGCGGGCAGATGGCGGACCACACGGTCAGCACCACCAGTAGCGTGAACAGAATATGGGGGATGCGTCGGCTCATTCGTCGTCCTCCTCGCCGGTTTCCTCCGGTTCATACTCGGGTTTCACCGGTGTGTGCAGGCTGATAAAGTCGCGGATCTGCTCATACTTTTCGCGGGAGACCACGTAATCGGTCACCCCGAGGTCCATATCGGTGATGAGCTTGTTGTCCTGGTCCCGCTCGATGTGGTAGTAATATTCCTTCTCCCCACTGCGGCAGATGCCTATGACAGGCTGGGTGTCCTGAAAGGTGCTGATGACATCCGCCGAGTCGAAGAAGTTGCGCTCTCTGGAGCGGGCTTTGTATACATTGTCCGGGTTTGCCACATCGGCCATCAACTGTTCGAATTGGAGAATGGCCTCCTCATCTTCAATCATGAGGCTTTCGCCCTCGTCGAAAGGGTCGAGGATGAGCTGATTCTGAGTGCAGCTGAGCAGAACCAGCGGGAGGAGCAGGGAGGAAATGCGTTTCATGGCAGAGAGAAAATCAGATAGTGAGCGCCAGCAGGAAAAGCCCCATGTGCAGAGAGGAGAGCCCCAGCAGCATGTTCATCTTCTTATTGGCCGGCATGGTGTGCAGCTTCAGCAGGATGAACCCGCCCACGATGATAGCGGCCAGCCACACCAGATTCCACTGAAAACCGGGCAGGAAGAAAGCGGTCTGTTTCAGGGTGACGTAGGGCGCAATAAGAAAGGCAGAGGCCAGTCCGCGGGCTCGTTTGTCGCCCAGACGCACCGCGAGGGTGCGTTTGCCGGTGGTGGCGTCTTCCTTGCGGTCGCGGATGTTGTTCACCTCGATGAGCAGACAGGAGAGCAACCCGCACTGGATACCCAGCACAAAGGCGCCGGCATAGATTTCCTCATAACCCGGCTGCCAGCCAATCTGCACAAATACCGTGCCGGCTACCGCAACCAGCCCGAAGAAAAGCAGCACAAAGAGCTCACCCAGCCCATGATAGGCCAGGGGCCAGGGGCCGCCGGTGTAGCCATAGGCAAAGAACAGGCTCGGAATACCGATGAGCAGCACCGGCCAGCCCTGCGCCAGTATAAGCGGCAGCCCGAATGCCGAGGCTGCAACCAGGAAGAAACACCCCCACAATTTAACGGTTAGGGGCTTCATATCACCGCTGGCCGTGATGCGGCGCGGCCCCTGCCGCTTGTCTGTATCTGCATTTTTTGCGGCATCAATGGCGTCGTTGAAGAAGTTGCAGGCAATCTGGATGCAGGCGCAGCTGAGCGCGGTGAATGCGGCAAGCCACCAGTCGAGTCGGATACCTGTTTCCGGGAAATGCTGCTGGAATTTCCAGACAATGAGGCAACCGGCCCACACTGCAACGAAGCCGGCGGGGAGGGTTTTGGGCCTGGCGGCCAGGATAATGGAACGAAGTTTGCTCATGAGAAGGGGAAGATGCGTGTTATTTGCGGGGGAAGTGGCGGCGGCCGCCGGCGGCGGCGCGGAATGGATTGAAGAGATTATCCAGCCCGCTGTTCTTGATGAGGAGCGTCTGCTCCATCAGGCGCCCCAGTTTACCCTTGGGCCAGCCGCGTTGCCAGAACCAGTCCAGATATTCCGTGGGCAGATCCATGAGCGGACAGCCATCCGGTGGGTAATTTTTCGGGCCGTACATGCCGTAGGGCATGTGCGTGGATGCTATGTCTGCAAGCAGCTGCCGCAGGTCATCAGCCGTTGGTATGGGGGCGACTTCCATCAGCGGACCACGCTCCAGCCTATGCTCTCGCCGGCATACATCGGCACCACTTCCTGCCCATAGCTGCGGTATGCAGCCGGCACGCTCATGGGTGTGTCGTGCAGTTTTATCTGCTTCTGCACCGGGGTGAGACCATACCACTTGCAGGCGTTGTCGCTCACGAATCCCTGCAATTTATCCAGAGCGCCGTGTGTGGCAAAGATTTCCGCCAGCCTGGGCAGGGCCACCGGACCGGTGAATACGCCGGCAGCGCAGCCGCATGCTTCCTTCTTGCAGCGTGGGTGCGGGGCGGAGTCAGAGCCGAAGAAGAGACGCGGGTGACCGGCCAGCGCAGCGCGGAGCAGGGCATCGCGGTCTTCCGGGCGCTTGGCAATGGGCTTGCAGAAAAGGTGCGGTCGCAGGGCACCACCCGCCACATCATCGAGTGTGATGATGAGGTGCTGCAGGGTGACTGTGGCGCAGATGTTCGGGAACTCATCCAGCAGTTGCAGCGCGGCTGCAGTGGTGATATGCTCCATGCTCAGCTTGAGCTTCGGATACTTGGTGGCCAGGTGGCGGTATACGGCCAGGAACTCCTGCTCGCGGTCCATCACAAAGCCGTGGCTTTCGCCATGCACCAGCAGGGGGATGCCCAGTTCCTCCATGAGACGCAGTGTGCTATCAGCCTGGGCCATGTCGGACACGCCGCCCTCGCTGTTGGTAGTAATGCCGGCCGGGTAGAGCTTAAAGCCGAAGAAGCCAGGAGTTGCCTTTGCGGCAAGCAATTCCTTTTCTCCCAGTGCAGTGAAGAACAGAGTCATGTACGGAGTGAACGCAGCCCCATCCAGCGCGGCTTCAATGCGCGCGGCATAGTCCTGCATCATCTCCGGTGTGGTTACCGGCGGAACCAGATTCGGCATTATCACGGCTCCGGCAAAATCGGCAGAAAGCGGCGCGGTCAGCTTCAGCATGTCGCCATCGCGCAGGTGCAGGTGCATATCCAGCGGGGAATTCAGCGTTATTTCCATGCCCGGCATTCTACCACAGCTCCCACCGCTTTTCAAGAGTATGATAAAAAAGAAAAGCCCCGCCGGGAAAACCAGCGGGGCGAGGAAAATCCAGAGTATCTGAATCAGATAAGCTCTTTAAGGCGGTTCACGGTGATGCCCGGAACCACGTAGCGCGTGCCATCGGCCCTGGCAAGAATGGGGGAGCCATCGAAATCCACGCCGATGAAGCGGCCTACGTGGCGTTCCTTATCAGTGATGGCCACCACCGGGAGTGATTCGCCCCAGGCGGAGCCGAGGATGGGCAGGATGCTGTCGACCCCGCTTTCCACGAAGTAGCTGAACATCTCAGCCAGGGTGTCGCCCAGGAGCGTGCGGAGCTTTTTGATGGAAGGACAGGCCGGCAGAAGTTCGCACAGGCGTGTGACCGGGTCTGCGGCTTTGTCCCGGATTTCGTTGATGTCGTTGAACATGTTGATGCCCACACCAATGGAGGCCATGCTGGCGGAGGGCCGCTCTACCAGGATGCCGGCCAGCTTCGCCTTGCCTACCAGCACATCGTTCGGCCAGCGCAGGCGCAGCCCCTTGATGTTGTATTCCTTGAGCGTCTCGATGACGGCGGCTCCGGCTACGAGCGGGAGCACACCCCAGTGGCGGTTGAGTTTGGAATCAATCGGCAGATTATAGGTGGCCCAGAGCCCGCCGGTGTTGCCGAACCAGGCACGGTTGAAGCGACCACGGCCGCGAGTCTGACGCTGGGTGGTCACGATGGTCCAAGCTGGTAATTTGCGAGCCACATTGAACGTGGATTCGCATTCCTCAACTTCCTTTACTGTCCATTTTGCGCTCACAGCTCCATTCTACACCACAAGTGAAGTTAAGTCTACCCCCCAACACGCAATTTTTTTGAGAAAATCACGTTATTTCTGTGGCGTTGACACAAAATGCGTCCGCGTACGCGCGCCAAAAAGTTCGGGCATGCCCTACTTTGCAATTGCGGAATCGGGGAAGCTCTGGTATAGTGTGCGCGTTATTATGAGAGGCCGCGGACCCAGACGCTTCCTGATGTGCATCGCGCTAGTTGCTGCGGTGTGGGGCGGCGTGTCTACGTGGTTCTATGTGAACGATTTAGTGCAGCCTGTTCTGACGCCGCTGAATCAATCGTACGTGGGATACACGAATGTGCCCCGCAAGGCACCGGGTCTGCGCATGGAGCCCTTTACCTTCACCGGTTGGGATGGTGGCGAGGTGCAGGCCGTGATTGCCGTGAAGGATGGCGAGGAGTCGTCCCGCCAGCTGAGTGTTATTGGTGATTTGATGCACCACCCGGTGGAGCGTCTGCACCAGATTGATTATGTGCTCGTCTGTGTGGACTGGGATCACGGCATTCGCTCTGCGCTGCCGGTGGCGGAGTCGCTTACCGCGGCTGGGCTCACCTGTGTGCTCTGGGAGCCGCGTGGCAAGGATGACCGCCGTCCCTATTGCACTCATGGGCTCAAGGAATGCCGTGATGTACCCCTGCTGCTGAATGCAGTGGCTGCGCGCTCCGGCAAGCCGGACCCTGTTTTTGCTGCTGTGGGGCAGGGCTACGGTGCCGGTCTGCTGCTGCAGGCTGCGGCCACAGAACCACGCATTCGAGGTCTGGTATCCATAGATGCTTATGCCTCGCTGCGGCAGTCGGTGGAACGCACGATGCCGGAGGGCCTGCTGCGCCCGGTGGTGATGTGGCTCATGGACCAGCGCATTCGTCGCACAGCAGGGATGGAGAGTTTCGATGTGGCTCCGGTGGAGCAGGCGGCTGATATGGACCGCAATGTGCCGGTGCTGGTGGTGAACCTGGTGCAGGACAGTCCGGTGAGCAATTTCAAGGATGCAGTGACCATTTACCGCCGCTTGCGCAGCGACCAGCGCGATGTGTGGACGCTGCGCAGCGATGCCGACCCGGCCGGTGCCACTCACCGCGAGCTGACGGTGGGCCGAGGCCGCCGTGGTGAGGCGATTCTGGTGGGGCTGCTGCCGGATGAGGATAGCGCCATGAGCTCCATCGTTCACTGGATAAACGATCGCGTGGTGGATGCTGTGGAGGCTCCCCGCGTGAGTGAACCCGCCCGCCCCGACCTGACTTCTTCCAATATCAGACTCTGAGATAAATGGATACAGATCCCTACGCAGAAATAGACCGCGCTTTGAATATACCCAAGCGAGTAGGCAACCGCCGCCGCAATGGGTACGAGCTGACGCGTCAGCGCGATATGGTGCCCATTGCTATGGGGGCCGCGACGGCTGCTGTGGTGGTGCATGCCATGCTGTGGGTGTACTTCCCCTCCTTATCGGTGCTGGGCCTGGGCAAGCTGGTGGATGTGCCTGCTGAGGTGAATGACCGTGATACCGTGCGTGTGGTGGTGAAAGAACCGCCCAAGGAGGAAAAAATAGAGGAGGCTCAGGAGCAGGAGATTGTGGAGCAGCAGCCCCAGGAAATCGAGGAAATCAAGCATGAACCTGAAGAAATCGACATCCTGGACGTGGATGTGCCGGAGTTGGTGATGGCGCCCGGCCCCACGGAACTTGCGGTGTCTGAACCTGTGTATGCCGCTGAGGAGCAGACCCCGGTGAGCGAGATGCCGCCCGCCCAGCTGGATCTGAACTCCTTGCAGACTAAGGATTTGACGGAGGAAGCACTCGCCATCCCTGAGCCCACACCGGTGAACAGCAATGAGGTTGTGGCAGCCGCTACCGCCCAGTCCGAGGTGCTGGACGATGCTTCCTCTCTCATGGAGCAGGACCTGCGTAAGGCCGCCAGCGAGGCCGGTAATTCCAATCTGCCCAGCGATACCCGCAGCCTGGCCCAGCTTATGGGCGAGGAGCACCTGGGCTCCGGTTCCGGTGTGGCCCGTCTGGGGGCCGACGTGCTCTTCGGCTTCAATGAATGCCAGCTGAAAAACTCCGCCCGCATCACCATGCTGCAGCTGGCGGCTCTTATCCAGAAAAACCCGCACACCTATTTCGTGATTGAGGGGCACACCGACAGTGTGGGTGGAGCTGCTTATAATGCACTGCTGGGCTTGCAGCGTGCGGCGGCTGTGCGTGCCTGGCTTGTGGGCAACGGCGTGCCGGTGGAGAATGTATATGTACGCTCCTGCGGCAGTTCCATGCCCCTGGCTCCTACTACCGGCGACCGCGACCAGCAGAAACTGAACCGCCGCGTGGAAATTCACATGCGCGCCGGTGGTGAGGAATTGCCCGCCGGTGCCTGCGATTACAAGTACCAGGTGGACCTGACCACCAAAATCAGCCAGCAGCTGGCCAAGGGGGTGAAGGTGCCGGAGACTCCGGCTTTCCGTCTGCCGGTGGGTGCCAGCCAGGAGGAACGAGCCGCTGCCGAAGCTGCCCGCAAGAAAGCAGAGCAGAACAAGAAAAAGGGCAGAAATGGTCGTTGAGGAAGGTCAGGTGCTGCCGGGCCGCGCCTTGCCTTTCGCCGGTGAATGCCGCTGGCTTCTTTCGCTGGATTACGACGAGACACTGCGTAGCCATGACCCGGCGCAGCCGGTGCCGGTGGCTTTTTATGAACTGATGCGTGAGTGGCGCGCCCTCGGCGTTCGCTGGGGAATCAACACCGGACGCACTCTGCCGTATCTCTGTGAGGAACTGCTGCCCACTGCTCCCTTTCTGCCGGATTTCATCTGCACCTGCGAGCGCTACGCCTATGTGGCACAGGCGGATGGCACTCTGCAACCCCTGCGGGAGCACAATGCACGCTGCCATGAGCACAATATGCTGGTCCGTGAGCAGGTGCGTCCGTTTTTGCATGCGCAGCTAGGCGCACTCCGCGCGGCCAGCCCCGAGCTGCAGTGGATTATTGCCCCCACCGACCCTCTCTCCGTGGAAGCGGCAGATTCTGCCACGATGGATGCCATCATGGCTTTCCTGGCTCCCTTCGTAGCCGGGTTGGAAGGTGTTTGCGCCCAGCGGGCAGGGCGCTATATGCGCCTGGCCGATGCCCGCTACTGCAAGGGTACCGCCCTGCAGACCGTGGCGAATGAATGGCGCGTACCTTCGAAGAACTGGGCCTTGCTGGGCGATGGTCACAATGACCTGCACGCTTTCCGCCTGTATCCCGAGGCATTCTGCGGGGCCCCTGCCACTGCTCACCCGGATGTGCTGGCCTGGATGCACGAGCAGGGAAAATATGTTTCCTCCACCCCCGGCGTGATGGAAATCCTGCATGCCTGGCATGACCGAGTCATGACAGAAAGGTAATAAAATCCGTCTTAATATTCTCTTTCGGCTTGACTTTTCTGGTAAAAAATAGTTACATATTCCCCCGTTAGCCCCCAGGGCAACCGACAATTCTCCCAATCGAGAAAACCACAAACGACACATAAATCATTATGGGATCGCTTAAGAAGAGACGTAAGGCCAAGATTAACAAGCACAAGCGCAGCAAGCGCATGCGCCAGAACCGCCACAAGAAGCGTTTGCGTTACAAGTCCTAAGCTGCGCGCTTAGGCCACGTCCGCAAGCGACGCTGTTCTTTTCACGGCACTGTTTCCGCTGGATTCAGTGCCGTTTTTTATTGGAAATGAAAGACTTGGCAGCATGCTCTTGCCAAAGGTGCATTTCTTTGGTATAATGAGCGCGCGTGAGACCGCAGACTCAGAAAGAACACCGCCACAGGGTGCTGGAATTGCCGGAGTTACTGTCCGGTCTGCTGGTGCTTTTCGTGGTGCTGTGGGAAGCCTGTTTTGAAGGCGTGGCCAATTCGCCTGCTTATCGTGATGCTTTTGTCGACGGCTCGCACCTGATACTGTGCGGGCTGGTGTGGTTCAATACGCTGGTGGTTTTTCTGCACCTGGTGAGTGAGTGGGTGAGGTATGGTGTGCCGGGCCGCTTCCTGTGGGTGCAGCTTCTGGTGGGGATAGTGGCCTCGGTTATTTTCTACGGCGGAGTCTGGGAAATTTTCGGACGTTGGGCCTTCATGGCCAGTCTGGTGTGTAGTTTTCTACTGGGCGGGTTTTCCATTGGAACTCTTGGAAATATCATACGCGCGCGACGTTCGAATCCGGCGAAGCAAGGCAGCCGCTGGTCTCCGGCGGTGCGATTCTTTACCTACATGGTGGTGCTGGTGCTGCTGAGCACACTGCTGCTGCTCACTCCTGGCGCCACAAATGCACCGCTTTCCCCGGTGGATGCCTTGTTCACCTGTGCATCTGCCACTTCTATTACCGGGTTGACGACGGTGGATGTGGCCTCAACGTTCACCCCGCTGGGCAAGCTGGTGCTGCTGCTGGATATTCAGATTGGCGCTATCGGGGTGATGACCTTTTCGTATTTCGTTCTCATGATGGTGGGCAAGCGCCTGGCGGTGCGCGACAGTATGTCCGTATCCGGCATGCTCGACCAGCAGGGGGTGAATGTAGTGCCGGCTTTGCTGCGTGCCGTGTTTTTCGTGACGCTCATGGCCGAAGTTGTAGGCGCAGTCTGCCTGTATTACCTCTGGAAGGGAATGCCCGGATTCCCGCAGGAGGATTTGTGGGGATATGCCATCTTCCACTCTGTTTCAGCTTTCTGTAATGCGGGAATCAATATCTTCCCGGCTGGTATGGAACAGGTTGGCGTGGCTAACTGCAAGACGGTGCAGCTTGTTATGATACTTCTGGTGCTGGCGGGCACTGTGGGCTTTGGTGTGTATCTGGAAGGCCTGACCCGCCTGAAGAATAAGCTGGCCGGAAAGCTCAGCGCAAAGCGTTGGAGCACAAACTCCTGGCTGGTGCTGCGCGTGATGCTGATTGTGATGCTGGTCGGTACCGTGGGACTGACTCTGCTGGCTGCATTTGAACCTTCTGCCCACCAGGCACACGGTACTTTTAATATATGGGAATCGCTCTGGAATGCCGTGGGCCGCTCGGCAGGCTTTGCTCTCAGCGACATAGGCGAATATGGCCCGGTGTACCAGCTGTTTCTGGCATTTCTGATGTTTGTGGGCGGCAACCCCGCCGGCACGGGTGGTGGTGTGTATGCTCCGGTGTTTGCGCTTTGCCTGCTGGAGGTATACCGTGTGTTGCAAGGCAAGCAGGATCTGGAACTGCATAATCGCCGCATTGCCCGCAACACCGTGGAGCGCGCCATGGCCACTGTGGTGCTTTCGATTTTCTGGATTGTGTTCACGACGCTGCTGCTCCTGCTGCTGGAACCCGCTGTGGCGCAGCAGCCGCAAGGGGTGGTGAAGCTGCTCTTCATGGAGGTGAGTGCTTATACCACTACGGGCTTTGACCTGGGTGCCCTGACTCAGATTTCAGATGTTTCCAAGTTTATCGTTACCCTCAATATGCTGTTCGGTCGCGTGGGCATGTTTACCTTCATGCTTATCTTCATCCGTCAGCAGGAACCTAATCCTATCCGCCTGCCGGAAACTCGTTTACCCCTCAACTGATAGATTGTTATGAAATTCGTTATTATCGGTATTGGTCAGTTCGGCCGCGCTCTCGCCCTGCATCTTGCTGATCTGGGCTTTGAAGTCACCATTCTGGACGAGCGCGAATCCATCATCACCGAGCTGAAGGACCGCGTGACCTATGCGCTGGTGGGCGATGCCACGGATATTCGCGTGCTGCGCCAGCTGGAGCTGGTCGGCGAGGATACCTACGTGATTGTGGCGGTGGGTGAACAGTTTGAGCGCAACCTGCTTATCACTGCCCAGCTCAAGGAACTGGGTGCAACCAATCTGCTGACACGCAGCGTGAATGAACTGCATGGCAAGTTGCTCAAGCTCATCGGTGTGAATGACCTTATCCGAGTGGAGGATGTGGCCGCCCGCCAGCTGGCTGCCCGATTCACCAATGAAGGTATGATGCGCCTGCGCCGCATGGATGCCACGCACTCCCTGGCGGATGTGCGTCTGCCTGAGGAATGGGTGGGACGCAAACTCATTGATGTGGGGCTGCGCTCGGAGTTCCGCCTGAATCTGCTGACGGTGCGCCGAGGCAAGGTGAAAGAGAACCCGACCTCTGACGAGGTGCTTTCCGAACCGGAGCAGCCGGTCATTGATATGCCGGATGCAACGCTGGAGTTCCAGTTGGGGGACGTGCTCGTCGTATTCGGCAAGGATAGCGACCTGCAGCGATTTGTGGAAAAATTTGACCTGCAGGGGGAATGAGTGCGCGCGTAACACTGCCGGAGAAAATTTACGCCGGCTACATTTTTGACCTTGATGGCACACTGGTCGACAGTATGCCGGTGCATTTCAAGGCCTGGCGCTGGGCGCTGCATGAGCATGGTGCTCCGTATCATGTTTTTCAGTGGGAGGAATTTGTGGCACACGGCGGTATGGCTGCACCGGATATTGTAGCCGACCTGAATGCGACCTATGGCCTGAGCATGGAGCCTGAAACCGTGGCGGATGACAAGCGCAACCGCTATGCCTGGCTCCTCCAGAATGAAACCTTGCCGGTCATTCCGGAGACGGTGAATCTGGTGCGCCGTCTCAAAGAGCAGGGGATTCCTTATGCCATCGGCACCGGCAGCATGCCCAGCGGTGCCACCGAGACTCTGCAGTCGGCCGGTGTGGCGGATTTATTCCCCATCATGGTCACTCCGGCGGATGTGCCGCCCGGATTCGGAAAGCCGAGACCGGATATTTTCCTGCTCTGCGCCGAGCGCATGGGCGTGAATCCGCAGGAATGCGTGGTGTTTGAGGATGCTGAGCCCGGGATTCAGGCAGCCATGGCCGGCGGCATGGATTATGTGCGTGTGGGTGAATGCCCGCCGGTGCGCGATTAATCGTGGATACCGCAGCGGCGCACGCACTCTGCCCAGGTGGTGTTTGCGCGCATGAGTTCGGTGAGCCAAGGCTCATCCGGCAGCTTGTGAGCCCGGTTGAATGCAGCCGGGCGGGTGATACGCGTGAACAGCACCCGCTTCATTGCGCTTTTCGGGATGCGGCGCAAGCCGTAGCCTGCGGGTTGGCCGTCCCTCGCTTTGTGCGATGACCAGACACAGGCGGTATCTCCCTCATCCTTAACCAGAATGACCAGGTGACCGCGTTCATTGGCGCCGATGTGCTCGTTCCACCAGATTTTCAGGATATCGGAAGGCCGGGCCATTTTCCAATCTGTGAAATTGACACCTGCTCCCAGTCGGTGCGCCAGCAGGGCAAATCCCGGGCCGTTTGCGTTGGCATAGCCCCAGGGGCCCTCGCCATCCTTCACCAGCTGCGGCATGAGCGCCTGCCATGCGGCCGGCGAAATGGCCCGGTAGCGGTTCTGGGTTTCCCAGTGAACCAGGGCTGAAAGTGTGGCCACCCACACGGCTGATGAGCAGAACGAGGGTCGCGCCACCATCGGATTGAAAACAGGACGCTTCATCTTCTCGTTCCACATGAATGATGATACCAGAGCTTGTTTGGCGCCGTCGTCTGTACTGTAGCCTCCCGGCCCGATACGCTGCATGGACATGATGGCGCTTTGCATGCTTTTCCACCAGGGATATGCAGCCTTTACACTAGTGACACTGCGCGATTTGAGTTGCTGGGCGCTTGACCACGGCGCGCAGCTAAGTAGCAGAATCAGGGCTGGTAGCAGGAATCGCATGAGGTGCCAGAGTCTATATCAATGAGGAGTGGTTGACAAGTAAATTATCCACCCCTCAGTTTGAAAAACTCATGTTAAGGCCTATAAAATGTTGACTTTTGGCATTCGTCTGCTATCATCCGCGCATGAAGAAGTCCCTGCTTTTGCTTCTGTCTCTGGCGCCTGCTACCTATGCAACAGACTGGTTTAATTCGCTGGTTGATGACACCACTGATTTTGCCTGGACCATGTACAGCGACTGGCACCACAAATTGCCGGAGAGTGGACTGTTCCCCAGCTTTTTCTCGTTTGAGACGGTTTCCAACATGGGAGAGCGCCATGGTGGCTCCACGCTGAGCTGGCAGAAAGTGGGCTTGTGTGTGCCGCTGGCTGACCCGCGACAGTCCGGTGGTAAGGATTGGATGTTCAATGCCTCCATCAACTCCGAGGTGACCTTTATGGATACCAATGGCGAGTTTGATTTGCGCCGCAATGAACTTTATAATTTCTCTGTGCCGATTTCTGCGATTGTGCCACGCGATAATGGAGATATGGTGATATTTGTGGTGGCTCCTGCCTTTGCTTCGGACTTTGTGCACCGCGCCCACAGCTTCCATGTGAACCTGTTGTTCAGTTACAGCGTGCAGCACAGTGACTCTTTCTCCTACTCTGTCGGCTTGGGACACTCCCCGGATGCTACTATCATGGGCTTCATGCCGGTGTTCTCCTTTGACTGGAAAATGACAGAGGATTGGAGTATGCGCCTGAGCGGCTTGCACTACAGCATCATGCGTGATATGGGAAACGGTCTGGAACTGGGCGCCTTTGCAGATGGCGCAGGTGGTGCCTGGGCCGTGAATACTCCGGATGGCACGCGCATGCTTCGCGTCCGTTCTCTGGTGGCCGGTCTGAAGGCTGCTTATGATTTCTCTAAACCCGGCGAAACCAAGCGCCTTGCTACGCTGGCAGTCGGCAGCACTCTGATTACCACGGCAGATCTTCTCTACTATAATTCTGACCTGGACCGCGTGAAAGGCCACCACTACCACCCCGGTTTGTATATTTCCGGTTCCGTGGATTTCCGCTTCTGAGGAATGCAGGGAATCATTGTTTCGTGAAGCGGAGTTTCGTGGTGTCAAAGCCGCGGCGCTCCGCTTCCTGCTTTAATTTATTGATGGTGCTTTGTTCCGGTTTGCGCTCGCGGGTCAGTAGCCAGAGGTAATCATCATCATCGCCTGATACTAATGCGGCCTGATAATCTTTATCCACATACAGGATGTGATAGGGAGCTCCGAACCACCAATAGGGCCACACAAATGATACCTCCAATATGCCATGGCTCATGGGAAACGCCCGGCCTGTTGCCTGTTCCGGTTCTCCGTTAGCATTGTGACCGCAGTTGAGCACCCGGATGCTGCCGTCAGGGCGTGCGGTATAGTCCGTGTATACGCCCTCCATTCCTTGTTCGAACCAGTTCTCATATCGGGCCTGCTCGTACCATCTCCCCATATAGCGGTCGAGCGAAACATTATTCTGCGGGCGTGTGTCAGCGGCGGTGCAAATGCCGGCGAGTAGAATCAAATAGGCGCTTATTCTTTTCATAAGACAGAGAGTGAATCTCTCCCTTGTGCGTTGATAAACGGTTGGCTTGAATAAGACACAACGGATGCAGATTTGAACTTGCACAAGTGGGGGGATGCGTGGTATTCTTTAGTTGACATGAGAAAATCGCTAGTGTTATCCCTTTGCGCGACATCGGCCCTGGTGCTGTCGATGTGTGATTCCTTTGATGGACCTCCTCCCATTGGTCAGGTAAAAGCTGTTGACCCTCAGGCAGATGCCTTGATGGTAGAGGCTAAGGCATACCAGAAGGAAGGTCGTGTTTCGAAATCTCGCACTCCGTTGAAAGAGATTGTCCGGTATCACGCTCTGGCTCCCAATGCGCCGGAGGCTCGCTACATGCTGGGACAGGCCTATGAGGCCACAGGCGATTACCGCGACGCGTTCAAGGAATACAGCAAGCTGATTACCCGCTATCCGCAGAGCAATTTGTATGCCGATGCCCTGAACCGCCAGCTGGCCATGGCCATGGATGCCGCCAGCGGCAAGATGAAAGTGCCCGTTTTCTGGGGGGCCTGGGAGACCACGATGGAATCCAGCGTCGTGGTAAACTGGCTCCGCGAGATTGTGGAGAAGGCGCCTTACAATGACATGGCTGCAACAGCTTCTTCCATTCTGGCTAAATTCCTGATGGACCAGGACCGCCCGGAGGAGGCCCGAGTGGAGTATGCTCGTCTTGTTGAGAAATATCCGGACAGCCGCTACGCTCCGGAGTCCCAGCTCATGGTTGCCCAGCTCTGGGCCAGCAGCCATACGCGTGGCGACAATAATCTCGTGAATCTGAGCAATGCCCGCGAGGCATATGAGGAGTTCACCCTGCGTTTCCCCAGGCACCCCGAAGCTAAGAAAGCCATGGGTGAGGCGTCCAACATGGACCGCCTCATGGTTCAGCAGCAGCTTGAGGTGGGGCGTTATTACCTGGAGCGCTCCCATGAATATACCTCTGCTATCTTCTGTTTCGAGGACGTGATTCGCCAGAAGTCTGTTAATCCGGATGCCGCCAAGGAGGCTGCCGGGCTTCTTGAAAAAGCAAAACAAGCTGCAGCCAAGGCTGCGGCCAAGTCCGACCAGTAAAGATGAAAAAAATCAGAACAGTTATTGCCGGGCTGACGGCTTTGGCATTTAGTGCATGTGGGTATCACCTGGGTGGTGTCAAACCGGAGAGCATGAAGGACATGAACACGTTCTGCGTGGAAATGTTCGAGAACAATACCGTGCAGCCGTCCCTGGGAATTCTGATGACCACAGCCATGGGTAACACCTTGCAGAGCGACGGTACATACCGCATGGCTCCGCGCAGCGAGGCTGATTTCATTCTCAAAGGCACGGTAACGCATATCAAGAGAGAATCGTTGCGTACCGACCCTGATGATACTTACGTGAGTAGTGAAATCGGGCTGACGGTGTATGTGTCTTACGAAGTTGTCGACCGCCGCACCGGCAAGGTGATTCAGAAGGGAAGCGAAGAAGCCACGGGTAACTACTTTAACCAGGACGTGAATACTGTTTCTGCCATGGATTCTGCGCTTTCGTATGCTTCTCGTCTAGTTGCCGAAAATATCGTCTTCAATCTGACGAACCCATGATTGAGTATCCCGTCAGCTTTGTCGGGTTACCCATCGGAAATCGCGAGGATATAACCCGGCGGGCTCTGGCAGTGCTTGAGTCGGTGGATTGCGTGTGTTGCGAGGATACTCGCAACACGGGCATGCTGCTTGCACACTACGGCATACGCAAGCCGCTTATCAGTCTTCATGAGCACAATGAATCCCAGCGTGCACCGGAAATTGCCACCCGCGCGCTGGCTGGTGAATCCTTTGCCGTGGTGACGGATGCCGGCATGCCTGGCGTGAGCGACCCGGGGTATCGCCTTATTCAGGAGCTCAAGAGCAGGGACGTGGCGTTTACCGTCCTGCCCGGCCCCTCTGCTGTGGTGACTGCTCTGGTAGGCTCCGGCTTGCCAAGTGATGCTTTCTTCTTCGGCGGGTTTCTACCGGTGAAATCCGGTCGCAAGGCTGCGCAGCTGAAAGCCGCAGTGGAAGCCAGCCACACCAGCATTTTCTACGAGTCTCCGTTCCGTATAGTCAAGACGGTGCAGGCGCTGGCCGAAATAGACCCGGAGGTGCCCATCTGCGTGGCACGTGAGCTCACGAAGGTGTTTGAGACCTACCACCGCGGCTCGGCCGCCACAGTGCTGGAGGAATTCAAGGCCAAGCCCCCGAAGGGTGAGATGGTGGTGCTTATCGGTGGGCAGAATGCTCCGCGAAGCTGATGCCTCCGTTCATATGACTACGCAGCCACTCAGTCTTCACGAGCAGGCGGTTCTTGGCAACGAGCTGGATGCAACGGAGCGTTTGCAGTGGTATGTGCGACCTCGGTCATCCTCCAGTCGGCGGGACGTTCGGAATGCAGTACTGGTATCGGGAGCGAATATTATTTTCGCAGGAGTGTTCTGGCTCCTTTTGCTGGGCGGTCAGGAAATCGACCCGCTCGCGTGGTTTATTGCCGGTTTTGTGGGGCTTATAGCCGCTGGTGTCATCCTGGGATTGAGCAGCAGCATGTTCAATGCTGGTCATTCTGTGTACGTGGTGACTAACCTGAGGGCAATGGTGTTGCGCCCGCGGTTTCCTTTCCGTGGATTCAGGGTGCAGACTTATCCTCTGGCCTCCAACATGATGGTGGAAGTGGTAGAGCGGAACGATGGCAGCGGCGATATTGTGTTCGCCTATGAAAATACCGGCCCGGATGTCACAGGGAAGCGCCCTCCGCTGGGCTTTTTACGCATCAACAATGTGAATGCTGTAGCCGATGCGTTGGCTGCAAGCGCTGCGTCTTTTCCTCCGCGGACGGATGCTGAACATGCGCGCTACTTGAACTGGGCGGATTCGCAGCGTTTTGTGAGAAAGCCCGATAAATCATTGATGCTCATGGCATCGGCCATGGTGTTGATGGGCTGCGCTGCTTTCTATGGAAGTACTTTCCTGCTGGAGAAACCGCTTTATTACCTGTTGCACGCCGAGCGCACGGTAGGGCGTGTGGTTGAGGTTCAGAAAAAAGAAAAAGACGCTTTTCTGCCTATTTATGAATTCCGGACCTCGCAGGGCTCTGTTTTTCGCCAGAAGGTCGAAAACACCGAATACTTCAATGAACCGCTGCTGGGATTGGAAACCACCATTCTGTACTTCGCTGATGCTCCCGAGCAGGCTATGGCCCTGTGCCCCAGGACAATGTTTGGAACTGGTGCTTTTCTCTCGTTCTGGGGGCTGGTATTCATGTCCGGCGGCTGCCTGGGTCTCTGCGCTTACCGGCAGCAGATGAGAGCCCGGAGTAAATAAAACCGCCTTGCTCCGGTGCGGAACAAGGCGGTGAAAATGTATCAGCGGGCAACCCGATATCAATAGGGAACCGGAATAGTCTGCTCGCGATCGGGACCCACGCCCACGGAACCCACAGGGCAGCCCACCACTTCGCCGAAGCGCTTCACGTAGGCCTTGCAGTTCTCAGGCAGTTCGTCCCAGGTGGTGCATTTGGAAATGTCCTGCTTCCAGCCGGGCAGAGTCTCGTAAATCGGCTCGCACAGGTCCCAGTCCTCGATACGGGCAGGGGGGTATTCCAGAATCTCATCGCCCATCTTGTAGGCGGTGCAGATCTTGATGCTGTCGCGTTCGTCCAGACCGTCCAGGTTGGTCATGGCCATTTCATCGAAACCGTTGAACATGGCAGAGAAGCGAAGCACCACGCCGTCCGTCCACCCGCAGCGGCGCGGACGCCCGGTGGTGGCGCCGAACTCTCGGCCCAGACCATGCAGGTAGTCGGCAATCTCATCGTCCTCGGTCACGAAAGGACCGGCACCCACGCGGGTGGTATAGGCCTTGCACACGCCGATAATCTTGTCAATCTTGGTGGGCGCCACGCCGGAACCGGTGCAGCAGCCGCCGGCGCTGGTGTTGGAGCTGGTCACGAAGGGATAGGTCCCGAAGTCAATATCAAGCATGGCACCCTGAGCTCCTTCGAACAGCACCGTCTTGCCGGCCTTGATAGCCTTGTTCACCACCGGAATGGTGTTGGTGATGTGCGGGCGCAGCACATCGGCCGCGGTCATGACTGCCTTGAGAGTCACTTCCGGGTCAGCCTTGGGCCAGCCCAGGCGGGCAAGCTCGTCATTGGCGGTCTTAATGCGGGCTTCGAGCACGCTCTGCAGGCGGTCTGCATCAGCAAGGTCAATCATGCGGATGCCGATGCGGCGGGCTTTGTCGGCATAGGTCGGGCCTATACCCTGCTTGGTGGTGCCAATCTTCTGGTCGCCCAGTGCTTCTTCCTGGGCGGCGTCGATTTCCTTGTGGATGGGGAGCACCACATGGGCTCGGTCGGAAATGAGAAGCTTTTCCGGGGTGATGGTTACGCCCTTCTCCAGCAGGTAGTTCATCTCCTCCACCAGGGAGGTGGGGTTGATGACCACGCCGTTGCCGATGATGTTCACCTTGTTGTCCCACAGAATGCCGGAGGGCACCAGGTGGAGAACGTACTTCTTGCCGTTTGCGATGACGGTGTGACCGGCATTGCTGCCACCCTGACTGCGCACCACGATGTCTGCGGTCTCGGTCAGGAAGTCAATTACCTTGCCTTTGCCTTCATCTCCCCACTGGGAGCCAATGACTAATGTATTCATGTCGGAAATGGTTACTTATCAGCTTTAATCATGCTCAGGAACGTGCAGAAAGTGCAGCCATTCTTGGCTTCGGGTGTATATTCGAGACCGGCGGCTTTCTGTTCTGCGCAGAGAATACCGGCCACGGAGTCATCGTTCAGGTTGAGGTGGGTCACCTCGGCGCCGGCGGGCAGGGAAGCCGCCACCAGAGCAAAGTTCTGGTTGGGTGCTGTAATTTCAACCTTGCCGGTGCTCAGATCCTTGGACGGCTGGTTGGCACCACGGTGCCCGAACTTCAGACGCTCCACGCTGCCACCAAGTGCAAGCCCCAGTATTTCCATACCCAGGCCCAGACCGAAAATAGGCAGCTTGCCGAGGAGTGCCTTCACAGTATCGATGATGCCGGTAAGGGCGGCGGGATCACCGGGACCGCTGGAAAGGAAGAGGCCATCCGGATTCTGTGCGAGGATTTCATCTGCCGTGCTGGTGGCCGGGAGCACCGTCACTTCGCAACCGTCCTGGCGCAGAGCACGCAGTGTGCTGGTCTTCACGCCCAGGTCAAGGACAGCTACCTTGCAGCAGATAGGGGCCAGCGTGCCGTAGTTGCTCATGTCTCCGGCGGTCTTGTTCGGAAGTTTCCACGGGCGGGATTCGCCGCTCCATGCATAGGCAGAGGTGGTGGAAACCTGGGTAGCCAGAGCCGCTCCATTCAGAGATGCTGCTGTCTTGGCCTGTGCCACGGCGGCTTCGGCATTGAGTTCGGTTGTGAGACAGGCGCGCATGGCGCCGTTGATGCGGAGATGGCGGGCGAGCTTGCGGGTGTCGACTCCTTCCACGCCGAGGGTGTTGTGCTGCTTGAGCCATTCGCCCATGGGGGAATCAGCACGCCAGCTGGAGTGCAGGTTGGAAAGCTCTCCCATGACGATGGCTGCAGCCTTGGGCCCCGTGCTCTCGTTGTCTTCGTCCACAATGCCGTAGTTGCCGATGAGCGGGTAGGTCATGGCAAGAATCTGCCCGCAGTAGGCCGGGTCCGTCAGGATTTCCTGATAGCCCATCACTGCTGTGTTGAAGCAAGCTTCACCTGTTACCGTACCGGCGGCGCCAATGGAGGTGCCTTCGAAAATGGTTCCGTCTTCTAATGCCAGAATTGCTTTCATGTGTTAATTTAAGCCGTGGAATTGTACCAAAGGACCGGCAGAAATGCAAGGCAATAATCTTACATCCGATAAATTTATGCACGCGTGTGCGCGTGGGTGCTCTGCGCTTGAGAAAATTCGTCATTTTATCTAAGTTAGCTTGATTTTCTGGTGCTCTTGTGCTTATAATATCCTATCGGTAGAGAGCCAGTCTGATTCAGGCTCTGTAAAAAGAACTTAACCAACATTCTGAAAATTATGGAAAACGAAGAAATCAAGGAAACGACAGCTCCCGCCCCCGCTCCTTCTGCGGATGCTTGTGACCGTCTGAATGCTGCCCGCCAGTATGCCAGTGAGCAGTATGAGAAGATTCGCCGCGCTGCTGTCGAGCAGATGGACCACGTGCGTGAATATGCTGATCAGGCCCGTACCCAGATCAACGAAAGCTGGGATAAGGCTCGCGTGCAGATGAACGAAGGCTGGGACAAGGCTCGCGTGCAGATGAACGAAGGCTGGGATAAGACATGCTCTGCAGCCAAGGAGTATCATAAGGTCGGCGAGGCCTATGTGAAGGAAAATCCCACCGGTAGCGTTCTCGGTGCTCTGGGACTTGGTGTCCTGATTGGCCTCCTCCTTGGCGCTCGTCGCTGAGGTTGGCCATACACCCGTAGGATGTACGGCGTATGTTCTCGCTTTTTAAAGGAAAAGAACAGAAGTCTCTTCTGAAGGAGGAGGCCGTTGCAGTCATGCAGCAGGCCCGTGGGGTTGCTCAGCGCGCCGTGGAACACACAGGGGCGCTGGGGGCTCTTTTTTCCGAGGAGGTCAAGGAATACGCCGCACACCAGGTGCAGCGCCTCATTATGGCTGTGCTGGGGGGCGTTCTGCTGCTTGGTGCCTATTTTGTGCTTTGCGCTTTGCTGGCTGTTCTGCTGGCCATGTATATTGGCCTGGCGTGGGCATTAGTAGTTGTGTTTCTGTTGAATCTGCTGGTGGGAATATGGCTCCTGATGGCGGTTAAACGGATGGCTGGTAAGAAATTGGCTCCGGCTACGGCGCAGGAGCTCAGGAATGATTGGCAATGTCTCAAATTACTCTGCAAGGAAAACAGCAAGCCCTGATGCGGGTTGCTGCGAGTCGCGTGGCGATGTTGGATGCTGTGTCTGCAACCCGCGGACATGCGGTAGCCTGTGTCAATGCATTGCCGGTTTCCCCTGCTACGGTATTGAAGCTTGGTGCCGCAGCCGGTGCCGCAGCTTCCGTTATGGGGGCCATGGCGGGATTGCGCCGGAAGAAAAAGGTCGCCGAACAAAAGGCCGTGAAACCGAACTCTTCGCTTGGAATGCTGCTCCAGCTGGCCTTGCAGCTGGCCACTCCTGTATTGCTGCCCAGGTTGCAGCAGTATCTGCAGAAGTCGGGAACAAAATCGGTTGCTCCTGGTTGCTCGATGGATTTATAGATTGTCCCATATGAAAAAGGTATTCGTCTCTGGTGCTTTTAACGTTCTTCACGCGGGGCATATCCGTTTTTTCGAGGATGCCAGAAAGCTTGGTGATTATCTGATTGTATCATATCCACCGGCGGATTTGCTGTGGAAACTGTACGATAAGAAGTCCGTTCTGGATGATCTTGATAAGAAGGCGGTAATCAGCTCGCTGTCCATGGTTGACGAGGTCGTGGAGTCAACGGATGAGGACGTGGAACTTTCTTTCCGTACGGCATTTCTGCAAACGGCTCCGCACGTACTGGCTGTGACCACAGATGACCAGCACATGGAGGCAAAACGCCGTTTCTGCGAGTCGGTGGGGGCAGAGTTTGTGGTGCTCGACAAAACAGGACCTCAGCAAGGCCAGACAACAAGCTCCCAGGTTTTGTCGCGAGTAAAAGCCCCGATGCACGCGCCGCTGCGCGTGGATTTTGCCGGCGGGTGGCTCGATGTCCCTGAAAATGCCATGCCGGGCGAGTATGTGGTGAATTGTTCGATTTCCCCCACCGTTTCTCTGAAAGAGTGGCTGTATCGGCAAGGTGCCGGATTGGGTGGCAGCGGTGGCTGGAGTGTGCTCAACGGCTGGGACCCAGTGAAGTCCGAGCTGGGCCTGGGAGTGGGCTGGCAGGACCCTGCTGTGATTGCGGAAACCGGTGCATGCGTGTGGAAATCCGGCGGCAGACCAGTGCTGGATTTCAAGAATACCGGTGATTTTCTGAAAGGCTGTATGGCCGTGTATGATACGCGGGTGAAACACTTTACACCTGGGTTTGCCGGCTATGAGCGTTCATATGAACGTATCGCCAAAGCTGCCCGCATTGCTCGTCTTGGTGTTCAGCAGCAGGATGTCGCTGTGCTTGCCGTGGGCGTGCAGATGAGCTACCAGTTGCAGCTGGAGGAAGGTATGCAGCCCTTGCCTGACATAGGCTGCCAGCTGGCGCACAAGTATTGCGGTGGTGGCCACGGTGGCTATGCTCTGTATCTGTATGAAAATCAGGAAGCCCGCGATGCCGCGGTAGACGCCTGTGAGGATATGTATCCTGTGGAGCCGTACTGCCGTACTTTCGGTAAGGACGAGCAGGTGCCCTGGGCGCCTCGTTTCCTGGAACGCCTTAAAAAGCGAGGCGTTATCAAATGATTTTTTTCTCTCTTGTTATGCCAAAAGTTTTTGTTTCCGGTTGTTTTGATGTGCTGCATAGCGGCCACATAGCTTTCCTGGAGGAAGCGGCCAGTTATGGAGATGTGTATGTTTCCCTCGGTTCGGATGCCACGGTGATGGCTCTCAAGAATCGTAAGACAATGTATACAGAGCAGGAGCGTAAGTATATGCTCGAGGCTATCCGTTTTGTCAAGAAGGTCTACATTGGCCCGGATACAGGAAAGATTCTCGATTTCGCTCCGCTGCTGGATGAGGTGAAACCGGATATTTTCTTCGTGAATTCGGATGGCACCAGCGATGCCAAGAAAGAGTTTGTGGAGTCCAAGGGTATCCGTTATGTAACCAGTTCCCGCATTCCTCATGCCGACCTGCCTGAGCGTTCTACCACCAGCATCCGTGAAACGATAGGCAAATGAAAGAATCCAGAATTACATACCACGTGGGTGAGAAGGGAACTCGCCCATGGGGCGAGTGGCAGGTGCTGGACTTGCAGTCCCATGTCGTGGTAAAAAAACTGTTGGTGTATCCCGGCGGTCGCATTTCGCTCCAGCGTCATGAGCACCGCACCGAGCGCTGGATTGTGACGGAAGGCGTGGCCACGGTGCGTTGCGATAACAATATCATGCACCTCAATGTGGGTGAATCTATTATGATTCCCCGCGGTAGCATTCACCGCCTCAGCAACCAGGGCACGGCTCCGGTGGCTCTCATTGAAGTGCAGATTGGCAACTATCTCTCTGAGGAGGATATTGAGCGATTTAATGATGATTACGGTCGAGTAGATTAACATATATTTCTATATGAGAGGTTCAACAAATCTTCATCCTGCATGGGACCTTGTGGATGGTATTCTGGTGATTAACCTGGATACGAGCCGGGAGCGCATGGATAAGTTTTTGCAGGATAATGCAGAAACTTTACCCTTGGATAAAGTTCACCGCCTCAGCGCTGTGCTGGGCCGTTCTTTGCCGAGTTTCGGCAAGGAACCGTGGTTTACAGAGCGCACCGCGGAGCGGGCTTCCTATTGGGGCGGCGCCGGCGGCTGCACCTTATCCCACGCGAAAGCAATTGCCATGGCAAAGGAAAAAGGCTGGCGCAACGTGCTTATCATGGAAGACGACGTGCTGACCGGTCAGCATCCGGATGCTCTGGCCATGCTGGAATATGCGCTGAAGAATGCAGAGGGGGATTACATGCTGTATCTGGGCTACAGCCGCCCGACCCCTTATGGCCGCAGTGTGCAGCAAGCAGGCGAACATGCGCTCTGGCAGGTGGAGGGCGTGTTGTCCACCTTTGCTTACCTGGTCCCCGAGAGTATGTACGACCGCCTGCTGGCCATCATGCCTACGGAAGAAACCATCTGGGAGTGGATGTCCATTCACCGCGCTATCGATACCTTCTATAAAGATACAGCCGCCAGTATGCCGGGGGTGAAAATCTACGCCATTCAGCCTGATTTGGTGGTGCATATCGACGGTGTGTCGGATGTGAGCGGTTCTGCCATCACCTATACCGACAAGTACGACCAGACGCTGAAGCCGCACAGCTACACGACCCCCGCCGGCATCATGCATGTGCTCAGCACGCCGTTCCGCCGCCTTAAGGTGAAGTTGAATTCCATCCGCACCCATCGTCGCGCCCTGCGTGGGGGGTTGCCCGGCTTCCGCAAGCGCCGTAAATAAACGAAAATTAAGAAAAATAAGACTTTTTTGCCCCGTTGGCATTGATTAAGCTTGAAAAAAGCGCCCGAAAGGGCGATATTAGGGGCTCACTTAATTAGATATGTCTGAACCGAAAGAACGCAAGACCCTGGAGGAACGCAACCAGGCTAGCGACCTTGAGCGCCTGCGCCACTCATGCGCGCACGTGCTGGCCGCTGCCATTTGCCGTATCTGGCCCCAGGCCCAGCTGGCCGCAGGTCCCGCCATTGAGAATGGCTTCTATTACGACATTGAACTTGACCACAACATCTCCACCGCCGAGTTTGAACTGATTGAGGCGGAAATGAAGAAGATTGTCAAGGAGAACCAGACTTTCGAACGAACTACCGTAACCCGAGATGAGGCCATGGCCCTGGCTCAGCGCGGTGAACTGGGTGCCGGTGGCCCCCGCGACGTGGCTTCCAAGTTCAAGGTAGACCTGCTCAACCGCATCCCGGAGGGTGAGGAAATCTCCATCTTCCGCAACGGTGAGTTTACCGACCTTTGCGCCGGCCCCCACGTGGGCCGCACCGGTAACTGCAAGGCCTTCAAGATTATGAGCGTGGCCTCTGCCTACTACATGGGCGATGCCAGCGGCCCCCGTCTGCAGCGCATCTACGGCACCTGCTTCCCGAACCGCACCCAGCTGGACGAGCACCTCGCCCGCCTGGAGGAGGCCAAAAAGCGCGACCACCGCCGCCTCGGCCGCGAGATGGGACTCTTCACCATCGATGAAATGGTGGGGCAGGGCCTGGTGCTCTGGAAGCCGAAGGGCTCCATCATCCGCCGCGAGCTGCAGGACTTCATCACCGAGGAACTCGACCGCATCGGCTACTCCCAGGTGTTCACCCCCAACATCGGCAAGCTGGACCTCTACATGACCTCCGGCCACTGGGAACATTACAAGGAAAGCCAGTTCCCGCCCATCCCCGACCCGGACGACTTCAAGCGCCTGCGCGATGAGAACGCCTCCTGCGCTGACCTCTTCAACGCGCTGGATACCCGCACCATCAGCGGTTTCATGCTCAAGCCCATGAACTGCCCGCACCACATCCGCATCTATGCGAATGACCCGCACTCCTACCGCGACCTGCCGGTGCGCCTGGCCGAGTTCGGCACCGTGTACCGCTGGGAGCAGAGCGGCGAGCTGGGCGGCATGACCCGCGTGCGCGGCTTCACTCAGGACGACGCCCACATCTTCTGCCGCCCCGACCAGATCAAGGATGAAGTGCAGCAGTGCATCGGCATCGTGAAGCACATTCTCGGCACCCTGCAGATGAATGACTTCCGCGTGCGCCTTTCCCTGCGCGATAAGGATTACTCTGACCCGAAGTACGTGGGCTCCATCGAGAACTGGAAGCTCTCTGAGCAGGCTCTCCGCGAGGTGCTCTCCGAGGAAGGCTTTGACTTCATCGAGGCTGAGAACGAGGCCGCTTTCTACGGTCCCAAGATTGACTTCATCGTGCGCGACGTCATCGGCCGTGATTGGCAGCTGGGCACCGTGCAGGTGGACTACAACCTGCCGGAGCGCTTCGACCTCACCTACACCGGGGCCGATAACAAGCCGCACCGTCCGGTCATGATTCACCGCGCCCCCTTCGGCTCCATGGAGCGCTTCACCGGTCTGCTCATTGAGCACTTTGCCGGCAAATTCCCCACCTGGCTCGCCCCCGAGCAGGTGCGCGTGCTCCCCATCTCCGACAAGGTGGCCGACTTTGCCGAGCAGCTGCGCGCCAAGCTGGCCTCCAAGTTCGTGCGCGTGAAACTCGATGACGCGCCCGATAAGATTGGTGCCAAGATTCGCAACGCCCGCCTTGACCGCGTGCCCTACATGCTCGTGGTCGGTCAGCGCGAGGCCGAGGAAGGCAAGGTATCCGTCCGCCACCGCGAGCTCGACGTCGTCGGCACCATGGGCGTGGACGAATTCATCGCATCTCTCGAACAGGAAATCAGCCAGCGCCTCATCCGCCCTGCGCTGGAACCCCAGGTAAAAGAACAGCAGTAAAACAAAATCTCTCCGCCGCAGCAGGGGCCGGACCGTGTGCCTCCCCGCTGCGGCAGAATCCCCAGGACTAACCAAGAACACACACAAGTGGCAGCCCCCCAGAAACCCAGTAAACCCGCCAATCGCCCCCAGCGCGGCGATAAAGGCGCCAACAAAGCACCGCAGATTCGCGTCAACGACCGCATCCGCGCACCGAAGGTACGAGTCGTCACCGCCAAGGGTGACCAGCTCGGCGTCATGGCCACCCGCGATGCCCTCGCCAAGGCCAAGGAAATCGGACTTGACCTCGTAGAGGTAG
Organism: Akkermansia sp.; assembly: GCA_017937215.1. Lineage (GTDB taxonomy): Bacteria > Verrucomicrobiota > Verrucomicrobiia > Verrucomicrobiales > Akkermansiaceae > Akkermansia. The sequence continues at coordinate 53,522 of JAGBDZ010000094.1, read as the reverse complement.
CCCCGAATGCAGACCCGCCCGTATGCCGACTTATCGACTATGGTAAGTTCAAGTACATGCAGGCCAAGCTGCAGAAGAACAACAAGTCCAAAGTGACCAAGATGAAGGAAGTGAAACTCCGCGTCGGCACGGACGTCAACGACTACAACGTCAAAATGGCCCGCACCGAGCAGTTCCTCGACCACGGTCACAAGGTGCGCTTCCAGCTTCGTTTCCGCAACCGCGAAAATGCTCACCGCGAACTGGGCCTGGATGTCATGGCCAAGGTGGTGGAGGACATGAAGACCATGGGCCAGGTGGACCAGCCCGCCAAGCTCGCCGGCAACACCGTCACCATGGTGCTCGCCCCGCTCCCCGCCAACCAGCGCGTCAAGAAGTTCAAGAAGTACGAGGAGGCTGACTTCGACGCCGAGTCCGACGAATTCGACGCCACCGACGACGTGAGCGAGGAATAATATTTCTGGCCCGTTGCGGCCCATCTCTTCCAGCCCTGCAAGTGCGCTGCGCTTGCAGGGCGGTTTTTTATGCATGCACGCACTTGACGACAAAGGTGACCACGCCGAAGAACTCGGCGCCGGTGGCGGGGGTGATTTCGATGGGGTGGTAGGCTGGGTTTTCTGGCAGGAGCCGGACGTGCTTATCTTTCATTTCCAGGCGTTTGACGGTAAACTCGCCATCCAGTGCGGCGATGATGATGGCGCCGTTGGTTACGGTGACACTGCGGTCCACTACGAGGATATCGCCATCATCAATGCCGGCGCCGGTCATGCTGTCGCCACGGGCTCGCACAAAGTAGGTGGCGGCGGGGTGGCGCACACAGAGTTGATTTAAATCCAGCGTTCCGTTCAGTTCTCCGACCGCCGGGGAGGGAAAACCTGCGGCTACACTTTCTGCAAAGAAGGGGATGCTGGGTTGGTCTGCCATGCCGGGAGTTTACCACACCGTGGTTCCCGGATACAATGCAAAAAATGCCACCCGGAGACCGGGTGGCAGAAAAGGTGGAGCGGAGATGCTGATATCAGAAGCTATCAGCGGCATCCATGTGGCCTTCGGGGGTAACGGGAGCCGGAGCCGGGCTGGGCGTGGTCTCCGGGGTGAGGACCGGTTTGTCGCCGGGCTGCACAATCGGGTTGTTGTTGTGCTCGATGATGGTGTCGTCATCTTCGTCCTCGGCGGCTTCCTGTTTTGCCTGCTCCTCGCTGGTGGGGGCAGGTGCGGCGGCGGGGGTGGCCGGAGCCAGCGGCTGGCGGGTGACGGGGTCTACCTCCACGCCGTTGATAATCATGCGGGTTTTGATTTCACCTGTGGCAGAATCGTAGTAACGGCTGGTCTGCACGGTCTGCATCTGGCCATTGGCGCCGGAGGAGAAGGAGAATGAGGCGCTGCTGCTGGAGTACTGCACACCGCCGGGAGCAGCTTGCGGAGCACCGGGGATGGGCAGGGGGGCAGGAGCGGCTGTGGGAGCAGCCGGTTGGGCATTGCGACGGGCCAGACGGGCGCACACGCGGATGGATTCGCCCTCCTGACCGGTGATGAGGTACAGGTGATCCACTCGCATCACTACTTCCTCGCCGGGTTGCAGGGTGGAAATGGTATCCACATTTTCAGCGGGCTGGCCGGGCAGTTCCTTGTTCATGGCAATGGTGAACTGCATGCCGGGCACCAGCTGACCGTCGCCGATGCGGTTGAAACGACGGTAGGCCAGGTTGTTGATGACCTGGAACACGCCCACCTGCACGGTGCTGGGCTCACTCTGGTCCACTCGCTGCACAGCCAGGTCGCGAAGACCGACAAAGCTGGCGCTCACGGTGTTGGATGCCATCATATCGCAGTTGCCGCGGGCCTGCATAGGCATGAGCCCGGCGGGCATGGCACGCAGAGCGGGGGCATTATTTGCCAGCAGCATAGGAGTACTCATGGCCAGGGCCATGACCGAGCTAAGTGTGATGATTCTGCTCATGATTATACTTGTTGACACAAGAGGTACGTTAATTGTTCAAGTTATCTATCAGATTTGTTGCATTTTCAGACGGTTGCCTGCGAGCTGGATGGGGCCGTAAGCGTCATCGGTGAAGAGATTTCCCTTGCCGAGTCCCTGCATTGTTCCGGGGGCTGCATAGGCGCACCACTCGGCCAGGGCGGTGAGACCAATCTGGCTTTCCAGTGCGGAATTGACCCACCAGCGGATGCCGAGAGATTCTGCCTTCCGGGCCCAGTTCTGCGCGGCGAGAAGTCCGCCATGCAGTGAGGGCTTGATGACGATGGCCTGCGGGCGGATGCTTTCAAGAATCTCCGGGGTGTTGCCGATGAGTTCTTCGTCCAGCGCAATGGGCAGGGGGCTGGTGTTGCAGAGCTCTGCCATTTTCTGCCACTGGCCGTGGCGGATGGGTTGCTCGATGAGGGAGACGCCGGCCGTGGCCAGGGCTTCCAGCTTTGCGAGAGCTTCCTGCGGGGCGAAAGCGCCATTGGCATCTACTCGCAGCTCGGCTTCGGGAAAGGCGGCATGGGCATGCCGCAGCAGTTGCAGCTCATCTGCAAAGGGGAGCGCGCCCACCTTCATTTTCAGACATCTGAATCCAGCATCAATACCCTGTTGCATGGCCGCCAGCATGTGGTCGATGCTGTCCATCCAGATGAGGTGGTGAATCGGGATGCCCGTCTCACCGTGAGCAAAGGGGGTATCCCAGCGGGGCTTCCCGGGTCGAAGCGCTGCCATCAGGGCGCATTCCATCCCGAACTGGATAGGAGAGGGGGCCGGGGCTTCCGTCAGCCCCTGATTTTCCCGGATTCGATTGCACCAGTAATCCAGTTCATCTGGAGTAGGTTCCGGCAGCAGCCCGGGCATGGTGCAGCACTCGCCACGGCCGACACCATCGGATGTTTCTGCTTCGATGATGTAGGTGCTGCGCTCGGTCAGTGCTCCGCGCGAGGTGGCAGCGGGGCGTTTGAAATGCAGCACGCGCCGCTGCCACCGCAGCCGGATGGGCTGCGGAAAGTGCATCAGCGCTGCGGCATCGATGAGCTGCATCAGGGGAGTTTCGGGTATTTAGAATAATCGGGCTTGCGCTTTTCAAGGAAAGCACGGGAGCCCTCGTGCGCTTCATCGCACATGTAGAAGAGCATAGTGGCATCGCCCGCCAGTTCCTGGATGCCGGCCTGGCCATCCAGCTCGGCATTCAGCCCGGCCTTGATGAGGCGCAGCGCAATGGGGGAGTGCTGCATCATCTCCTCGGCCCACTGCACGTATTCGTCCTCCAGTTGCTCCAGGGGCACCACCTTGTTCACCAGTCCCATCTCCAGGGCTTCCTGTGCGTTGTATTTGCGGCAGAGGAACCAGATTTCCCGCGTCTTCTTCTGTCCGATGCAGCGGGCCATGTACGAGGAGCCGAACCCGGCATCGAAACTGCCCACGCGCGGGCCGGTCTGCCCGAATATGGCGTTTTCGGAGGCAATACTCAGGTCGCACACCACATGCAGCACATGCCCGCCGCCAATGGCAAAGCCATTCACTGCGGCAATCACCGGCTTGGGCAGGGATCGGATCTGCTTCTGCACTTCCAGCACCGAGAGACGCGGAACTCCCTCGGTGTCCACATAGCCGCCGCGGCCTTTCACATTCATATCGCCACCGGCGCAGAAGGCTGTGTCGCCCGCACCAGTGAGCACCACCACGCTGATGTCCTGCATTTCGCGGCAGAGTCTCAGCGCATCGCTCATTTCCGCTGTGGTAAGAGGTGTAAAGGCGTTGCGGTAGCGCTCTCGGTTGATGGTAATGCGGGCAATGCCGTTGTATTGCTCGAAGATGATATCCTTATATACCTTGATGGGGGTCCACTCGCGTTTCATATCTCTTTAATGCTTGCTGTAAAATTCTTTCAGGATGGCGGCATCCAGTTCGGTCCCGGTGAAAATCTCGACCATGACGGTACCGAGCTCGGGGCCCAGCAGAAGCTCCAGCGCCCTGGGCCAGTCGGTGGTATTGAACACCTGCGTGTAGTTGAAGTTGGCGCCACCCCAGGCCATGATGCTTTCGCCATGCGGTGCGCGGATATGCGGGCAATCGGGCATGCCGGGCAGGGTGCCGAAGATGCCGCCCTCATTGTTGTTCAGCAGGAGGATGCGCAGGTTATCGCATTCTTTGGCTGCCAGCAGTCCGTTCAAATCATAGAACATGCTCAAATCGCCGATGATGAGGAAATGCAAGCGCTCAGGGTCCGCCAGGGCATAGCCTGCGGCGGTGGAAACACTGCCCTCGATGCCATTTACGCCGCGGTTGCAGAGCACCTTGTGCACTCCCGTGGGCAGCGGAAAGAGCTGGGCATAGCGCACGGCGGAGCTGTTGCCCAGGTGCAGTACACAGTTTTCAGGGAGGTGGGCGATTAAGTCTCCCACGAACTTCATGCCGCTGAACTCATGCTCCGGCAGGGTGGCGGGGACGGTCTGCCAGCGGGTGCGGTAGGCTTCATCCCCCTCTTCGGCAAAGGCATCCAGCAGCTCCCAGAACTCATCCGGCTCGCCTTCCAGTACGCGGGTAAGGGCACAGAAAGTATCCACCACCTCTCCATCGGGGGAGATATGCCAGTGTGCCTTGGGTGGATGGGTGCGCAGCAGCCGCTTCATGCGCTTGGAGATAATATCCCCCCCGCAGGTGATGAGCAGATCGGGGCTCCAGTCTGCATCCGGCGTGGCACCGATGAGTGTGTCCGGCCGGCAGCAATCGGCAAAGGGCGCGTTGGCAATGTGCTCGCCCACCAGGACAAACTGTTTCTCTGCTGCCAGCTTAGCCAGAATGGGTGAAGGTGCATGCTGCTGCCCCAGCAGAATCAGGCGCCGCGGCAGGGCTGAGGCTTCCTCCAGCAGCGCTTCCTCCTCATCTGCACCCATACGGGCGGCTTCTGTGCGCCCTATGACCCGCACCTGCGGCAGGGGGGCATCCACCATGGCAAAGAACGGCTCAGTGAGCGGCACATTCAGATGCACGGGACCTCCCCCTCGGTGGCGGAGCTCCAGCATCGCTTCATTGATAAGGCGGTTGGCGTGCCAGGCATCGTCCTCCGGCACCTGGGCGGAGAAACGCACCAAGGAGTTGAACACGCCCGGTTGCGGCACGGTCTGCCCATCGTTCTGCCCCACCCAGGCAGCCGGGCGGTCTGCGGAAATGACAAGCAGGGGAGTCCTGCGATAAAAAGCCTCGGCCACCGCAGGGTGCAGGTTCAGCACAGCGCTGCCGGAGGTCACAACGACTGCCACCGGTGCCTGCACCTGCTGTGCCCAGCCCATGGCCACGAAGCCCGCGCTGCGTTCATCGGTCACGCTGCGGCACTCTACCTCGGCCTGGGCGGCCAGGGTGGCCACAATGGGGGAATTCCGGCTGCCGGGGCAGAGCACTGCCCTTGTCACACCATGCGCCAGCATCAGCGCCACTAATTCCTGCACCACGGGCTTTTCGCTTATCATGCGCCCATTCTAACACAGCCACGCTCCCCATACAAGGCTGGACATTGACCGAGTGTTAATCCACACGTGTCCCAAAGATTTTGTAGAGAATAGAAATATCAGCAACATTTTGGAAGAAGCCCCCCTCTGCGCAATAAATTGATGTTTGTCGGACAGTTTGCGGACGGAACGTCCGCGGAATTCAGAGTCCCGGAGGGACGTCAGCCTTTAGACCGGGGTGCAGCTGCGTCAGCAGCGAAACCCCGGGTATGGTATAAATATTAACCGAACCCCGGCAGGGGTGGCAGAGAAAGGGATGCAGATTCTTAATGCTGAGCTTTATATGATAGCCTCGCCTGCTGCCACCCCACTTCGGGGGTTCCGGGAATATTATTTGCCTGACCCGGGGTTCCGCCTCTTCGAGGCTTCACCCCGGTCTAAGGGCTGACGTCCCGGGACTCAAAAATGCCTCGGGCTTTCAGCCCGACAAATTCCAATTTATCGAGCTCCGTACTCAAACTTTGGGATACGCGTGGTGTTAATCAGAAAAGCCGCTCTCCCGGGGGAAAGCGGCTTCTGAAATGGATTCCGTATGCGGAGCTCTTACTTAACCAGGCTGTGGCCGGTCATTTCGGCGGGCTGCTCAATGCCGAGCAGGTGCAGCAGCGTGGGGGAGATATCGGCCAGGATACCATCGCTCAGGGTGATGCTGTCCTGGTCGGGGCCGCAGTAGATGAGGTCCACCAGGTTGGTGGTGTGGGCGGTGTTGGGGGAGCCATCCGGGTTGAGCATGTTCTCGCAGTTGCCGTGGTCGGCGCAGATAAGGCAGCAGCCGCCCAGCTCCAGAATCTTGTTCACGCTCTTCTCCAGGGCTGCGTCCACAGCCTCGCAGGCGGCGATGCCGGCTTCGAGGTAACCGGTGTGGCCCACCATGTCGGGGTTAGCGAAGTTCATGATGGCGATATCGTAGTTGCCGATGGCTTCCACAAACTTATCGGCCACTTCACCCACACTCATCTGGGGCTTCAGGTCGTAGGTAGCCACTTCGCGGGGGGAGGGTACCAGGATGCGGTCCTCGCCTTCGAACTGGGTTTCTACACCACCGTTGAAGAAGAAGGTTACGTGGGCATACTTCTCCGTCTCGGCAATGCGGAGCTGCTTGAGCCCGGCCTTGGCGATAACCTCGCCCAGAATGTTGGAAAGCTGTTCCTGCTCGAACACAATCGGAGTCGGGTAGCAGGCCTCGTATTCGGACATGGTCACGTAGTGCACCTTGGGCTGCACCGTGCGGTCGAAACCGTCGAAGTCCTCATAGATGAAGGCGCGGGAAAGCTCGCGGGCGCGGTCGGCGCGGAAGTTGAAGAAATACACCACATCGCCATCGCGCACTCGCTGCTGGTCGGCCTCCACGAATACGGCGGGCTTCATGAATTCGTCCGTCACGCCGTCTTCATAGCTCTTGCGGGCGTAGTCGGCGGGGGAGCAGGTGCAGGCCTCGCCCTTGCCCAGCACGATGGCGTCCCAGCCAATCTGCACGCGGTCCCAGCGCTTGTCGCGGTCCATGGCGTAGAAACGGCCCACTACGGTGGCAATCTTGGCACCATACGGAGCCACAGCGTCCTGAAGCTGCTGGAGGAAACCGGCGCCGCTCTTCGGGTCGGTGTCGCGGCCGTCCATGATGGCGTGGATGAAGATATCCTTCACGCCGGCTTCAGCGGCAATCTTCACGAGGCCGATGAGGTGGTCGATGTGAGAGTGTACACCGCCGTCGGACACAAGGCCCATGAGGTGCAGGCGGCTGCCGGCAGCTTTGGCATAGGCATCCACAATCACAGGGTTCTTGGCCAGGGAACCATCATTGATGGCGTTGGTGATGCGGCAGAGGTCCTGGAACACCACGCGGCCGGCACCCAGGTTCAGGTGACCCACCTCGGAGTTGCCCATCTGCCCATCGGGCAGACCCACATCCTGACCGGAGGCGCCCAGCATCATGTGCGGGCAGGTGGCCAGCAGTTTGTCGGTGAAAGGAGTCTTGGCGAGAACGGTAGCATCGCCGGTCTGATTGGCGGCTTCCGGGCCCTGCGGGTTGCGGCCCCAGCCGTCGCGGATGATAAGTACTACGGGTTTATTTGCCATGGGCGCATTTTATCATCTTTCTAATCGGATGTGAAGACAAATCATGCAAAAACGCCCGGGAAATGAATCCCGGGCGTTTGAAATATCTGGTGAGTGCGCTTTTTACTTAAGCTTGAGGGTAGGTTTCTTAATTTGGATGCCGGTTTCGTTGAGCTCGATGGCTGGTTTTTCCACTTCTACCTTGGGCGTGGTGGAAGAGGAAGACGTGTTCTTAAGTGCGTCGAGCCTGGTCTTGGCATCGCTGATGGCTGTTTTAGCGGAATCGACCTGAGCCTGGGTTTCATTCACCTTGCTCTGAATAGCAGAGGCTTTCTCGGTGATGGAGTCGGTGATAGTCTGCTTGTTAGCGGCGTCTTTTGCAGCAGCCTCGGCTTTTGCAGTAGCAATTTTGTCTGTAATCGCTTTCTGGGCAGCGGCTTTTTTTGCATCGCTGTCGGCTTTGGCGGCAGCTTTTTTAGCGGCAGCAGCGGATTTCCACTCAGCCTTGCTGGTGGGGATGGTGATGGCAGCGGAGGCACTGCCGATGGCAGCCAGTGCGAGGATAAGGGCGAATTTTTTCATCATGATTCGTATGTGTTTGATTACTGTGTTAGTATAGGCGCACAGAAATTGCATTTCCAGTTAAAATTACGTTAGAAAAGTCCTGTTTCCTGCAATGCTGACAAAAAAATCGCCCTTGAGCAATTGTTGGAGATGTGATAGCATGTGGCGCGCCCATGAATTTCGTCTCCTCTGCTAAACCGGGCTTCTTACCCCATATCAACGGAATGCGGGCCATGGCCATTCTTGCTGTGGTGCTGTATCATCTGGATGCCGAGCTATGCCCCTGTGGCTATTTCGGGGTGGATGTATTTCTGCTTATCACCGGTTACTTTATGTTCCGGGGCGATATACAACCGGAGAGATTGTCCGCGGTACGTTATGGGGATTACCTGCAAAGAAAGATGTGGCGACTGGCTCCGCCGATGCTGGTGGTGGGCATGCCGCTGGTTCTGGGCGGCGCTTTCCTGCTGCAGCCGGATTTGTATGAGGTGCTGCTGAAAACATTTGCCGCATCCTGCGTGGGGCTGAGCAATGAGTATGTGGCACACAGTGGCGATTATTTCAGCCCGGCAACTCAGGATAATCCGCTGATGCATCTCTGGTATGTGGGGCTCACGGTGCAGCTTTACCTGTTGCTGCCGCTGGTGGCGCGTTTTGCAGGACGCTGGCGCTATGTGGTATATGGACTGCTGGGCCTGTGTTCGGCATTTCTCTATTTCTTCCTGCAATATGGAGATGATGTGGACGCCTGGGTACCGCATGTAACGATACTCATGGAAATTTTCCCTCCGTATTACAGCCTGGCAACCCGCTTGTGGGAACCCTTCCTGGCTGCCTTAGTGCTGGTGCTCCCAGTGTGTCGGCTTCGCTGGGTGGGGATGTTGCTTTCTCTGGTGGGAGCAGCCCTGCTGATTGCCCCGGTGTGGATGTGTGAAACTGGTTCTGCCGGCGTTCTGCCTTCACTGGCGGGGGCAATGCTCCTGTTGCAGTATGGCGCTTCGGGACCAATGGGCGCTTTGTTCAACTGGCAGCCACTGCAGCAACTGGGAACGATTTCCTTTTCTCTGTACCTTGTGCATTGGCCGGTCATGGCACTTTGGCGCTACGCCACATTTAACGACGTGGGCACCGATGACAAGGTGGCTATGCTGGTGGTTTCTCTTCTGCTGGCGTGGGGCGTGTGGCGACTGGTGGAAAGCCGCAGTGCCTCATGGGGCAGGGCTCTCCGCAGGCCTGGACTTACGGCTGCTTCTGCTTTGATTATTCTTGGAGCATCAACCAATTGGGTCGCACATAATGCTGAGCTGCAGAAAGCCTTACCTAATGCTATTGATGAAGAGGAAATGCAGTTTTCTCACTATATCATGACCGGCAGGGCGAAAACGGCTGATTTGAACGGATTTCCCGCCCGGGCGTTTCAACATGTGCCCTTGTTGGCCGGGAATGACGTAGCAGCCCCGGTGAGCTTCTTCCTGATGGGCGACAGCCACGCCTGGCATTTGCATTACGGTCTGGATAAACTGCTGCGCGAGCGTGGCGGCTTGCGCGGGATGTATCTGAATAATTCCTGTGTGCCGGCGTGGGATTGCTTCATGGAGTTGCAAGGGGGCAATGCCCGCTGGAACCGCCAGCGCGGAGAGGCCTTGCTTTCCTGGTTGGAGCGGCAGAAGAATATCCGCACCATCATCATCTCCTGCTACTGGCACTTGCGCTTTTCTGCCGGGAGCATGCGTGACTGGAATCTGCGCCGCATCCCGACGGCTGATATCCGCCGCCATATGGAGGAAGGTATGCGCGAGACTTGCCGGAGGATGAAGACCATGGGCAAGCAGGTACTGGTGCTGCGAGATAACCCATTCCACCCTCGCAGTACGAACCATGTAAACCGCTACTTGCGTCGGGACTTGCTGGGGCTGGAATATGAGCTTCCGCTGCAGACCCTGGAGCAGTATGCTGATGCTACAGCAACGGAGGAACCGTTCATGCAGAGTCTGGAACGACTGGGCCTGGCTACGGTGATTGATATTTCACCCGCACTGGAAGAAAACGGCACCTATCCGCTGCGCATGCAGGGCAAATTTCTGTACCGCGACACTAATCACCTGAGCCGATTTGGCTCTCTGCGTGTGGCCGATTTGCTGCTGGAGCATCTGCCTCAGTGAAATACCGGTCAGAAGGGCATGTGTCCCAAAGTTTGAGTACGGAGCTTGATAAATGGGAATTTGGCGGGGGTGGAACTTTGTCGAAGCACGGGACTTTAGTCCCGATTAAATGCACCGTGATTTCGGGACTGAAGTCCCGTGCTCCGATAACGATAAACATCAATTTATTGAGCAGAGGGGGGGCTTCTTCCAAAATGTTGCTGATATTTCTATTCTCTACAAAATCTTTGGGACACGTGTGGGTCAGAAGGGCAGCCCATCCACCGTGTTGACGAAATTGGTCTGGCGGATGAACTGTGCCCAGTCGCTGAATTGCTTGCGTTTGGCAGAATCTGCCTTTTCAGCGTTCCAGTTGGCTATCTGTTCTGCCTTATCGGCGGCCTCGGCGTAGCGTTTCAGGTAAAGCAGCTGCATCACAGCCCCGGAGCCGGCACTGTACAGAATGTGCCAGTCTGCTTTGGTGGGGAAATCTCCTGCAGCCGGTTTCATGTTCAGTACTTCCTCGTAGTCGCGGAGCGCATCCTCGCTCCGGCCATCGCGGGAACAGAGAGTTGCGTGGTGCAGCAGGGCGCGGCTGCGCCACCAGTCGGGCAGGGTAGTATCTGCCAGTGATTTCCCCACGATGTCGATGGCTTCCGCTCGTCCTTCCGCCGTGCCTTGTAGTGCCTTGTTATTGGCCAGCACAGCGTGGGCCAGAACCTTGTCCTCGGCGCGCATGTTCGTCTCCTGTCGCAGCAGCCGTACCAGGATGTGTTCGGATTCTTCGTAATTACCCAGACGAAGCATCACCGCGGCGTGGCGAATTGCAGCCTTGATGCGCAGTTCTTCGCTGCGGGAGGCGCAGCGCGCATACAGCTCAGCCGCCCGCTTCAGCGAATCCTGAGTGGCAATGAATTCAGATTCGCGTGCGGCCATGTACCGTACGCGGTCGGCAAAGTCGCTCTTGGGATACTTGCGCAGCAGCATGTTGAGCGTGTTCAGTGCTGCCGTGTGCTGACCAAGCGAGGATTGAAGACTGGCCAGATGCAGGGTTAATATGGAAACCACCTTGTGCGAGCGGACCTTGCTGGCCGCTTGTTGAATCATATCAATGGCTTCCTGCGTGGCGTTGATTCCTCCCTCGGTACCGGAAATGCGTTTCAGCGCCTCCTCCTGCAGGGCGAAGAAACGCAGCTGTCTTTCATCGCTCAGCTCAGTCAGGTGCTCATTGATGGTGCTCTTGTGAAGAAGTTCACGAGTAGTGGCCGGGTCGCGCTGCAGGTGCAGGTATGCCTGGTCCATCTCCAGGTCTGCCTGCAGCTGCTGGTCCGGTGCCGGAAGGCTGCGCAGCGTGTCGATATCTGCCTGGGCCTTGGCTGCATCCTTATCCAGCCAATAGGCAACACGCGCCAGTAGCAGCTCGTAGTGCAGTTTTGCGGAGATATCGGGCATGTTGAAAACTGCTTCCTGAGTGGCATAATCGCCAGCTTTCAGAGCGCAGATGAGAGCGTTGGTCAGCGCGGCGGGTCGCAGGGTTTCAGAGGCTTCTCTTGCACACGCAAGGTAATTGCGGCCGGTAGACTCTGCTTCCGGATTGTGCAGCTGGTTTTCGTAGAATTGTTTGATGGCATCGTCTCCCTGAATCATGCCCAGGTACAACAGGGCTTCGTGGGTCTGGCCACGCTCCAGAAACCAACGTGTCTGCTCCAGCAGAATAGTGCGGGTTGCCGGCTCGTGGGGGCAGGTGGCTGCGGCATTGTTGGCATAGGAGACATCCAGGGGAATCTCGTGAGCTCCTTCCGGTGTTTGCAGATGCTGCTGAATTAACAGGGCCAGCGCGGCTCTGCGGGATTTCAACGGTTCTGCCATCCACTCTTTTAATTTGAGGCCTGCATATTCACTGGTGCGGAAAGCTCCGTTCTCATGCAGCCGCTGGAATGCTTCTTCCAGCAGCGGAGAATCCGGGTTAGACGAGATGAAATGCAACAGCGTCTCTTCGCCCTTGCCATCGTCATATGTTGAAACAATCTGGTCTTCATTTCCCTGCATGCCGGCAGACGTCTCCTCCTCCTCATCATCATCCGCCGGAGGCGTTGTATCTTTAGCTTCGGCTGCTTCCTTCGCATAGTACACTGCCGAAAGGGAAAGGCGAGCACGCTGGCGCATGAGAAGCGGCAGACTGCGGTCTGCCTCCATTGCCTTGCATTGTGCTATGGCTTTTTCAAAATCACCGCTGTTGCGCAGATTGTCGATTTCCAGCAGACGGAGCAGAGATTGCAGTTTCGGCTGCTCCTTGGCCAGTTGGCGGAGACGCTCCAGAGCTGAATTATCCTGGCTGTTGGGCTGGCGCAGCCAGTGCTCTGCCAGGGCGGCTGTGGCCAGTGTTGCGATTTCTTTGTTATCGCTCGTCACCATGGGGGTGGCCACCACAGCAAAGTCCACGCGGTTGCTCTTCCAGGCACAATACAGGAGACCTTTGGCCGCATAGGGGTACAGCGTATGCTCTGTCGGGACTTGTTGCAGAGCTTCACTGGCTTCCTGCAGCCGCCCCAGCTCAATGAGTGCGCGCCCACGCCAGAACGCAGCTTCCGGCGTGTCGAATCCATGCAGCGCATCCAGCGCATCGGCTGCGCGTCCATCTCGCAGCAGCGTTTCAGCTTGCTGAGTGTCCGCCATCGCTGTGGTGCCGGCCAGCAGTGCTAATAGAAGGAGAGAGGTTGGCTTCATGTGCAGTGGAAAAGTAAAAAAAAATCAGGGTTCAGAATCAGCTCCGGGCGGGTATTGACCCTCCAGCCACAGGAACTGGGTTATGTAACCAAGCCCGGAGCGAGTGAGTGCTGCGCGGCGGCTGTCGTGCTTGACCCGGTTCACCGTGCAGTTCTGCTGCACGGTGGGCATGGGCCGGCAGGAAACGATGTGAGGCGTGTGCACTTCTCTATCGGATGGGTAGATGCCGATAGGCACACCTTCAGCAGTGAAAGCCATTTCAAGAGAGCGAGGGCGGGCGTGGGACTGGCGGTCGCCCTTGTACAGGAAAGGATGCCGGCGCATGATATCCATGGTGCCCACGCAGGGAACTGCCACGCGATAATGTTCTTTCAGTGTGGCAAAGTAGGCCTTGAGTGAGAATGGTGCACCATCTTTGCAGGCCTTGAGCACATCGGTAGGATTAAAACCGGTCAGGTTCAAGCCATTGAAATGACCATGCTTGTTTTCCCCCATGTAAAAATCCGCAAAGCGGCTGTTGATCATGAGCCCGATTTCCAGATGGAGGTGTGCGCGGGTCTTGTTGAGCCCCACGCCGCTATAGCCCAGTCTGCCCAGAGTGTTGCCGGTGCCGACACGCTGGCCGACGCTGCATGTCACCGAGGCCAGGTGGGCGTACAGGGAGTAGATGGTGCCTTCGGGCACCTGGTGAGCCACGACCACGTAGCGACCGTAGTTGCTGTGTCGAGGATTGCTGCTGGCGTGCACGACTTTTCCGGGGGCGATGGGGCGCACGTCATCCTGCGGTTCGCCCCGGGCGTCGCGATAAATGGGCTTCACATCGATGCCTTCGTGGAAACGGCTGTACATCACCTCCGCACCCGGGCTGGGGCGGAAAGGATTGCGCACCATGCCGTAGGTCCCGGCTTGCCAGGGCTGGGATTTCACCCCTTCGAACACGCGGTCTACGTACACGTAATAATCGTCTCCCCCTGTGGTGAAGAGGGTATTGTTATCCGTGGGCAGACGGAATACCAGGTCCTGCGGCTGGGCCCAGGCGGCAGCGCAGAGCAGGGCAAGCGTAGCTATGAGCCGGGGAAACTTCACTGCTTCTTCTTACGGGTAGCAGAGGAGTACAATTCGGGAATGATGCGGCCGTGCTCATCCTTCTGAGGGGCGGCTTCCTTGGGCAGCTCAGGCTTCGGTCGCGGGTCATCATCCAGATAGCGCTTCTCCTCCATTTCCGGGTCAACGGGTTCGAGTGTTTCGCTGATTCGTCTGAGGTCGTAGCCGTTCAGACCGCCCCAGATGATGAGCTGACCATCGGAAATGCCGCAGTCAATCTCCATGGGCTCAAATGCCAGACCATCGATGACCGGCAGAATGTGCTTGCCGATGTTCTGCTGCGTTTCGGTGTACAGACGCATGCGATATTCTTTCGGCGTGTAGAGCACCGCGCCGTACGAACCATCATCGGCCATGAAGGACTTGAACTTTTCAAAGTGCTTCAGGCTCATGATGGGCATGCGGTTATACATGCGGCCGTTGTAGCGCACGTTGAAAGCCGCACCGGCCTCCGGGTTGGACGACTCGGTCAGGAAATAGGCTTTGTACTGCTTTTGCTGGCAGCTGCCCAGCACCAGGGCGCCGGTGGCAAGGCAGAGGGTGAGAAATACTTTGTTCATGGTATGAATCCGTGGGAGGGGAAATGGATAATTCAGTCGCGCAGCAGGTGGCGGCTGTGAATGCAGTAATTGGCGCCGCTCCAGAGGGTGAGAATCACGCTGAGCCACAGGGCAATTTCGCGGAACCACCAGCCGGTCTCGCCAATGCTCAGCGAGCGCAGCGGTTCAAACAGGTTGCCGCCATAGGCAAGCTGAGCCATGCATGCAATACAGTAAGTCAGCTGGGCTGTGGTCTTCCACTTGCCCAGTCGGTCCGCGGCAATCACTACGCCTTTCGCCACCGCCAGCTGGCGCAGTCCTGTCACCAGGAACTCGCGGAAAATGATGACGATGGATACCCAGAATGGACAAATGCCCACTGCCGTGAGATAAATAAAAGCGGCGCTCACCAGAATTTTATCGGCCAGCGGGTCTATCAGCTTGCCGAAGCTCGTGACCAGATTATACTTGCGGGCCAGGTAGCCATCGAAGAAATCAGTGATGGCGGCCACAACAAAAGCCCAGAGAGCCACACAGGCCGTCACGGAAATTGGCTGGAACCAGCCTCCGGTCACTTCGTTGATATAGGGGGAGACGCTGCCATCTATCGCCAGTGCTATCGTGTAGATAATGACGAGGATGATGCGGGAAAGCGTAATGGTATTTGGCAGATTCAACATTGTATCACCTGTTTTATATCCCGCCCGCTGCCAACTTGCAAGCAGAAATCAAGGCTGTATGCCAAAAACAGTGAGAATTTGTGACAGATTCTTTGCTTGAATCCGAAACTGTTTTTGCTATACTTGCCCGCATGAACGGCTTTCGTGCTACCATTCTTGTGCTCCTGATTCTCACAGTAGGGCTTATGTTCTATGCATTCACCGTGCTGCTGCCTGCTCGCCAGGATCAGTACCAGATGTATCAGACGCAGCTTAAAATCAATGAGTACGAGAAGCGGCAGATGGAACACGATGCCCGCATGGCCCGCCTCGGTGCCGAGGTGGACGCCCCTGAGGTAGCTGCTGCCCGCGCCGCTGCGGAGGAAGAGGCCAAGAAAAACGAGGCCGACCTGACCGCCGCTGAGGAAAGCAGCGTGATTGCTTCCGCCAAGCGTCGTCAGGAAATTGAGGAGGCCGCCACCGCCGCGGAGGATGCCGCCAAGCCGGCCCCCCTGGGAGCGGTTACCGCGTATCTGGAAGATTGCGCGGTGCTGCTGTTCAAGGCGGATGGCTCCATGCCGGTGAACGAAGGCCTGCTCATTGCCGTTCGTCGCGATGATTATATCGTTTGCGAGGCTACGGTTGATGGCAAGGATGAGGAATCAGGCCAGTTCACGGCAGCTCTGAAACAGGCTAATTTCGGCGGCGTGAAAGACCCGGTGGCCGAGGAAAACTGCAAGCCCCGCCCCGGCGACCAGGTGATTGTGTCTCCGTTCCTGAGCAGTCGCGACCTGCGTCTGGAAAGCTACACACCACCCACCACCCCTGCGGAAGAGCCTCAGCCTATGCCTGAGATTGAGGCCATTCTTACCCCGGTTCCCTGATATGCCGGGGCTTGTCCCTTTTCTACCATATTACTATGAGCGCCTTATTTGACCGCACACCCAGTTTCTCATTTGAGTTCTTCCCTCCCAAAACCCCGGAGGGAGCCGCCTCGTTGCTGGAAACGGTGGTCAAGCTTCAGGAATTTAATCCCAGCTTTGTGAGTGTGACCTACGGCGCCGGTGGCAGTTCCCGTGGGCTGACCCGCGCCGTGGTGCATGATATGCAGAGCCGCGGTATCCCCACGGTGCCGCACCTTACCTGCGTGGGGCATACTGAGGCGGAGATTGAGGAAATCCTGCACGGCTACATCAGCGCCGGCGCTCGAGCCGTTATGGCCTTGCGTGGAGACCCGCCACGCAACCAGCCCTACGACCCCTCCAAGGATGCTTTCCGCCACGCGGCCGACCTGGTGCGTTTTATCCGCGCCTGGGAGGAACGCCAGAATCTCCCTTACCGTCTTTCCATCGGTGTAGCCGGCTTTGCCGAGGGGCACCCCGATTCCCGCAATCGCCTCAAGGAAATGGATTATCTGAAAGCCAAGATGGATGAGGGTGCTGACTACATCTGCACGCAACTCTTCTTCGATAACCACGCTTTCTTTGATTTCCGTGACCGCTGCCGCATCATGGATATCAACGTGCCCATTATTGCCGGCATCATGCCAGTTACTTCCATTTCCAGCATGAATCGCATGGCTGACCTCTCCGCTGGTACTAATTTCCCCGCCCGCCTGCTCAAGGCCATGCTTCGCGCCGGTGGCGACAAGGCCTCCATTGAGCGAATCGGCATCAACTATGCCAGCAACCAGTGCAGCGAGCTGCTCGATGCCGATGTGGATGGCATCCACTTCTATACGCTCAATAAATCCAAGGCCACGCTGGAAATTTACCACAACCTGGGCTTTAATAACTATTTTGACCTCGAACGAGTACGCTCGCTCAACAAAGTTTACAGATAAAACACCGTATTATGGATACCAACAGCAAGACGAACGAGGATACCCTGCCGCTCTCTCCGGAGGAAATCAAGGCCATTGGTGAAATTGC
The DNA here is from genome assembly GCA_017937215.1 of Akkermansia sp. GTDB lineage: Bacteria > Verrucomicrobiota > Verrucomicrobiia > Verrucomicrobiales > Akkermansiaceae > Akkermansia. The sequence goes on along the minus strand of JAGBDZ010000094.1, from coordinate 36,306 downwards.
CATCGGCCCGTCCAGGCATGAGCAGTTCCTGAATGCTCACTACAAGAAGCTGATGTGGGGCGGCATTACCCTCGGCGTTGTGGCCGGTGGTGTGATTGCGTTCTTCTCTCACCGCAACGACATGCGCCACGAGGCGGCAGCCCAGGTGGTGCAGGCCATGAAGATTACCGCCCCTGGCGAGGGTATTGCCAGCGCCGATGAGTACGATACCGCCGCTCTTGATACGCTGAAGCAGGATTTCGCCAATACTCCCTCTGCTGTCACGGCGGACCTCCTGAGTGGCCTTTCCCTCTTGGCTAAGGGCGATGAGGCCGGTGTGGCTGCCCTGGAGAAGGCTGCCGCCAGCTCCGCTCCGGTACCGCTGCGTGCCCGTGCTCTGGCGGCTCTGGCCACCTATGAGTTGCAGCAGGGCAAAGACTCTGCCCCCACCTGGACCCGCATCACCCAGATGGAAGCCAATCCCTATTCCGCACTGGCTTACCTCATGCTGGGCGACCTTGCCAAAGCCAAGGGCGAGAACGATGCCGCCCGCAATTGGTATGAACAGTGTAAGGCCAAGTGCCCCACCAGCGCCCTTGTGGCAGACAAGACGGTGGATATGCGTCTCACCCTGCTTGATGTGGATGCCCCCACGCCGGTGGAGCCTGCACCCCAGCCTCAGCAGGGCGAAAACCCGCTGGGCAATCCCTTTGGCGAGGCCCCCGCGGTAGGTGGCACCGAATTCAACCCCGGTTTCTGATAATTTCCTGAACCATGGGCCTTTACCAGGATAACTTCACCGGTCTTTCTGAGCTGGAGCGCTTGGCCGCCATGGCTCACGACCCGGTGCGCGTGCACGAAATCGGCACTGATCAGTGGCCGCTCACCATGATGGCCTGTGGCCTCATGGCCAGCAACGACGAGGAGAAGCTGGAGGAAAACTTCGATATCTACGATATCTTTGCATCCAAAACCAGCGTTGCAGCCCGCAAGAGCAGCCTTATCCAGCTTTCCCGCTTCATTACCGGTCGCAAGGGCGAGGGGTGGAAATCTCTTATCCCCTATGCCACCAATGAACCGGATGAAGCACTGAGCCGCAAGGCTGCCACCTATGTGGTAACCCTGGCGCAGCCCGGCCCCACCGAACACCTGGCTGGTGTGCAGGAACTCGTGAACCGCCTTGTGCGCGACGAGTTCACCCCCACCACACTGCTGGATGCCGTGCTCAGCCTGGCCGATATGCGCGTGCTGCCGCTGCTGCAGCCGCTCTTCGAGCTCCCGGATGAGCGAATGGAGGAGCTGCTTGATACGCTGGAAACCACGCCGAATCGCCTGAGCTGCACCTTTGTGCTTCGTGCGCTGGAAGCATACCCCTCACTGGCGCAGGAAGCTGCCGATGCTCTCTGCCGCATGGCTCCGCTTTCTCCGGTTGTGCTGGACCTGGCGCTGCCTATCCCTACCTGGGCTTTTGAGAAGCCCACGCCGCAACCGCTGCATGGCTGGACCCCGGCGGAGTATTTCGCCCGCATGCTGCCTGAGCTGCAGCCTGCGCTGGATGCAGACCAGCTGCAGGAGGTTCGCTCGGCTTTCAAGGCTTGACAATAAAGACTTTCACACAGACCCGGCCCCGTAGTTCAATGGATAGAACGGCCCTCTCCTAAAGGGCAGATATGGGTTCGATTCCCGTCGGGGCTGTTTGCTTGTTTTGTGCTGTTTAGCGCAAGTGTTGATTTTACTTGATTTATGTATGGGTGTTGAGCTAATTTAGCGCATCACTTTGAGCGAAAACTGAGCGAGTCGGTGAGCGAAAAGTGAGCGAAAAATCTTGTTTAGCTCAATAGATATGAAAAGAGATTGTTTGTCGTTGGTCGGGGTGTCTGTGACGCAGGATGCTAAGTCGCCATTCTGGGTGGCTCAGTGGTCGTTGTCGAATGGGGCGCGTGTGAAGAGGTCTACTAAGGTGCCGGTGGAGGGGGGCTTGTTCCAAGGGGAGCGCTTGTCGAAGGTGCAGGCCAGGAAGCGGGCTCTGCTGGTGGCTCAGGAGTTGGCGGCGGCGGCTCAGGTGGAGGCGGAGCGCCAGGATAATTTGTCGGTGAGGGAGTTGTTTGATACGGTGCTGAAGGGGAAGCTGGGCAGGCTTTCGGTGGCTACTTATGCTAATGCGCGGACTACTTATGCCCAGTTCTGTGGTTGGCTGGGGGCTTGCCGGGCGGCTTCGCCGGCCAGGCTGGTGACCAGGGCGGATATTAAGCTGTGGGTGACGGATAGGCGGGCTGAGGTGCGGTGCAAGACGGTGCAGCATGGGCTGTATGTGCTGCGGGCGGCGTTTAATTGGGCGCTGGATGCGGAGTTGATTGCGAGGAATCCGTGCGATAGGGTTTCTGTGCCGCCGGATTCTAAGGATGAGCGGGTGGTGCATGAGGCTTTTTCCCAGGAGGAGGTGCAAATATTGGTGGAGAAGTTGCCGGATGAGTGGGCGGCGGCGGTGCGGTGTTGTCTGGGGACGTTCGGACAGCGCCTGGGGGATATTCGTCAGTTGCGCTGGGATCAGTTTGATTGGGAGCGCCGGGTGGTGAATATGACTACGGGTAAGACGGGGCGCCGGTTGCAGCAGCCTATGCTGGCGGGGTTTTATGAGTGGGCGCGTGCGCGGTTTGAATGGGCGCAGGGGCAAGGGGGTGATGCGGCGGTGTGGGTGTTGCCGCGGTTGCGGGTGCATTCAAATCCGAGTCAGGAGTTTACTCAGTTGGTGCGGCTGCATGGTATCGGGTTGCAGTCCGGTGGTGGACAGGGGAAGCGGCGTACCTGGCATAGTAAGACGTTTCATTGCCTCCGATCTACGGTGGTGACGATGTTGCATGCGAATGGTGTTTCCCAGGGTATGGCGATGGAGTTGGTGGGGCATGATTCGCCGGAGGTGCATGCGGTGTATTTGCGGCCTACGGCGGAGCAGTTGCGGGAGGCGGCGGAACGGTTGTCGCTGATGAGTGCTTAAAGTCGAAGGAGCCCGACATGGTGCCGGGCTCCTTCTATGCCAATAAGATTATGTTTCCTTGGCCTTATTTAAGCAGGGTACGGTGTAAATGTCAACAAAAATCATTACTAGGTCATTTTTTTTCTTGCTAAAATCCTTACTATGTATTATAGTTCGCTTATGCCAATCAAGATTAGAGACCTCGAAAAGCGTTTGCTTAAAGCGGGGTTTGTCATGTCTCCCGGTAAGGGTAGCCATCGTCATTTCTGCCACCCTAGTGGGGTAAAATTGACATTGAGCGGCCAGCGGGGTGATGATGTCAAACCTTATCAGCTGAAAGAGGCTGACGTGAAGATAAAGCTGGCGGGGTCATAACCCCGCCAGCGTATCAAGTTTTCTTTTCCCTACACAACATGAAAGCCACCATCATTACACTTGCCGCCCAGTATGCGCGACTTATATACTGGAGCGTAGAGGATGCCTGCTATATTGGCAGCCTTCCCGAAATCTGTGGCCCCTGCTGCCACGGTGATTCGGTTGAAGAATTATACCCACAACTTGACACTATTGCTCAGGAGTGGGTGGAAAAAGCAGAGGCGGGGGAGTGCTCGCTCCCCCCTCCCGGCAATTTTGCTGTGATTAATAAGTCCCGATATTCGCTTTCTGCGGATGTGAGAAACTCGATTGCAAGATTACGCCGTAGTCTGGGCCTCAGTCAGGCTGATTTTGCGGCGGCTCTGGGGGTTTCTTTGTCTTCAGTTGGTCAGTGGGAGCAGGGGCGCCGACGTCCCGACGGTGCTTCTGCAAGGTTGCTGTCGCTGATTGAGCGACACCCGGAGCTTGTAAGTGAGTAGCTTTACTCCTCTTTTTCGGTTTGACACAGAAAGCCCCGCACCAGCGGGGCTTTCTTGTGAGTCGAATTAATTAAGTATGTCTTTCAATACATACGCTTTGAGTTTTGTTTCTCCATTAGGTGTCAATTGTTTTAAAGCGTACAGATTTACATTAACATTTTTGGGAAATCTATTCATGATTTCTTGTTTCTGTGCAGCTTCATGAATGATAAGCGAGCATTTCTTGTTGCTGTAGTCTTCGTCGATGATTCGACATTGAATTGCGCTGTCTGCATTGCTTTCTGTGTCAATCTTGATGATTGCAATTTGAACATTTTTGCAAAGTTCAGGTTCTGGTTCTGATTTTTCTTCTGGCGGCATCTTGTCAGGGACAAGTTGAATTTGCTCTTCTGTAAGTAGCGTGTGTGTCGTTTGTTTACCTTGGTTGTTGTCAGAGCTAAATTGCACATTTGTAGGCTCAATTTCTCCAGGATGCGAAATCTCAGTTAACCCTCTCGCAAATTTTCGCATTACACGAGGGGATTTTTCATAAAGATTGACAATTGCTTGAACGATTTTGTCGACGGTTTCTTCGTTCCCTGGGTACTGATTGTTGAGTGATTCTGTGATGGAGATTGTTGAGTCTTTTACTGTTATTAATCCAGGAGTTTCTGTCCGAGAATCCGCTTCAAGCTTTGTTATTTGGTATTGGCTAAACCAGTAAATAGAGAAACATGCTAAGCCTGAGAGACATATTGTCAAAACTGTTTTGTAATCCATGTCCTTTATTGTACTTACAATTTTTGTTATTAATTCAATTTTGTCGAATTCGCAGCTTCCGGCCTGTACTGTATTTACTGATATTCCTGCTAGTATAATCTCTTGTTCTGTTGCGTCAGACAGTATTCGGGCGGCTACAGTCAACATATTGTCCAGTCCGCTTGCTGCGCTTTTAAGAACTTTCGGTGACATTTTACCATCGAAATTAATTTTAAGCGAGAAATTTCTTAATGCGTAATTTCCATCTTCTACATGATAAAAGCCCATGGCTTCCATCATTTTGTGTATCTCAGGTGTCTGATTGTTCATTTCTATACTAGGGGAATAAGGTTAAGTGTCTGGAAAAATTTTATTTTTGAGTTGTTCGAGCATGTACTTCTTTAGGGATTTTGGTGAAATGAATTATTGCCTCGATTGCGGCAAGTCCTAATTTCGGGGGATGGGGTTATTTGTCCCGATTCTGGGGTGACGAGGACGGCGTGGGCGGCGGGGTGGGGATGACGGCTGAGGGTACACGGGAGCCTTGTACGCTTTCTGCCTTGCCAGAGGTGTACTGCGGTTGGGCTTTTATGCCTTGTACGGTTTCTTCGTTGCTCATGATGGGGGTGATTGGGTAAGCTTGATAGTTTAGGGATTTGTTGTCGACCATATGGGATTTAAGAAACCTCCGCATATTTCTTCATATAAAGAAAAAGCTTTTGCGTTAACTGCCCACGGCAACTGGTGTAACGACCGAGGAAGAATAGCATCCGGATGCTGTTCTTCTGTGGCGCAACTTACGGCGGTTCTCAAAAAACAGTCGTTCAAATATACTAGTTCGTCATCTGAGGTTGATGCCAAAGTCCTTGCCATTTTCAGAAAAGATTGAGAGAAATGACCTCCTTTGAGGTATGACCCTGAAGCACATTCTCCCTCCTGACATGCGTAAATCCGATGATGAAATGCTGGTGCGTAGTATAGAGCCGATTCGTAAATTTTACGAATAGCTGAGATATCATAACTAGATTCTTTTATCAATTGAGGCGTACGGCTTGCTTGTAAGTGTTCTTCTCCGTTCTCATAGTCACGGCAGCAGTCCAAAATTGATAATTGACGTGTGGCTATGCTATTAAGGCAGGATTCTCCGATTTCTTCACCAGATTTTAATTCTAGAATTGTTTCGTGGAGGGTTCTATCTATTCCTCCATGCCCGGAAAATACAAACAGAAAATAATCATAGCATCTTGCTTTAATAATATCTAATATTTCAAGTAGAGTTTCTACCGTTAAATCGTATTGAATTAAAATTTCCTCTGGCTTCCACGCTCCCCCTATTGAGCTTGTAAGAAAGCTTCGATACGCTTCTATGTCTATGGGAACACCTATAGATCCGCGATTGTTTCCGAGCAGTAGGGCAAATCTATTCATGAGTCTGACTGTATTATTTTAAGTGTGAGTTTACGAAGCTTTTAAAGCTCTCGCTATAAGCATCGGCATTTTCAAATGACACCCGGGGATTTTCCCAGTTTTGGTGGTGCAGCCGAACCCAGGATTTAACGTCTACGAATTTTTCTATTTTCTCTGCTTTTCCGTCGCAATAGTTGTAAAGTTCTTCAAGATAGTTGAATATCAGGTTGCAAAATTGGTCGTATCGCATCATTTTGTCATCAGGAGCATCTTTCTTTTCAATCCAGCTTTGGGTGAATGCTGGGTCTTCAAGATAGGGGTATTCAATGGTAAGTTCGAGAATGCGGGCTAGCTTTGCTTGAAAGTATTCCTTTTTCCTGATGTCTTCCTGCCTCCACATGTATATGCCTTGGATAATGGCGATGACAACTGTTAAAGCTGCGGCGATTGCAGCAATCCATTCTGCATTCATCGTGTGGTAGATGTGTTATTGTTTTTTGAGTTGTGCGAGGATGGCTTCGAGGCCGACGGTGGCGATGGCGAGCTTTTCTGTGAGTTTCGCCTCGCGGGCGGTTGGCGCGAGCGGTGAAGTGGATGAATCGGTCGGAGAATTGATGCCGAGTAGCCAGTCAATGGATACTCCGAGTGCTATTGCGATTCGGTAGAGTTCATAGGTGTCGGGTATTCTTTCGCCTGTTTTGTATCTGGAAAGTGTTTGTTCTCTGATGTTTGTATGTTCTGCTAGGTCTTTTTGACGAATGCCTGATGAACCGAGCGCTTCAGTAAAGCGCGCAGAAAATTGTTTGCAAAGTGCATTTTTTCTTGCATTGTAATGAGCCGTCCGGTTAAATAAAGCCGTAACCGCAAGACTGGTGACGCAGGAGGCGCGGTTACGGTAACGGAATGTTAACAAAAATGAATCAGATAGACAACAATAATGTTGCGGTAACGGCGCAGTATCTCGCGGATAAGGGGTACAGTATTACGCGCGCTGCGCAGAATGTTGGGTGCAGCCCTGCTCATTTGACCAGGGTGCTGCAGAGTGACCGGGAGCCGAGCGCTGCTTTGCTGGAGAGGCTGCGGGCGCTGCCGAGACTGATGCCGGTGTTGTGCCGGGTGAGCTACTAAGGGGGATTTGTAACAAATCTGTAATTTGGTATGACACTTCTGGGCGTGTGGTTTGGGTGGTTATTCTTCCGAGTCAAACGGAACGAACTCCCAGTCTGGGATTGATGGCTGGCCTGTTATGTCGGGGCTGCTGGCAGAAACGCCTGCTTGTTCATTTCGAGCAAGCAGGCGTTTTTGCTGGTAAATCTCGCTGTTATTCCTAATTCAGCGGGAGTGTGAGGGTGAAGGCAGTGCCTTTATCGTCGCTCTTTTCCAGGGCAAGATTGCCGCCGATGCTGCGGGCTACATCGCGAGAGAGGGCCAGACCGAGGCCGATGCCGGGTTTGCGGCCTTCCACGTCTTTGGCCGAGCGTGAGAAGGGCCGGAAGATACTGCGCTGCAACTTGGCCGGAATGCCGGGGCCGTTGTCAGCGAAGCGTACACTCAGGGTATCGTGCCCGCGCATCGTGGTGATGCTGATGGTGGGGTGCTCTGCCGTGGCGGCGTACTTGATGGCGTTATCGGCCAGATTGGTGAAAATCTGCTCCAGCGAGATGAGGTCGGTGTTCAGCGTGATGAGTTCGGTGCGTTTGTCGTGCTTCACCTGCACCTGGAAGCCTGCTTCCTTGAGTCGGAAGGTAACTTTGTTGAGTGCGCGGTCGATGAGCTGCGGGCAGGGAGCTTTATCGGCGCGCCCCCGCTGCTTGCCTCGGGTGAGCTTGGCAAAAGCGAGCACATTTTCCACCAGGTGCCCCAGTCGCTGGCTTTCCTGGTGCAGTGTTTCGTGGTATTCATCCAGCTTGTCGGCGGGCACCAGCTTATTCCTGAGCATCTCGGTCATGAGCGAGAAGCTTGTGAGCGGGGTGCGCAGTTCGTGTGTCACCGCCGAGACAAAATCGGAGCGTCGGCGTTCCAGCCGGCCGTAGAAGAACAGCAGCCCGAAAAGAATCCCGATGGCCAGTACCGTTACCAGGGTGGCGGAAGCCAGAGTGCCGCGCATGGCCTCGCGGCGGGCTGCCGTATCGGGCACTTCTACATCATCGCCGGGGCGCAGCACCATGGGCAGCGGGAAGAGATTGGCCGGTTCATTCTTCTTACACAGTGAAATGGTGGCTCCTTTCAGTGCCGGTTCCACGTAGGGCTTCAGGCGCTCGGCCAGTTTGGCGGCATCCAGCAGAATACCCTCGGCAGCGGAGCCGTGTGTGGTGCTGATATTGCGCATGTACACCATGTCGTCAATATAGTACCAGGAATAGAAAGGTCCGGGCTCTCCTTTCATTTCGAGTGGTTTGCTGAAATCATTGTCCTCGGCCTCAAATACGCCGAAAATCGGCAGCTGGCTCTTGCGATCAATGGTCTTGTGTGTCGGCTTGGTGGGGTCGTATACCGGGGCGGAGGGATTGAATGCCTTTCGGCGGATGGTGTCGATGATGGCAGGCTTGCCCTCAATCTCGGCTGCCAGGGCTTCCTGACCCTCCGGCACCTGCAGTCCGGCCGGGGTGAGCAGGAAATAGCCGCGCACATAGTCGGGCATGTTGTCGGTGGGCGGGGCGTAGACCAATTGCCCGATGGGGGGAGCATAGCCCAGTTTGTTGCGTTCCTGCTCCAGTACGCGCTTGATTTCGTCCTGGATGCGCGGCAGGGAGAGCTCGACCAGACGCTTCTGCTGGGCTTCCTTGTCCAGTTGCAGCAGGCGGGCATCCAGCGTGAAGGCTTCGTAGGCCAGCCAGGAGGCCGCACTCAGGGTGAGCAGTGAGAAAAAGGTAATGATGAGGATTAGTTTCTTATTCATACTTCGTTCCAACGGTATCCGCGTCCGCGGATGGTTTCGATACACGCGGCGGGGATGGGGCCCAGCTTTTCGCGCAAACGGGTAAGGGTGACGGCTACAGTGCGGGTCTGTGCGGCTTTGTTGCGGCTGCCCCACACGCGCAGCAGCAGTTCTTCCTGCGGAATCACACGGCCCGGGTGCGTCAGGAAATAGCGGAAAAGCTCAAACTCCTTTTCGGTCAGGGGCAGGGGGGAACCATCGTCAAACTGAGCGCGGCGGGTTTCTCCATCCAGCGTGCCTCCGGGAAATTGCAGCACTTGGGCCACAGCCAGCTGGCGGCCGGGTGAGCGCCGCAGCACTGCCGCCACACGAGCCAGCAGTTCGGCAATGCTGAAAGGTTTTACCACGTAGTCATCCGCCCCCAGCTGGAGGCCTTTCACACGGTCTTGCTCATCACCGCACGCGGTGAGGATGATGCTGGGAATCCCGGGACATTCCTTCTGCATCATGCGCAGTAGTTTGAACCCGCTTATCTCGGGCATGTTGACGTCCAGCAGGGCCAGATCAATCGGGGTGGATAGCAGCAACTCCAGCGCCGCGCGACCATCCGGCGCGGTGCGCACGTCGTAGCCCGCGCCGGTCAGTGAATCTGCCAGCACGCGGCGGATGGCTCCATCGTCCTCAGCCACCAGTATGCATTTGTTGCTCATTACCCCTCAATCTAGCATGCTCTTCCCGCCCGCGCAAGTACAAAGCATGTCACATGGATTCACGCGCATCAACAAGCCTGCAGATTGACGCATTCATTCCTTGCGTGCGTCGCTGGCTGTGGTAGAATGGAGCGCGTGAAACTGCTGCCGTCCATCTGTGTGTCTCTTGCCGCCATGTTTCTGGCGGGCTGTGGAGATTCGCGCAGTACGGCCGAAATGGCCGCGGAGCAGGGGATTCTCATAGTCGGCAACAACCAGGAACCGCTCAGCCTGGACCCTCACAAGGCCACCGCAGTAGCGGATGGCAAGATTATCGCCACTCTGCTGGAGGGACTGGTGCGCCCGGATGCGCAGGATGAAACCCGCATCCACCCCGGCATGGCCGAACGCTGGGAGCGCAGCGATGATGCCTGCGAGTGGATCTTTTACTTACGCAAAGCATGCTGGAGTGACGGTAAGCCTGTGACGGCACACGATTTCGAGTATGCCTACAAGCGTTTACTGCACCCGGAGTTCGGCGGTAAGTATGCCGAGATGCTCTACCCACTGAAAAATGCCGAGGCTTTTAACCGCGGGCAGTGCGACTGGAATGAGGTCGGTGTGAAGGCTCTGGATGAACACACGCTGAAGCTGCGGCTTTCCGGGCCCACTCCGCACCTGCTGCATTTGCTGCTGCATTTTACCTGGTGCCCGGTGCCGGCTCACGCGGTGGAGGCGCATGGCGGCATGCTCGACCGCCGCAGCCTGTGGAGCCGCGTGGGTAACTGGGTGGGAAATGGCGCCTATGTGCTGGACTCCCACCATTTCAATGATTATCTGTTCGTTGCAGCGAATCCGCGCTATTGGCGTGCGAGTGAAGTACGTAACCGTGGCATCCGCTTTCTGCCCATCGTGAACGGCTACACGGAGACCCGCATGTTCATGGACGGTAAGCTGCATATCACCAACAACGTGCCACCTGAGCTGTTGAAGGTGGCACGCAGCAGCCGTCCGGATGCCTACTGCCAGGATCCCTACTACTGCACTATATTCTACCGCCTGAATACCACCCGCCCACCGCTGGACGATGTGCGCGTGCGCCGTGCGCTCTCACTGTCTGTCGACCGCGAATCTTTGGTGAATGATGTGGTGCGAGGCGCAGGTCGCGCTGCGTCCTGCTTCACTCCGCCTGGTGCCGGGTATGATAGTTCGTTTGCCTATGCACACCGCAGCGCTCAGGTGGAATTTGCTCGCCAGCTGCTGGCCGAGGCCGGCTACCCCGGTGGTAAGGGATTTCCCACACTGGAAATCATGACCACCAGCCGCGATGTGCAGCGCGTGATGGCTGAAACCATCCAGGCCATGTGGCAGAAGGAACTGGGCATTCATGTGGAAATCCGCGCCTGTGAGTGGACTGCCTACAAGGCTGCCCAGCAGAATGGCGATTACGATATTTCCTCGTCCTCGTGGAGTGGAGATTATCTGGACCCCGCTACCTTTGTGGAACTCTGGCGCAGCGGCGGTGGGAACAACTGCACCGGATGGGGCAGCGCGGAGTGCGATGCCGCCCTTGCTGCCGCACGCACCACCGGCGCAGCGGATGAACGCCGCGTCCATCTGCACCGCGCCGAACAGCTCATGCTGGAGGCGCAGCCCGTCATCCCGCTCTACTGGAGTGAGCGCACCTATCTCAAATCACCCGCCGCGAGTGGCTGGTACCCTCTGCTGCTCGATAACCACCCGCTCGATGCTGTGCAAGTGAAACCATGATTAAGTTACTTTTCAAGCGCCTCGGGCAGGGCGTCCTCGTGATTTTCGTGTTGCAGACCATCACCTTCTTCCTGGTGCGTCTGCTGCCGGGCAATCCTTTCCTGGGTGAGCGCAGGTTGCCGGAGCACATCATGGCGCAGCTCAATGCTCTTTATGGGCTCGACCAGAGCCCGCTGGTGCAGTATCTGAACTACTGGAAAGGAATCCTGTGCCAGGGCGATTTCGGCCCCTCGCTGGTGCGTGAGGGAGTGCAGGTGGCGGATATTATTGCGCAGGCTTTTCCGGTGTCGCTCTGGCTTGGTGTGCTGGGCATGGGCATTGCCATTGTGCTGGGCATTCCCGCGGGCATGCTGGCAGCCTACTGGCGCAACCGCTGGCCGGATTCGCTCTTCATGTTGCTGGCCATGGCGGGTATCTGCATTCCCGCTTTTGTGATTGCGCCGCTCTTCGGGCTTACCCTGGGTATGCATGTGCCGGGTCTCAGCGTGGCCGGGTGGGATGACCCGCTCTGCGCGGTTCTGCCCGCGCTTACCCTGGGGCTTATCAATGCTGCGTATATCGCCCGACTCACGCGCGGTGGCATGGTCGAGGTGCTTTCGGCTGATTTCATTCGCACGGCGCGCGCCAAGGGCGTGCGGGCCGGTCGTCTCTTGTTTGTGCATGCCCTGCGCAGCGGTCTGTTGCCGGCGGTGTCGTATCTGGGGCCGGCTTTTGCCGCGCTTATCACCGGTTCATTTGTGGTGGAAACCTGTTTTCAGGTGCCGGGCATGGGACTTCACTTCGTGAATGCCACCACCGACCGCGACTACTTCCTCATTCAGGGCCTGGTATTCTGCTATGGCGTGCTCATCGTGATTGCTAACCTCGTGGTGGACCTTGTGCTGGTCGCCCTCAACCCCCGATTGCGCTCGCAGGGCGCGGCCTGATACACTGCCATGAAGAAGAACTACGAACAAGGCAACTCCCTCTGGAAAGACGCCCGCCGCCGCCTGTGCCGCAACCGCGCCGCCATGGCCTCGCTCGTCTTCCTGCTGCTCATGGCGCTGGCCTGTTTTGTGCTGCCGCTGTTCCCTTGCATCGCAAACCCGAACGTCACCAACCTTGCCAATATTGCAGCCGATTGCAGCTGGGCTCACCCCTTCGGCACCGACCAGCTGGGGCGCGACCTGCTCGCCCGCGTGCTTTACGGTGGCCGCATCTCTCTGCTGGTGGGCCTGGTAGCCACGGCGGTTTCTTTTGTCATCGGGCTCAGCTATGGACTCATTTCCGGTTATGTGGGCGGGCGGACGGATGCGCTCATGATGCGCACGGTGGATGTGCTTTTTGCGTTGCCTTTTATCGTGCTGGTCATCGTGTTCTCCCTGAGTATCGAGGAACCCAGCCGCGAGCTCACCAACTGGGTGGTGGCGAACACCGGCTGGAGCCGCGAAAGCGTGGCCCCCATCCTCGGGCTTGTGCCGCTCTTTATCGCCATCGGTGCGCTCGGCTGGCTCACCCTCGCGCGCATTGTCCGCACCCAGACTCTGGAGATTAAGGCTCAGGAATATGTGCTTGCCGCGCGCTCCCTGGGCCTGGGGCACCTTCGCATCCTTTTCTGCCACATCGCGCCCAATCTGCTGGGCACCGTGGTGGTCTACACCACCCTGGCTGTGCCCGGTATCATGCTCACTGAAAGCACCCTCTCCTTCATCGGTCTAGGCGTACGCGCTCCCAACTCCTCGTGGGGCACGCTTATCAAGGAGGGCGCCGACCGCATGGAGGCCACCCCCGAGCTCCTCTTCTTCCCGGCTCTCTTCTTCTGCCTAACCCTCCTGGCCCTCAACTTCCTGGGCGATGGCTTGCGCGATGCCCTCGACCCCAAATCCGCCAAGGATTGAGGAGAAATCTACTTGACTCATCCAGACGGGCAGGGTAGCATAGCGAACATGAGGTGGTCCGTCAGACTGAACGCATTGATTGTGGGCGCTGCCATGCTATTGGCCTCGTGCACTAACTTATGCCAGAATGTGGCAGATTGGGGAGCGGAATACGATGGGGTGCAATTGACGAACCCTGCTGTGTACTACAGCCTGAATGGTAAGAAATACATGCAAGGCCGCTGCGCAAAATTTCGCCGCACAGAGGTGGAGCATCCATGGAGAATTGTTAAGCCTCAGCCCCCGCAATTTGCACTGAAGGCTGATACCTTGGGCGAGCTTGTCTATAGTGAAGTAAAAATTGATGAAGAAGAAGGCGCTTCTCTCGTTGATGGAAAAAACTGGTATCCTCTTGCAGTGAATGCCGATCGCTCACATCCTTTGCCCGAGCCTATGTACGTGACAAGCAAGGTCGATACTTCCAGCCGCGAACTTACCCCGCATGCCTTCTATTCCTATCCCCTGGCTGCAGTCACCCTCATCTGCGTGGATGTTCCTTTGAACATCGCCGGTGCGGCTACTGTAGTTGCCCTGGGGGCCGGGGCCGGCTGTTATGTCATCATCGCCGGTGCGGCAGACTTTATCAGCTCCTGTTTCGCGGATAATCCACCCGAAACGGCTGCTCCCTGAACCCCGGGCGAGAGGGCGGAGCCATGCGGCGCAGTTTATCTGCCGTGGAGGTAAGAGGTGGGGTCGGGAATGCCGGCGGCGGCAAAGGATTCGCGCCGCTCGCGGCAGGTGGAGCACTGTCCGCAGTGCTGCTCACCGCCGCAGTAGCAGGAATAGGTGTGGGCGAAGTCTACGCCGAGCCGGGCTCCGAGGGCGGTGATTTCGGCCTTTGTGTTGGCAATGAAGGGGCGAAGAATCTGCAGGTGGGCGTAGGTGCCGTGGGCAATGGCGGCGGACATGGCAGCCATGAATTCCTCCCGGCAGTCGGGGTAGAGGGCGTGGTCGCCGCCGTGGGCTGCAATGACGAGGCCAGTGGCTCCTTTACTTTCGGCAATACCGGCGGCGATGGACAGGAAGATGCCGTTGCGGAAGGGGACGACGGTCTGCTTCATGTTCTCCTCGGCATAGTCGGCAGTGGGGATGGCCTCCGCGCCGTTGAGCAGGGCGCTTTCGAGGTGGGCGGAGACGGAGCACAGGTCGATTTCGTGGCAGGGCACGCCGCAGTGCTCTGCCTGCCAGCGGGCGCAGGCCAGCTCGCGGGCGGCGTGGTTGCTGCCGTAGTCGAAGGAAAGGGCGCAGACCACCTCGTGGTGGCGCAGCGCCCAGTGCAAGGCGGTGGTGGAATCCAGCCCGCCGGAGAGGAGAACGGCTACTTTCATGCAGGGCGGTTCTCGGGATTGTGCTCGGCCTCGCAGGTGAGCTGAATGCCGCCACGGGCGCCGAAGCGACCGGTCACTTTCATCCAGGAGGGCTCGACAGCCGCCACAAGGTCATCCAGAATGCGGTTCACCACCTGCTCATTGAAAGCAGCATAGTTGCGGAAGGAAACGAGGTAGTACTTGAGGCTCTTCGTCTCCACCACTTTTTCTGCCGGGCAGTAGGTGATGGTGAGGTGGCAGCTGTCCGGCTGGCCGGTCACTGGACAGAGGGAGGAGAACTCGTGCGTGTCGAGCGTCACCACGTAGCGACGCTGCGGGCTGCGGTTCGGGAATGCCTCCAGCTTGGCTTCTTCCGGGCTGCGGAAGAAATCCGTGTGCTTACCGAGCAGGGAAAGGTCTTTGTTGTCCATGTTTTCAGATAAGATTACGCTTTGGTGAGTTTGTAGCCGTCCTTGCCGTCCTTCATGGCCCAGCCAAGCTCGGCGAGCTTGCCGCGCAGAGCATCGGCTGTGGCCCAGTCCTTGGCCAGGCGGG
Source organism: Akkermansia sp. (assembly GCA_017937215.1). GTDB lineage: Bacteria > Verrucomicrobiota > Verrucomicrobiia > Verrucomicrobiales > Akkermansiaceae > Akkermansia. The sequence continues at coordinate 21,239 of JAGBDZ010000094.1, read as the reverse complement.
CGGCCCAGCGTTCATCAGCAATGGCCTTGATGTCCTCCGGTACCTCGATATCAGCGTCCGGGTCGGGCAGCTGCAGACCGAGGGCTTCCATGATGAAGCGGAAGGCTTTCCAGACCTTCTCGGCCTCCGCTGGTTCCATTTCAGCCGGCTTGATACCCTTGATGGCGCTGAACACGTGGCCAAGGGCCTCGGGGCTGTTCAGGTCATCTTCCAGACTGTCCCAGGCGGGCTGGAAAGCACCGAGGGCAGGGGCCTTCTTCACGAGGTCGCGGTAGGTGGGCTCCTTGGTGCCGCTGGCCTTGGCGAGCTCCTTATCGAAGCGACCCAGCTTGTTGAGGGCGCTGGTGGCATCTTTCATGCCGGAGAGGGTGAAGTTGAGCGGGCGGCGATAGTAGGCACCGGCCAGCACGTAGCGCAGGGCGGCGGGGCTGTAGCCCATTTCCTGCAGCTGGTCCAGGGTGTACATGTTGCCGAGGCTCTTGCTCATCTTGGCGCCATCCACCAGCAAGTGGGTCACGTGGAACCAGTGGCGGGCAAATTCGCCGCCGCAGGCGCAGCGGCTCTGGGCAATCTCATTCTCGTGGTGCGGGAACACGAGGTCCACGCCGCCGGAGTGCAGGTCGAACGTGTCGCCGAGATACTTGTGGCTCATGGCAGAGCACTCCAGGTGCCAGCCGGGGCGGCCTTCACCCCAGGGAGATTCCCAGAAGTTCGGACCATCCTCGGGGCGGCGGGCTTTCCACAGCACGAAGTCGGCCACGCTGTCTTTCTCGTACTCGTCCGTATCGGCGCGGGTGTTGGCCGTCTTGCCGAGGTCGAGCTCCTGGCGGTCCAGGTGGGCCAGACGGCCGTAGTCAGCATAGGAGGAAATGCGGAAGTAAATGGAGCCGTCTTCGCTCTGGTAGGCGTGGCCACCGTCCATGAGTTTCTGCACGATGTCGAGCTGCTCCTTGATGTGGCCCACGGCGCTGGGCTCCACGTGCGGGGAAAGGCAGTTGAGAGCCTTGCAGTCGGCGTGGAACTTGGCTGTCCATTTGGCGGTGTATTCGCCCAGAGGCATGCCTTGAGCCTGGGAGTTGCGGATGGTCTTGTCATCCACATCTGTGAGGTTGCGCACGTGCTTGGTGCGCAGCCCGCCGAGCTCCACCACGCGGCGGAAAACGTCCTGCACCACAAAGGTGCGGAAGTTGCCGATGTGGGCTGCGGCATACACGGTGGGGCCGCAACAGTAGAAGCGCAGCTGCTTGCCGTCTTCTGCCTGCACGGGCTTCATAGCCCCCGACTGTGTATCGTGTAGATGTAACATAACGCGGGGAGTATGCCCCTCGCGCCGTTCTTTGTCAAGTCTGCGGGGTGTCAGCCGCAGGAGTTTCCGGCGCTGGTGCATCGTAGGCCTGCACCTTGTAGCAGCGGCGCAGGAGCATGTGCCGGCGTTTGCGCACATCGGAGGGCTTGAACCATACCTCAAACGCTACGCCGAAATACTGGTGAGACTGGCCGTGGCGTATGGCGAAAAGCGGGGTGTTGGTCGGGAAAATGGTGGAGATGTGGCCCTCTGTTCTGCTGCGAATCCACTCGGGCATGGAGCCGGGAAGGTCGTGGCGGAAGAGTTCGTCTGCCTTGTCGGAATAGCGCGCAGGGCAGTTGAGCAGACGCAGGGTCTTGTCTGTTTCAAGGTCTTTGATGTATACCAGGATGACGCCGGGTTCCCCCGGGTTGGCATAGAGCTCGGCCTGGTAGGCTCCCTCCTGTGCCAGAGGTTCAGAAAGGCGGAACTCCGGGGTGGTGCCGGGGTAGGATTCGCGGCCGTTGAGCATGCGCTGCACCGTTTCCGGGGTGGGAGTGTCACAGAGTGGGTGCATGCGCGCATCGGTGGCGGAGATGGCCGCATTGATGGCGCTGTAGGCTGTTTCGCGGTGGGAACTGCCGCGCCAGGCCAGCAGCAGGAAGTGGTTTCGACCGAGGTCGACTGCGATGTCGGGGATGATGGGGTTGGCTTCATCTACCTCTGGGAAAGCGCCGCCGGGTTGCACCACGGCATAGCCCTGCGGCAGAGGGTCTCCTTCCACGAGCCGGCGGAAGCACACATGCACCAGACCGGGCGCACCTGAGGTGGTAGGCGGCACCATCACCAAGTGCCCTGGCTTGGAATAGAACGTGTCGTCCCCCTCCTGACCTGACCAGCGGGGCGAGCTGTCGATATAGCTCTGGAGCAGGTCTTCGTGCTCGTTTTCCAGCTGTGTCAGGTTCGGGGTCTGCACCACCATGTCGGTGGGCTGGTCATTCGGGTCGATGGGAATTACGAGAGAGGCCGGGCCGTTCAGCTGGTCGCGCGGGGTGTAGAGAATATCAGAATCCTGGATGGGTTGGCTCTCCTCGTTATTATGTGGTGGTGCTACATCTGCCGCAATGGCGAGTAAGGCATAGAGCCCCACGCCGATGCTCCATATGAGGAGCCACTTGAATAACTGACTGAATGCACGGGTGTTGCTCAGCCGCAGCATGTGGGTGGCTGCGGATATGAGCATCATCAGCGTGGAGAGACTGAATGCTACCAGCAGCCCCCATCCGGCATAGTGCAACACCGGCTCTGTATAGTCGGTCGGGCAGGTTTCCGGGAAAATAATCGGTATGCAGCAAAGCAACGCGGCCGCCACGCACAGAATGTGCAGACGCGTGGGGTAGAGCAGCAATCTGCACAGAGAAACCAGACCGCGCCTCATGGTTGGGCCTCCCCGGGTTTGAGAAGCTCCTCATGCTCCATGAGATAGCGAAGCAGAGCGACGTGCGGGGCTGTTTCCCGCAGTTCCTCGTAGCGCGTGCGGTAGGCAGGCCTGAGTTCCGGGCGCAGGATGACATCTGCCCCTTCCACGATACCTTCCAGCATGTCGGCATGTCGGGGCATGTGGTGCTTGCGGAATACTGCCGCGGCAGCGGTAAGCTGCTCGCCACTGAGACTGTCCATTCGCCCGTAGCGGATGGCAGCGTCGGCGCGCCATGCCTCGCGAATCTCAACAAGTTCCGGAGCCGTCAGCCGCGTGAATGCAGATTCCCATGGGCGGGGCAGACCTTTGAGCTTCATCTGCAGCGCCAGGGCGGTGTGCACAATCTCGGGGTCAAATGCGGCGGCGTACTGCTGCAGTTCCGGCATCGCTCCGGCTCCTTCTCGCTGGGTGAGCATCTCCAGAATCATGGACATGGGGGCCGACGCGGCGCACTCAATCATGTCGTCCTTGCTCACAGGGAGCATGGAGCCGAGCTTGTGCAGGGCCTTGCGGAGCAGTGCGGGATTCACATTCCAGCCCATGCTGTGGAGCGTCTTGAGCAGGTATGCGGGAATTTCCTCGAGAAAGTGTTCCCCATGTTCCCAGAGCGTGAGAGAATTGATAAAACCTTCCGCCGCCTGAGGGCTTGCCAGGTGCATGAACGTGAGGCAATCGCCCAGGGCCCCTTCCGGAATGCGGCTGAGTGAGGTGGCTCCCAGGTAGTTCTGCACCATGCGTTGGGCGCGCTCCAGGGCGGGGGTGCAGTATCGGCGGGTCAGGTAATCGTGGCTGCCTGCGGATTTGGACAGCAGCGCCTGGTTGTTGCGCAGACGCATGTAACGCAGCAGGGCACCCTCATCGTGGGGAATGCGCAGGGCAAGTTCCCGGGGCAACAGCCCTTCAGCATTGAGCCGCTGGTAAAACTGGGGCATGCCGGCCAGGTAGAATACGGCGTTGCAGCCGGATTTGTTTTCGTGCAACGGGTCGTGACCCATTTTGAGCATGCCGGTAAGCAGCGGCTCAAAGAGTTGCACACGTGCGGCAGAAGGCATGGCGTAGGCAGCCCTCGACATGGTGATGAGCAGGGTGTCTCCCTGGTCATTTTCCTCCTCCGGCAGATAGAGGGATTCGAGCAGTTCCGGCACCAGCTCTGCGGGAGTGGGGGACACAGACTCCGCCGCCGCAGCAAAACCTGCGGAGCAGAGTGCAGCCAGAACTGTGTGTGAAATCCTCATTGCTTTCCCTGAATTTAAAGGAAAACCACTCGAGTGTCAATCTGTAAATTACGGCTCAGGGGCGTGAAAAGCAGCAGAGTGGGCCAGAATATAGCGAGCTGTGGCAATTTCGAGCTCAAATTTCCAGGAATCGCTGTCTTCCGTGAGCTTGTCGAGGGTATCCGGGTCGTTCATAGCGGCGGCAATGGCCCGGTAACGCGCTGCGGCTTGTCCGGCCCCGATTTCTTCCATGGCCTTGAGCATTTCCTCTTGCTCAGCGGGGAGCATATCGCCATACCACAGGCGAGAAAGTGAGGTGAGCAACACGGCTTTCTTCAGCTCCGGCGAATCGGCTTCGCGACCATTGTTCTCCAGCCAGAGCTGCACATCGCCGTCTCGCGGAGTGGGCAGGCCAGCCTGGCGGAGTCTGGCCCCCAGGGCTCCCGCAGCCAGAGGCATGGAGGTGTGGTTGCAGAAATGCTCGATTTCTGCTGCGGCATCCGGGCAGCGGGCGAGAAGCTCAACCATGTAGGCGGCATTGTCTGCCTTGCCGGCCTGGTTGAGATGCTCTGCCGCAGCGCAGATAATCTGCTTGGGCAGCACAATGTTTTCGCATTTGGTCAGTGCGGGGAGCAGGCAATCTCCGTGGCCCTTGTTCCATGCTTCGGCTCCGGTCCAGAGCGGCATGGCGGCCACGCGCTGCGAGGCTTTGGTTGCATCGATGCTGTGCAGCAGCTCCACCGCCATGGGGAGCACATCGTGGTAGCTGGCATGTGCCTGCATTTCCGGCGTGGGAGTCAGCACTGTGGCAATGGCGTCAAATGACTCGGCCGGGGGCACTCGCTCCAGAACGGTGGCCTTGCCTACTTCCTCCAGCAGTGAGATGCCGCTGGTGAAGCGGATTTCTGGCTCTTTCATCTCTACGCCGAGTTCGCGCAGCTCAGCAATGATATCGGCATCTTTGGTGAGGATATCGGAAGCCCGGAAGGCAGGTGAACCATCCTGGCGGATTTCAGCCAGCTCCGGGTCGGCTCCGGCTTTGATGAGCAGGGCGCAGACTTCCAGAATGGCACGCCGGTGGGCTGATTCTTCCTCCTCTGCCGGTGAGAGCAGGTGCCCGGCCGCCTCCAGCAGCGGCGTGGTGCCACTGAGCTGATGGGCGTTCACATCGGCCCCGGCATTCAGCAGCAGTTGCACGGTATCGGCATGCAGATTGGCCGCCGCCATGAGCAGCATGGTGTCAAGTGCTCCCGGTGCATTGCCTGCACCCTGGTCAAGCATGCGTTTCAGGGCGGTGTTCCAGCCCATCATGGCCGGTGCCTGGCAGGTGGTTTCATCTGTGGGGCATCCTTTATCCAGCAGGTGCAGGAATACGCCCTCGCTGTAGCAGCTCAGCCCTGCGTAGTTGATGAGTGGTAAATCACCCGGTGCGTTCCGGGTTACATCAGCCCCGCCGGCTATAAGCGTATCAATCAGTCGGATGACGGCAGCATCGTCCACCGAATCGTCCTCCACTCCGCGCATCGAGACAGCCAGCGCTAATGGGGTGTCGCCCACGGCGGTGGCGGCGTTCGGATCTGCTTTATCCAGCAGCAGGCAGCGCGCCAGTTCCGCTTTCTTGAAAAGACAGGCCAGGTGCAGCATGCTGATACCCGAAGCCGGCATGGTGCGCCGCGCATCCGGGGTGGTGGCAAAATCGGCCATGAGGGTGAAAATCTCGTGCGCATCCGGCAGCTCCAGCACTTCGTCGATTCCGATTTCGGGGAGGTAAGCTGTAATCTGCGCCAGTTCCTCGGCGGCTTGTGGCGTGGCGTGTCCCTGTTCCGGCGGTCGGCAGCCGGAAAGCAGGATACCACTACTCAGGGAAGCCAGCAGAAGGGTGCGGAGGAAGCTCATGCGCGCATTGTACCACATTATGCCCACCACTCAAGCCGTAATTTTGCCTTGTGCATCCTGTTATTTCACACTTGACGCCATATAGGGGGAAATGGTAAAATCGCCCCATGAGTACTAAGTTCAATTGGGAATTACGCCCAATGGACGGAAGTGTGGACTTTGGAGAGGAACTGAACGCACAGCTGCCGCTGCTGGTTCGTAAGTTGCTGGCCCAGAGGGGCATTTCCGGCCGGGATAGGGCACAACGATTCCTAAGACCCAGGCTAGCGGATCTGGGAGACCCTTTCGCCATGCGGGAGATGGATGCAGCCGTTGAGCGCATCTTCCGCGCGGCAGACAACGGCGAGCACGTCTGCATCTACGGTGACTACGATGTGGACGGCGTGAGCTCTGTCACGCTCCTGTATTCCATTCTGCGGGCCTACGGCATCCGCACCGATTACTTTATCCCCGTGCGCACCCGGGAAGGCTACGGCCTGAGCGAGGAGGGCATGGCGAATGCCATTGCCAAATGCGGCGAGAAACCGGATTTGATTATCGCGGTGGACTGCGGCACCTCCTCGGTGGAGGAGGTTTCGTGGCTGCAGGAACAGGGGATTGATGTGGTGATTCTGGACCACCACGAGGCCAGTACCCAGGGGCGTCCCCCGGCGGTGGCCGTGGTGAATGCAAAACTGGAAGATGATAGTCCCTTCACCTATCTCTGCAGCGCCGGAGTGGTGTTCAAGCTGGCGCATGCCATGCTCAAGATTCGCCGCCTGCCGGATTTCGACCTCAAACAGCACCTGGATGTGGTGGCAATCGCCACCGTGGCTGATATAGTGCCGCTGGTGGAGGAGAATCGCCTGCTTACCCGCCACGGCTTGCGGGTAATGGAGAGCGGAGGCAATATCGGTATTCAGGCGCTCAACCGTGTGACGAATCTGAATCGCCGCCCCAGTGCCAGTCATGTTTCCTTCCGTATCGGCCCCCGGTTGAATGCCGCCGGACGCATGGACAGCCCCCTGGATGCGCTCAATCTGCTCATGACTCGTGATACCGCGATGGCCATGGAACTGGCCGAGCGTCTTGAGCTGCACAATCGCGCCCGCCAGCAGGAGGAGGAGAAAATCCGCCACGAGGCCATGGAGATGCTGGCTCAGAATTTCTCGCCCAGTCGCGACAGTGTGATCGTGCTGGGGTCCCGCACCTGGCACCCGGGCGTGGTGGGAATTGTGGCTTCGCTGCTCATGCGTCGCTACCACAAGCCCACTTTTGTGATTTCTCTGGATGAAAACGGCATTGGCAAAGGCAGTGGGCGTTCCATTCCCGGAGTGTCGCTCGTGCAGGCCATTCACGCTTGTGCAGATACGCTGATTTCCGGCGGCGGGCACGATATGGCAGCCGGCCTGGTGATTCACGAGGACATGATTGATGCGTTCAGGGAGCGCTTCAACCGCTTTGTGCAGGAAAGTGTGGACCCGGACAAGCTCACCCCGGTGCTGAATGTGGACGCGGAGGTGACCTTCCCCGAGCTGACGCTTGATTTGCTGGACAGCTATGAATTGCTGGAGCCATTTGGCAACTCGAACCCACAGCCTGTGTTCATGAGCCGCAACGTGATGCTGACGGATGCCCCTCGCCACTTGCAGGGCAATCACTTGCGTCTGGGCTTGCGTCAGGGAACCTGCGAATGCGATGCTATGTATTTCAACGGCGGTTCTGTGCGGTTGCCGGACCCGCCGTGGGATATTGCTTTCACCATTGACCGCAATGTCTGGCGCGGTCGTACCACTCTTTCGATTTCCATTCAGGATATTCGTCCTGCTGCGCAGATATGAAGCCCACCCGACAGACCACCAGACGCCGCCGCACCCGGGAACCCGAGTTCGGCGACTGGCGCGTGCCGGTGGCTAAACCGCATGAGGTGGAGCACCTCAAGACCACTCCTGTGAGTGTGGTGCGCCGCTGGCGGGTGCAGGCTGCTTACTGGCAGTCGGTTGAGCCGGTGTATGAAGCCGACTACGCAGATGACTGGCAGCCTGTGCACGGGTGGAAGAAAGTGATACGCGCCGCAATCGGTCTGCTTGTGCTGCTGCCTCTTTCCGTGGTGATGGTGTTTGCGCTGCTGCAGCAGTTGTATCATGCTGCACCGGTAGTGGGCAATTTTGATTTCTGGCAGAGCGAACCTGTGTGGTTTTCGGTGTTGGGCGCATTGGTGTTCATGGCTATCAAATTCTTCCGCCTCATTGACCCCATGCTGATGTTTGCCTACGTGGCCGGGCATGAACTGACGCACGCGCTGGCGGCGCTGATGTGTTTCGGTAAGGTGCAGGCGGTGAGCGTGGATCTGGACGGCGGCTATGTTGATACTGATACAGACAACCTGTTCGTGGCACTCTCGCCGTACTTTGTGCCGCTCTGGATGCTGCTGTGGCTGGGTTGCTTTTTTGTAGCAAACTGGATTGTGCCGTTCGAGACCTACCAGGCGTGGTTCTATGCAGGATTCGGTTTCTGGTGGGCCTTCCATATTTACTGGACCCTGTGGGTTATTCCTCGTGAGCAACCGGATCTGCTGGAGAATGGCGTGGTGCTTTCCTTCATGATTATCATGCTCACGAACATTGCAGCGTTGCTTCTCGTGCTGCGCTGTTTCGGGGTCATCAGTCTGCGCGGCTATGCCCGCGATTTTCTGACCTGCGCGCAGGATATCTACACTACTTATCATGACCTGGCTCTCTGGCTTTTGCAGCAGATTTGAGTCATCTCATCAGATTTGCCTTGCATGCAGGGCATTTTCTGCCATAATTGCCGCGCGCCATGTTGAACCAGGAAGTGATTACAGAGGCCGAGACCGCCGCCATCCAGATTCCCGCAGGCAATGCTGTTATTTTGCCGGAGGGGTCGCGCATTTATGTGACCCAGATGCTGGGTAATTCCATCACCGCCGCTACGGATGTGGGGCTGGTGCGTATTTCTCGCGAGGAAGCGGCCCGCGCCGGCATCATTGCTTCTTCCCAGGTGGTGCAGGAAAGCGATGAGAATCTGACCCTGGAGGAACGCGTCTGGAAGGTTCTCAGCAATATTTACGACCCCGAGATTCCGGTGGATATCGTGAATCTGGGCCTGATTTATGGGGTAGAGATTATTCCGCAGAAAGAAGGTGGCAGCCATGTGAGTGTGCAGATGACGCTGACGGCTCCCGGCTGCGGTATGGGACCCCATATCATGGCAGAGGCTGAGATGGGAATTGCTGCGTTGGACGGTGTGCAGAATGTGGATATTGAGTTTGTGTGGGACCCGCCCTGGAATCAGGGGATGATGACGGAAGAGGCCCGCATGCAGCTTGGGCTGGAGTAAGGACGTATGGGCAAGGTTACCCTCGAACTGTCGGAGCAGGAGATGCGCGACCTCGCAGAGGTCTGTGCAATGTCGCTCACTGTGCTGGGACAGGCCATGCCGGATGGCCGCAACCCGCGAGCTGATGCCTGGCAGAAGCTTCTGGTAGCGCTCGTGAAGGCGGGGCGCACCGTGCCCTCCATCGCCCGCGATATGGAACTGAACCCGGATTGCGGCTACTGGTTTTTCAAGCGTCCGTATATTGAGAATGCCTTTTATTCCGATGTGCTGGATGAATACCGCGATGCCACATTCTGGGAGGAACTGGTGGCCCGACTGGCAAATCGCTCACTGGCCGAATATTACGGACAGGAAGCAGTGGAAAATATGAGCCCGGAGGAGCGCGCCAGCCACTCCGCTGCAATGGAAAAGAGCCTCTGGAATGAGGTGACGCATTACGGCGTTGACCGCTTGTTGTTCATGCTGGCCCCCGAGGAGAGCTGAAATGAAAAAGCCGCGCCAGGAGTTGCGCGGCTTTCTGATTTATCAGGAGAGGAGCTCCTCGACTGTAACCCCGGCGGAGCAGGGAGGCTGCTGGTCGCATTCCTGTCGGTAACATGGGTGACACGGCTCATGCTGCGTGAAGGTCTTGTGCCCATCTCCGGCCGGCCCATATACAGCCGCCAGTCGGCTGCACATGATGACTCGGCTCGGGCATCCCACCAGCGCTGCCAGCTGCGGCAGCAAGCCATCCACCGCATAGAGCCGGCAGTTCGGCCCCAGCACATCGGCCACCGTCTCGGGGCGCACCAGCTTGCAGGGAATACCCCAGGCCGTGGCCAGTTTTTCTGCTTCTGGCTTATCTTGTTCGAAGGCAAGGAGAGTGGCGTTACCATCCAGACGGGCAATGAGCTCCTGCCATTGTTCTGCCGGCCAGGTATCTGCTTTACCCAGGGTGGAGAATGGCGCAATGAAGTTCTCACAGGCGGTCTGGTTGCCTTTGGCTGCATCTGCGTAGCCCTCGCCTGTAAGGGCAATGTGTCTGGCGGCAAGAAGCAGGTAATCCTCGCAGCGGTGGTTGGGAGCTGTGCCCACCGGCAGGGTAAACTTATTGTTGAGCTTCTTGCGGAAAGGACTGTCTGCAAAACCGCTGGAGTACAGAGGCATGAGCTTCTGCAGGTCCCGGAAGCATTTGCGGTTCTCTGAGAACATGAAGAGGTAGTCGTAGGGCCCATCCTTGTACAACTCATCGGCTTCCAGCTGGGCGACCGGGTGCTCATCAGTCACGACATGGGCCACGTATTCCTGTGTGCTCCAGAATGCCTGCTGAGCCGCAGGACAGACGATGTTGAGCTGCATGTCGGGGCGGCAGCCACGGAGCTCGCGCAGGCAAGGAATGGTGAGTACGGCCTCTTCAAACGCCTCGGGCACGCAGATGATGATGCGGAACGGCAGGGTGTAGTGCTTGCTGATGAGCTCTTTCTGCTTTTCATCAAGGTTCGGGGAGAATCGACCGAACGACTTCCAACGGTGGTGCATCCAGAAGCCGTCGATGATGCTTTCCTTCTGCACGGCCTCCAGTGCCTGATTTACCAGCAGGGTGATTTCAGCTGTGTCCAAATCGCCTTCCGGTATTTCGATTTCACGCCCCAGTACAGCCTCCCATTTGCCAAGACCGGTGTTGCGGGTGGATACCGCAAAAAGATGACCACGACCCTTGCAGCGTTTGTAGATGAGAGAGGGAAGCGGAGTGGTGCCGGTCACTTTGCCGAAGTAGGGTACAAAGAAGCCCTGCTTGGTGAATTGATCGCTCAGTACGCCCAGCATGCCACCATCCTTTGCAAGACGGAATACTTCTTTCAGCCCCTTTTTGTTGCTGAACATTTCGCAGCCGTAACGCGTGCGGCTCTTGTAAACGATCTCCTCCAGAACCGGATTATCCAGCCGACGGTACATGGACCCGAAGCGCTTCACTTTCGGGAACAGTGGTCGGATGCGGGCCAGAACTTCCCAGTTGCCGGCATGCGGAATGCAGCCAATCACGCAGTCGCCCCCGGCTGCCAGTCTTTCAAACTCTTCAGCACCGCTAAGCGCGACGGAACGCTGGAATTCCTTGTCCGTCATCAGACCTGTCTTGAACGTGCAGGCCATGTTCATAGTGGTGCGTACCATGTTGCGGCGCACCAGTGCAGATAGTTTGCTGCCTCGCAGCATGGGATCTGCCACGATACGCATATTGCGGGCAACAATGCGTCTGCGGCCGGGGAATGCCGCCCAGACAAGGTAACCGATGCAACGCCCGAAGATGGCAACAATCCGGATATCCAGCAGCCGCAGAATGCCACAGAAAACCTTGTAGGCAAATGCGCCGGCCTTTTGCCCAAACGTGGCTTTCGTGGGAGTATCGGTACTCATAACGAACAGCTATTAATTGATTGTCAGGAAACGAGGTACGTAGAAGGGCTTGCGGGTATAGGGGTCCCACACCTTGTCACCCACGCTGCTGTTGCTGTAGTCAAGCTGGTAGTATGGCTCGTAGGGCGAAACCAGGATGTTGGAGAACTCGCAGGGCAGCCCATAGGGCAGACCATCATCTGCATATTCTACGCGGCCATTGAGATGCCCCGAGGGAGGCAAATCGTAGGGGTTGACCTTAATCCAGTTGTTGCTGGCCGGTTTGCCATTGATATCAGCAATGACGTGCGGCGGACGTTCGCCCGGGTATTCGTCGCGGATGAAATTGCTGGCAATCTGCTGGAAAATACAGGAGCTGAGACTGAGCATGGAGCATGCTGCTACGAAAGGCAGAATCAGTCGACGTGCGGTCATGGTGTGTGCTGAAATTGAGTTGTGTAAGTTATGAAGGTCGGTAGGGGACCAGACGGACACGGCTTTCGTTGCCGTTCTGGCCTTTGCTGAAGTAGGGGCAGTAGCCGTGTTCTTCCACGATACCGGCAATTTCCGGGTAGCAGTCCAGCAGTGTGCGAAGCGCCGGATTCAACATGCTGATGTGGCGGTCCGGAATGCCGAAAGTACCAATGCTGCCGCCGTGCTGCACATCGCCGGCAAGTGGCGTGGTGCTCTTGAAATCAACTTTCAGCACGGGGCGCCCATGCTCAGTTTCCTGTCGAAAACTCAGGTTCACGGAGGTGGTCTGGTGAATGTTGGCGCCAATCATACGGTCGATGACCAGTTCCGCATATCCATCGTGGATGCGGAGCCCGATGCCGTGGCCGTGGGTGATGATGGAGAAGACGCCGGTCTGGCGGATGCGGCAGGTTTCCCGCAGATAACGGTTAATCTCCGCCTCTGTAAAGCTGATTTCCTGACCATTGGCATTGCGGAGCAGGGCGGTAATGTCGCGTGCGCTGCCGTTGTCGGAATATCCGGCAATGTCCCGCATATTCTGCGGGGTCCACATGCTCAGCACCGCGCTGACCAGCACTGTGGTGAAAGCCAGGAAGATGGTGATAGCAAGTATGCTCCAGAAATTGAACCTTCTCCAGATTTCGTGCAGCCAGTGCCGCTGCTCCGGAGCTTCTTCAGAATCTTCCTCTTCACCGGGATGACCGAAGAATGCACTCTTGGTGATATCCTGTCCCTGCTCATTGTTGTTGAACAGAAAGCCCCACAGGGAAGTTTCCTCCTCTGCTCGTTTTTTTGTTCGTTTTCTGTTGTTGGAACCGGGCATGCTATACTACCGAAGTATTATAGCCATTTTTTCTGCGATGAAAAGGAAAAAACAGTGTGCAGACAGCAATTTGTACGGCAATGAATCGCCGTTGATAAATCAGGCCGCGTCCAGTGCCCAGCGGAGGTATTTAAGTGATTCACCCCAGATTTTGCGGCTGGTGCTGCCCAGTACCACTACGATGACGGCGCGACCATTGGCCGAGGCACAGGATATCAGGCACTTACCGGCCAGGTTAGTGTAGCCGGTTTTCATGCCTTGTACCCAGGGGTGCGAGGTCAGCAGGCGGTTAGTGGAGCGAATCATGCGCACCTGACCATTATTCCGGCGGAATTCATAGGCCGGGATGTTGATCATGCTGCGGATGGTGCGGTTGTTGTACGCATAGCAGGCCGCCAGAGCCATGTCGTATGCGGTGGAATACTGCTGGGCGGGAAGCCCGTTCGGGTTTTCAAAATGGGTGTTGTACATGCGCATGCGGCGTGCGCGGGCGTTCATGCGGTCTACAAAGGCATCCACGCTGCCGGCGCAGTCGCGCGCAAGTGAAACTGCTACGTCGTTGAAACTGCCGGTGAGCATGGCTTGCAGCAAATCGCGTCGCGAGTATTGTTCGCCGGCACGCAGGTTGAGACGGATGGGGGGAGCCAGTCGATCAGAGGCTTTGATGGTCACCATTTTGTCCAGGTCCTTAGTGTCGCATACACACAGAGCGGTGATGATTTTCTGCGTGCTGGCCACCTGGCGGCGCGTGTTTGCATTGAATCCGTAGAGCACGTTGCCATTGTATGGATCAATCACGCAGACGGCCGCGCAGTTGGGTTGCGGTGCAGGGGTGTCGGGCGTGCGCAGCGGGCGTGAGGGATTCAGACCGCCGGCGTAGGGGCGACGCACTTTGCGTGCCTCGGCAGGAATGGGTGCTGGCCTGTGGCCGCTCAGCTTCTGGTTCTGGGCGAAAGGAGATGCTGCCACCACGGGAACCGGGGCAAAGGCTAAGAAAATCGAGCAGAGCGTCAGTGTGGCGGCAATAAAACGCATGGCGGCAGAGTCTATGTCACCCCCTTCTGATTTGCAAGTCTAAAGTGCGTTCACCGGGTGATGCAGAAACGCCCGCCGGGAAGGGGTGTGATGCGTCGCTCAATCTGCAAACGCATCAGGATAGGGGTGATAGTGTGTGCTCCTCTGCCCAGAACGGTGCAGAGTGCATCCAGCGTGTCATGCCCGTCTGCCAGAGCCCGGAGAATATCGGAAGATTCTGCATCGGTCAGCGCCGGGCGCAGTGCCGGAACTTCCTTTTCGACCGGTTCCGGAGTAAACAGTTCCATCTGCCGGTGGGTGTTGAGCCATCCCATGTCGGCCAGCAGTTCATGAGGTGAGGTGCACAGCGTGGCGCCATCCCGGATGAGGGAGTGGCATCCGCTGGAGCCAATCTGGTTGATAGGTCCGGGAATGGCGAAAACCGTGTTGCCATAGTCGCTGGCGGCCATGTTGGCCGTGTGCAGAGACCCGCTGCGCTCCGGCGCTTCTACCACCAGGGTGGCCCGGCTCCACGCTGCGACAATGCGGTTGCGCTGCGGGAAGGTGGTGCGGCTGGGGCGCATGTACATGGGAAACTCGCTCAGCAAGGCTCCGTGCCCCGCGCAGATGCGGTTTGCCAGCTCGGCGTTTTCTTCCGGATAGAGGGAGGCCATGCCGAATCCCAGCACGGCCAGTGTGCGGCCACCGGCATCCAGCGCACCCCAGTGGGCTGCGGTGTCGATGCCCCGTGCCAGACCGGAGATAATGGTGCAGCCGGCATCCGCCAGTTCGCGCCCGAAGCGCCGCGCCGTCGTTGCTCCATAGGGAGATGCCTGGCGGGTGCCCACAATGGCCACGCTGCGGTCACTGTCTGCTGCTCTGTATTCACCCTGCACGTAAAGCACAATGGGCGGGTCGCTCATGCGTCGCAGAAAATCCGGGTAATCTGCATCGGTCAGCGTGACCACCCGCACCCCGTAATCGGCGGCGCATTGCAGCTCGGCTTCCACATTGGTGCAGTTGCGCCAGTCTGCGATGGCGGCGGCCAGTCGCGGACCGATGCGCGGCACCATGGCCAGCATTTTCTCCGGGGCGCTGAGCACAAGTTCGGCACTGCCGAAAAATTCCAGCAGTGCCTGAATCCTCATTGAACCGAGGCCGGGAATGAGGTTGAGCGTGATAAGTGCTTCCTTGGGGGTGAGCATGCGGGGCAGATCAGCGCTCCACGGTGAAATCCAGCCCCAGGTCCAGAGACGGAACCGAGTGAGTGAGACAACCGAAGCTCATGAAATCCACACCGGTTTCGGCTGCAGCCGGAGCCGTAGCCAGGGTGAGACCACCGGAGGCTTCGAAATAGGGCTTGCCGTTCTGACCGCGCATTTCCACAGCCTTGCGCATATCTTCGTTGCTCATGTTATCCAGCAGGATGTAGTCCACACCCTCCAGCTTGAGGAAGGCCTCGACCTGCTGCAGATTGTCTGCCTCCAGTTCCACTTCCACTCCGGGGCGCTCGTTCTTGAGCTTGGTGATGCAGGCCTGCAGGTGGTCTGTGTTGCCATCGGTCATCAGGTGATTGTCCTTCACCATGGCCCGGTCATAGAGCCCCAGACGGTGGTTATTGCCGCCACCATGCACCACGGCTGCTTTTTCCAGCAGTCTGTAGCCGGGGGTGGTCTTGCGCGTATCCAGCAGCTTGCAGTCGGTGTGGGCTATGGCCTTCACGTACTTGTGAGTCATGCTGGCCACGCCGGAAAGACGCTGAATGAAGTTGAGGGCCGTACGCTCTGCACCCAGAATGGACTGGGCTTTACCCTCAATCATCATCACGACGGCACCGGGGGAAACTTCATCACCATCGTTCAGGTAAACTTCCACTTTCAGTGTGGGATCCACTGCTTTGAACACGGCACGCGCAACCTCCACCCCGGACAGCACACCCTGAGTGCGGGGGCGCAGCAGGGCGCGGGCCTGGAGTTCTGCAGGTACAAAGTAAAGGGAAGTCACGTCCCCATCGCCAAAATCTTCTTCCAGCGCCAGTTTGATAAGCGCTTCCATGTTATCCGATACCTTAGTGTGGCTCATGCCGCCCATGATAGCCCCCTTGATGCCGATTGTAAAGGCAGAAATGTGTTTTTTAAGCATATGGAAAATCCGCGTCTATGCTGCAAAAACAGCTTGCAAGCCTGGTTTGGTAGAAGTAGAATGCCGGAATGAAACAGCTTCTTTATCTCCTGCCTCTGGCCTTATGCCCGGTTTCCGCTCAGGTGGCGGATGCTGAATCTGCCTGCATGGCGGCACTGGATACCGTTAAAAATTCGCAATCTGAATACATGGGACCAGTGGTCACAGCGGTGATGGATGCCACCGGGGGAGATGAACGCATGTATGCCCAATTACTTAAGAAAGCTGCTGATTCGGGGCATCCTGTGGCGCTGACCTGGCTTGCCCGGCAGTCGCTGCGGCAGCTGCAGGCTGCGCGTGTAAATCTGGAAACTGCGCCCGAAGCCGCCCGGCTGCGCGCCGTCATGGAACAGGCTGCCTCCCAGGGGTATATCCCCGCAGTGGTTGAGATGGCGCATTTCTGCGGCAGCGGAATCGGGGCTCCTGCCAATGAGAAAGAAGGAATGAAATACCTCATGCAGGCCTGCAAGGCCAATAGTGCCCGGGCTCGCGCGGCCTACCTGCTGCTTTCCGGTCGACTGGAGAAGGAAGGTGCCACCGGTGCGGCAGTCGCATCGGAGTTGAAACGCAATAATTTCTATGTTGAGGAGTTCCTCTCCGCATTTACGGCCCCTTCAGATGAAGCCAAAAGCCGCGAATGGCTTACCCTGGCTTCCAAGCATGGCAGCCCGGGCGCGGCTTGCTCGCTGGCCTTGTATTACCTGAACCAGGGCAAGGATGCCCTCGGGTACGAGTTCCTGAAACTGGCTGCAGAGCGCGACCACGCTGAGGCTTTAGCCCAGCTTGCTGCGCTCACCTTGCCAGGCGCCGAGCTCAGCCCGGGGCTGAAAGGAATCATTAAGCCCGATGCGGAAGAATCCATTCGCCTGTTCCGCCGTGCCGTTCTGCTGGGCTACCCCCGCGCGCTTATCCCGCTGGCGGGTGAATACCATAAGCAGCCGGAGAAGTATGCACCTGAGCGTGTCTTCGAATTATACCGCCAGGCGGCAGATGCCGGCGACCCCCGCGGCGGGGTGGCTTATGCGTATTGCCTGGTGGTGGGGCGAGGCTGCTCTCCGGATGCGGAGCGAGGTATCCGCATTCTGCGCCAGCTGGTGGATGCCGGTGTGCCCTTTGCCAATATGGCACTTGCTGATTTGTACTTTAATGGTTCCGGCGTTGAAGCAGACATGACAAAAGCTCTCAGCTGCCTGACAACTGCTGCCAGCATGGGGGTGCCGCAGAGTTACACCCTCATGGCTGTGATTTCCCAGCTCGGCAATGCGGCCAAACCTTCGGATCCCGCCCGTGCCCGCATGTACCTGCGCATGGCTCAGGAACGCGGCGAAATTTCTCCCCAGCAGACCTTCGATACCATGGTGCAGGCCGGTTCCTGGAAGTTTATGCCATGAAGCTGAAAGTCCCGGCGCAGATTCCTGCAACCGGGGCTTTTGATGAACGAGGCGGAAATCAGCATTCTACCACGGTGTTCAGCCTGGCTACCTGGATTTCGCCGCTGTGAATATCCTGCAGGGCATCCAGCATGGCAGCGCTGCATTCCTTTTCGCCGTGCACCAGGAATACCTTGGATTTGCACCCGCCTGTGCGCTTGAAGTAGCCCAGCAGTTCATCGTGGTCGGCGTGGCCGGAGAAGGAGTCCAGTGATTCGATACGAGCCCGCACCGGATACAAATCACCCAGAATCCGCACTTCCAGCGCGCCGTTCAGAATACGGCGGCCCAGTGTATTTGCCGCGCAGTAACCCACAAAGAGCACGGTGTTGTTGGGACGGCCGATGCCGTTCTTGAGGTGGTGAAGAATGCGACCTGCTTCGCACATGCCTGATGCGGAAATGATGATGGCGTTTTCGCGCAGATTGTTGAGCCGTTGCGATTCTGAGATGCTGCGCACCATATGAAGCTGCTCGAATTGGAAGGGGTCGCGCTCGTCGAACAGGAAGTTGTACACCTCCTTGTTGAAGCATTCCGGGTGAATGCGGAAGATTTCCGTGGCACTCACCGCCATAGGACTGTCCACGTACACCTGGTAATTCGGGAGTCGCCCCTCTTTGTAGGCTCGGTTCAGCAGGTAGAGCAGCTGCTGCGTACGCTCTACCGCAAAGGAGGGAATGTAGACATTGCCGCCGCGCTTCAAGGCTTCGCGGATGGTTCGGCAGAAGGTTTCGTCATCTCGGCTGGGGGCTTCGTGATAGCGCCCGCCGTAGGTGCATTCCATGAGCATGATGTCTACATCCGGTACGGGAACCGGGTCCCGCAGCAACTCGTTGTTGCCGCGCCCTACGTCGCCTGAGAACAGGAGACGCTTGTGCTGCCCGTCTTCTTCATCGTCGATATCCAGCACAATCTGCGCAGCGCCGAGAATATGGCCGGCATCGTAGAAGGTGAGCATGACACCCGGCAGAATCGGGAAGGGAATTTCGTAGCCTATATTGATGAATCGTCGCAGGCAGAGCTCGGCATCCTGCTCGGTGTAGATGACTTCTGCCACCTTGCCGCTGCCGCCTTTGCGTGCGCTCATCTTGTTCATGAACTTGCAGTCGCTTTCCTGGATGCGGGCCGAGTCCGCCAGCATCACCTGGCACAGATCACGCGTTGCGTGGGTGCTGTATATGAACCCCTTGTAGCCTTTCTTGACCAGGTTGGGCAGGTTGCCTGAGTGGTCAATGTGGGCGTGGGAGAGCACTACGCAATCCACCTCTGCCGGATTGAAATAAGGGAATTCGCGGTTGATGCGCAACTGGTCCTCACGGTGCCCCTGGTACATACCGCAGTCCAGGAGGATTTTCTTACCATTCACCTCCAGAAGATGCTGGGACCCCGTCGTTGTTTCTGCTGCTCCACAAAAATGAATTTTCATCACTTCATACTCTAACCTGTATATTCAACTTTTTCAAGTAAAAAGGAGAAAAAATCCTGTTATTTTTTTGTAAAACACCCTTGACAAATTCAAGTATCTATGGCTAAATCCCCCTGTTGTGAGAGTTGTGAGCCGCATTCTGCTGGTTGTGGCCATGTTTCTGCTGCTGCCGGTGATGATGTCCGGGGCCCTGTATGGGTTGCCGGGGGCGGATTGTGTTGCTCATTCCTGCTGTGGCTTGCACCACTGCTGCGCACACGAGACGCAGACCATGCATGAGCAGGGACGCTGCGCAGAACACGACCACCGTCACCACCAGCATGAACGCATGCAATTGATGCGCGAGGATGCTCGGCGTGCCGAGGCACCCGCACCTGCGGCAGTGGTGGAAAGTACCTGCCATGCCACGCATGAGGTGCCCCATTGGGTGGTGCCCGGTGCTTCCTCCGAAACAGGAAACCTGCCGCCCCTGTATGGTGGGTATTTGCGACCCCGGCGTTGTTAAAGCTGGTTCAGTAATAGGCCCGTCCTTTGTTCTTGCAGGGGAGTGGGCACTTTTTGCTTTACATGGGCCTCTTGCGGGGCTATAAGAGACTAAACCAATATGCGCGCATCGCGCGCGAATAACAATTTTACAACTGAATATTATCATGAAATTAAAATTCTGGGGAAGCTGTGTGCTTCCACTGGCGTTTGCAGCATGTGCTGTGTATTCACCCAGTCCGGTGAATCTGCAGCAGGATACGGCCGAGTGGCTGCAGCTTTCCTCCCGCCTCTGCGAAGGCGCTAATCCGATGAGCCTGGAGAAGCTGCACGAGATTGGTCTGCTGCTGAATCCCGAGCTGAACCAGGCCCGCCTCAGCTATGCCCGCAGCACGGCAGTGGCGGAGTTTGCCGGACTGTGGGAGGATCCCTCCATCTCGGCAGAGGTGAAGCAGGTCCGCGAAGCGGATGTCACGAACCGCGGCATTGGGCTGGGACTCACCATTCCGGTGACCGGACTGCCGGCTCTGGCTGAAAAGGTGGCCGAATGCTACAAACAGGCGGACTACCTGACCATGCAGGCCAAGGAACGAGCTTATCTGGTGAAACTGGATACCCTGCGCTATGAGGTCATGGCCACACATGCCAAGCTGCACCTGATGAAAGACCGCGTAAAGCAGCAGTCTGACGAACAGAAAAATGCCGCACGTCTGCATGACCTGGGTGAAATGGAGTTCGCAGATTACCAGGTTATCTGCCGCCGCCTGAACGATGGTCAGAAGGAACTGCAGGAAATGGAGCAGTTGCACTTGGCTCAGCATCTTGAGCTGGTGAAGTTGCTGGGCCTGCATCCCGATATGCGCGAAGTAGAGATGGCCGGGCACCTTCCCAAGGGAATTCCCGCTGCGGTGACTGCACCCACGCAGGAGAAACTGCTGCAGCATCCCTCTCTGAAGGCCGCCATGGCCAACCACGATACCAGCGAGGCTGAATTACAGCGCGAAATCCGCAAGCAGTATCCTGAGCTGGAACTGGGCCCCGGCTTCGAACACGAGGACGGCAACAGCAAAGTCGGTGTAGGTGTAGGCATCAAGCTTCCCCTCTGGAACCGCAATCGGCAGGGTATTGCGGAAGCCACGGCTGAACGCAATATCAAGGAATACGATGCCGTGCAGACCTGGCGTGACCTGGTGCAGCAGTCCGTAGCTCTGGCTGATATGCAGACTCTTCTCCTGAAACACTGCCGAGCCGAGCAGGGCCGTGTCTCTCAGCTTTCCGACGCGGAAAAACGTCAGGAAGAGCTCTATGCCATTGGTGAAACAAAGCTTCCTGCCGTGGCAGATGCCCGCCAGGAGGCTTATCTGCGCCGCATGAATTATCTCGATTGCCTTTCCAAACTGCTGACCACTCAGGTGGAAATTCAGTACCTTAACCCCGATTTTATTGCTAAGTAAATGAAACTGAAACTGTTTTTGGGCTTTGTAGCCTCTGTCGCCTATGCCGCCGAATTCTCGGTGGAAGATTACACCGGCCATGTGCACGGTGCAGGTTGCAACCACGGACACGCTGCTGAAAGTGCTGAACACCAGCATGAACACGGCGAAGGCTGCACGCATGACCACGCCGCCGAGGGTGAACACCAGCACGAGCACGGCGAAGGTTGCACCCACGACCACGCCGCCGAGGGTGAACACCAGCACGAACACAGCGAGGGCTGCACGCATGACCACGCCGCCGAGGGTGAACACCAGCACGAGCACGGCGAAGGTTGCACCCACGACCACGCCGCCGAGGGTGAACACCAGCACGAACACAGCGAGG
>JAGBDZ010000093.1 GCA_017937215.1 Akkermansia sp. | reverse complement strand
GGGGTTCAGGTTTCTTTTGGGTTTGTACGAGTGGTTACGCCCGCCACGCTGACGCGTGACGCGCTCCACCACTCGCTATGGATATGTCGCCCTGACGGGCTCAAAATTCCTCGGGCTTTCAGCCCGACAAATTCCAATTTGATGGACTTTTTAGAAGTTCCCTATTGGGACGAAAGGGTGTTCCGCACCGTTTCGCGGGCCTCCTTGGCGGCGATAAGCCACTGGCGCACACCTTCCTTATCCTGGGTTTCGGGGAGGTCGATGAGGTGGTGCAGGTCGTCATTTCCGTCCGAACGCAGTGAGGATATCGTTCAGGCCAGCGGCCTGAATATCGTCCGGCGAAGCCGGATATCGTCCACGCGGAGCGTGGATATCGTTATCCGATGGAGCGCGCCCTGCGCAGCCGGTGCCAATCGGGAAATATCAACTCATTCGCACGGTTTCGCGGGCCTCCTTGGCGGCGATGAGCCACTGGCGCACGCCCTCCTTATCCTGCGTTTCAAGGAGGTCGATGAGGTGGTGCAGGTCGTTTACGCAGTCGTGCAGGGCAGCGCGGACGGCCACGTCGTTTTCCCAGAGGATATCGGCCCACATGTTGGCGCCGCCGGAGCAGACGCGGGTGGTATCGCGGAAGCCGCTGGCGGCCAGGCGCTGCAGGTCTTCCATGGGTTCCTGGCCCAGGGTGGCTCCGCGGGCGCAGAGGGCGGCCAGGATGTGCGGGCAGTGGGAGATGCGGGCCACGGTGCGATCGTGGTTTACCGGGTCCATCACATAGGTGCTGGTGCCCAGTGCTTCCCAGAAGGCGGCGAGCTGCTGCACCTTGGCCTCGGGGGCACCATGCGGGTTGGTGAGGGCCACTGTAGCGCCTTTGATGAGGTCGGCATAGGCATTCTCAATACCCTGGGTTTCGGCGCCGGCCATGGGGTGGGAGCCGATGAAGCATCGGCCTCGGTTGGTGAGCATGCTGCCGGTGGTGCGGTGCACATAGGCCTTTACCGAGCCGATATCGGTGATAATGGCCTCTTTGGAGACCGCCGAGAGGATGTAGCGGGAAAGTTCTTCAAACGCGCCGATGGGGGTGGCCAGGATGATGAGCTCAGCGCCCCGTGCAGCCTCGCGGGCATCGGTGAAGGTGTGCTCGGTGATACCTTTTTCTTTGACAAAATCGAGCGGTTGCTGGCGGCGGGCCCAGATGCGGAGCTCGCAACCGGGCAGGTGCTGCTGCACGGCCATGGCAATGGAGCCGCCGAGCAGACCGGGGCCCAGGATGCACACGGATTTGAAGGGCGATGCAGCCATGCGTTACGGCACGTAGAAATGGAAATTGGTGCCGCGCACCTTCAGCTCCTTGCCGCTGGGGTAGGGCTTGCCGTTCTTATCCACCACGCGGATGGTCTTGCTGGGGTTGAGCGGATTATACACGCGGGTGGGGTCACCCGGCACTCGGGTGGCCACCGGGATGGGGCCGGTGTTGGTAATCTTGCTCATATCAGTGGCGCTGGAGGCTGCAGAGGTAGGCTGTGCCGCAGCGGCCGGCTTGGTCACAATCGGGGTGAGTGCCGGTGTGGCAGCCTTGGGCTGGGGCTTGACCGCCGGCTTGGGAGCCGGTATGGGGGCCATGCTCTGCGTGCCGGGCACAATCGGCTTGGTCAGATCCAGCGGGGCATTGGCCGGCTGGGGAATCGGCTGGCTGGCTACCGGGGCCGGAATGGGGGCCTGCTGAATACCAGCGGGCTGTGTGGTCACCCAGGTGTCCGGGTAGGTGGTGCGCCCCGCAGTACCCTGATACGGCATATCGGGCACGGTGGGCGTGTAGTATACACACGAGCTGAGCATTCCGCAGGCGAGCGGCAGCAGAAGGAAACGGCAGGTGGTCTTATTCATGAAGGAAGCTTTCCGGGGTTCTTTAAGATAAGTTAAATCTAAACATGGAAAATGTCAACTGCAAATCAGCGTGCGGGCGTGTTACGCGCGCATAAATTGGGGATTGACGGCAAAATAACTGCTTCGGACTTGAAAAATCGTGCCATTCGGAGTAAAGTTGGGTCATGAGCACGCTTCATTGCCCGAGTCTGTACCAGTATACGCGCCGCCTCACCCGCGAGGTGATGGTGGGGAATGTGGGAGTTGGTGGGGCCAACCCCATCCGCATTCAGTCCATGCTGACCAGCGACACGCTGGACACCGCCGGCTGCGTGCGCGAATCGCTGGCACTGGCCGAGGCCGGGTGTGAAATCATCCGTCTGACCGCGCAGACCAAGGTGTATGCCGCGAATCTGGAGAATATTTCCCGCGAGCTGCGCGCCGCCGGGTGCAACGTGCCGCTGGTGGCGGATATCCATTTCAAGCCCGATGCCGCCATGGAGGCCGCCAAGTGGGTGGAGAAAATCCGCGTGAATCCCGGCAACTTCGTGGATAAGAAGAAGTTTGTGGAGCGCGATTACACCGACTACGAGTACGAGGAGGAAATCGAGAAAATCCGCAAGTCGTTCACTCCGCTGGTGCTCTTCTGCAAGGAACATGGCCGCGCCATGCGCCTGGGTGCCAATCACGGCTCGTTGTCCGACCGCATCCTGAACCGCTATGGCGACACGCCCGATGGCATGGTGGAAAGCGCGTTGGAGTTTGCCCGCATTGCCCGCGAGCTGGATTACCACCAGCTGGTCTTCTCCATGAAGTCTTCCAACGTGAAGGTCATGATTCAGGCATACCGCCTGCTGGTGAAGCGCCTGGCCGAGGAGGGACTCGATTGGAACTACCCCATCCACCTGGGCGTGACCGAGGCCGGCGAGGGCGAGGATGCCCGCATCAAGAGCGCCACAGGCGTGGGCTCCCTGCTGGCCGATGGTATCGGCGATACCCTGCGCGTCTCCCTGACCGAGGACCCGGTGTATGAAATTGCGCCCGGCTTTGAACTGGCTGCCCCCTACCAGCCTGGCGTGGTGCAGCCCGCTGCTCCGCTGGCTGTGGAGGCACCGGATGCCTTTAACCCCTTTGAATTCAACAAGCGCAAGGCTGAGCTCATCACCCGCGGCGGCGTGAGCCTGGGCTGGAATGAGCCGGTGCGCGTGGTGCTGCCGGAAGCCGCTTGCAAGGCGCTCAACCCCGCCGTGATGAAGGATTTCATGCCCGAAATCTCCTACGAGGACTGCGCCCCGGTGGAGCTTGACCCGCGCGATGCTGCTGCTACTGCCGCCCTGGCCGAGGCTCCTGCCACGCTGGTCACGGTGAAGGACGGTATCGACATGCCGGTGGTGCAGGCCTTCCGCCTGCTGGCCGCCGTCATCCCGACCCGCCACAGCATTCTGCTCAAGGATACCCTCTGCAACGGCCTGGATTCCCTTTCTGCCCCCATGGCCGGCGGCGTGAATGCCGGTGCATTGCTCTGCGACGGCATCGGCAACGCTGTGCTTGTGCGTCGCGAGACCGACCCCGACAAGGCTGCGCGGCTGGGCTTCAACATTTTGCAGGCCGCCGGTGTGCGCCTGAGCAAGACCGAGTACGTTTCCTGTCCGTCCTGCGGCCGCACTCACTACAACATCCAGGAAGCTGCCGCCCGCATCCGCGAGGCCACCGGCCACCTGAAAGGCGTGAAGATTGCCATCATGGGCTGCATCGTGAACGGTCCCGGCGAGATGAGCGATGCCGATTTCGGCTACGTGGGCGGCGCCCCGAACAAGATTAATCTCTACGTGGGCCACACTCCCGTGGTCATGAACATCCCGCAGGAGGAAGCTGTGCAGCACTTGGTGCAGCTGATTAAGGACCACGGAAGGTGGGTTGAGCCTTAAGTCCGAGCGAAGCGAGGATATCGTCTTGCCGCAGGCAAGATATCGTCCGGCGCAGCCGGATATCGTCCAGCCTCCGCAGGAGGCTGGATATCGTTTTCCATAAGAGCAAAAGTCAACATTTTCCCAACCATAGGGAAACAATAAGCCAAAGCAAACCGGAAACGATATCCCGGGCTTTGCCCGGGACGATATCTGCCCCTGCGGCGCAGACGATATCCTGACCTGCGGTCAGGACTGGGCCGCCAGAGCCGCGGCCACACCCTCGCCATACTCCCTGTGGCAGCGGAAGCAGTGCTCCAGGTGGCGCTGGCGGATGAACTCCGGCACGTCGGCCAGGGCGCGTGCGGTGTTGTCGAAGAGCGCTTGGCGCTGCGCGGCATTCATGAGCAGGAACAGGGCGCGGGGCTGGGCGAAGTAGTCGTCATCGTCATTGGCATAGTCCCAGTGGCCGGAGTCGCCGCAGATGTGCTGGGGCGGCTCCATGAACTGCGGCTGCTCCTGCCACTCGTGGTAGCTATTCGGTTCGTAGCTGAGGGTATCGCCCAGGTTGCCATCGGTGCGCATCTGGCCGTCGCGGTGGAAGCTGTGGAAGGGGCAGCGCGGGCGGTTCACCGGGATAAGGTGGTGGTTCACCCCCAGTCGGTAGCGCTGCGCATCACCATAGGCAAAGAGGCGCCCTTGCAGCATCTTATCCGGCGAGAAGCCGATGCCCGGCACCACCTGCGCGGGGTTGAAAGCGGCCTGTTCCACCTCCGCAAAGTAGTTCTGCGGATTGCGGTTCAGCACCATTTCCCCCACCTCGATGAGCGGAAAATCCCCGTGCGGCCACACCTTGGTCAAGTCAAAGGGATTGAAGGGGAAGGCGGCGGCCTCTTCATCAGTCATGACCTGGATGCAGAGCTTCCATTTCGGGAAGCGCCCTTGCGCGATGGCCCGGTAGAGGTCGGAGCCGGCGCTGTCGCGGTCGGCGGCAATGAGGGCGGCTGCCTGCGCATCCGTCAGGTTGCGGATGCCCTGCTGGCACACCCAGTGGAACTTGCACCAGATACGCTCACTCTGTGCATTGATGAGCGAGAAAGTGTGGCTGCCGAAGCCGTGCATGTGCCGGAAGCCGTCCGGGATGCCGCGGTCGCTCATCACGATGGTGACCTGGTGGAAGGCCTCGGGCAGGGAGGTCCAGAAATCCCAGTTGGCGGCGGCGCTGTGCAGCCCGCTGGCGGGGTGGCGCTTGATGGCGTGGTTCAGGTCGGCAAACTTGCGCGGGTCGCGCAGGAAGAAGACCGGCGTGTTGTTGCCCACCAGGTCCCAGTTACCCTGTTGGGTGTAGAACTTCACGGCAAAGCCTCGGATATCGCGCTCCGCATCTGCCGCGCCACGCTCGCCCGCCACGGTGGAGAATCGCACAAAGACCTCTGTCTCCTTCCCGACGGAGGCGAATAAATCTGCACAGGTATAGCGGGTGATATCATTCGTGACACGGAACACGCCGAACGCGCCGAATCCCTTGGCATGCATGCGGCGCTCCGGGATGACCTCGCGGTTCAAGTGGCTGAGCTTTTCGAAAAGCCAGGTATCCTGCATGAGCATGGGACCGCGCGGCCCCGCCGTGAGCGAGCGGTTGTTATCGGCCACCGGTGCTCCGGCGGCGGTGGTGAGTTTGTGGTTCATAGCCTGGGATTGTAGCTCCACGCTGCGCGTGGGACAAGGAGTTAGTGCTATTTGTTTTATGTCCGACCACTGGGAGGATATCGTCGCCCGCAGGGCGATATCGTCTGAGCGAAGCGAAGATATCGACCGGCGCAGCCGGATATCGTAACCGCAGGAGCGAAGCCGTATCTTCTCCCAATGAAAGGGAAAGAATTTGCCGATGATGAACAGGAAACGATATCCATGCCGATGGCATGGACGAAATCTGCCCCTGAACGGGGCAGACGATATCACTTCGTGACGATATCCTGACCTGCGGTCAGGACATTACGCAACCAGGACAATTTCTCACCCAATGGCCGGGGGAGATTTCCACGAGCTCGGGGATGCGGTCGGTGAGGCAGAGTTCGGGCTTGCCTACAATGTTGCGGGGGCGGAAGGCGCAGCCGGTAACCGGTTCGCGCAGGGTGGGGGGCAGGCCGGGGATGGTCTGCAGGCGGGTGCCTTTGCCCGCGGCGCTGGGGATGGAGGCCATGAGGGCGCGGGTGTAGGCGTGCCGCGGGTGGCGGATGAGTTCTTCGGCCGGGGCGCTTTCGACGATGCTGCCGGCATACATGACCTGGATGCGGTGGGCATACTGGCGCACCACGCCAAGGTCGTGGGTGATGAGGATGATAGCGGTGCCGAGTTCCTGCTGGCGGGCGCGGAGGAGGTCGAGCACCTGCTTCTGCACGGTCACATCGAGTGCGGTGGTGGGTTCATCCGCTATGAGCACCTGCGGGCGGGTGATGAGGGCCATGGCTATCATGACGCGCTGGCGCATGCCGCCGGAGAACTCGTGCGGGTAGGCCAGGGCGCGCTTTTCCGGGTCGGGGATGCCGGTGCGGGCGAGTTCCGCCACGGCGAGGCGGCGGGCTTCTTTCCAGCTGAGTCCCTGGTGCAGCACGAGGGGCTCGGCCACCTGGTCGCCGATGCACATGCAGGGGTTCAGGCAGGTCATGGGGTCCTGGAAAATCATGGAGATGCGCCGCCCTCGCAGACCGGCATGCACTTTTTCCGGCGCGTGCAGCAGGTCGATGCCGTCGAACCACGCGCGGGATTCTTTGCCGATGCGCGCGGGGGGGCTGGGCAGCAGCCCCATGAGGGTGGAGCAGGTCACTGATTTGCCGGAGCCGGACTCACCCACGATGCCGAGCGTTTCGCCCGCGTGCAGGTCAAAGGAGACACCGTTCACGGCGTAGTTCACCCCGGCGCGGGAGTGGAACTCCACTGTGAGGTCGCGAACCTGGAGCAGGGGAGCACTCATCGGGCCTGTTCAAAGAGTTCTTCCAGCATTTCCATGCCGCGGGCGGCGCGGTAGCGGGAGGGTCGCTCGCAGCGGCAGTTGAGCACATCGTGCTGCCATTCGTGGGGAATACCGCACTGGCCGAAAACCGCGCCGAGCAGGGCGCCGGTGATGGCGCCGTTCGTGTCCGGGTCGCCCAGCTTGTTCACCACGCTGCACAGGGCAGAGGGGAAATCCGTGGCGTGCAGCAGCCAGTAATAGGCGCATTGGAAGGCGATTTCCACCCAGCCGGCCTGGGGGTAGTACTCCGGTTCCTCTGTTTCAGCGGCGCGCAGGCGGCTGAGCAGTGCCATATCATCCAGTTCCTGGGCGCGGTTGCAGGCGGTGGTGTAAATTTGCTGCGGGTTGTAGCCTTGCAGGGCCAGGATGAGGGATTCCACAAAGATGATATTGGCATGGGCACAGCGCGGGTGAATGTGGGTTAATTTGCATTCCTTTATCGCGGCGGTCTGCCAGTCCCACTCCGGGTGCAGCATGGCGTACAGTGCAAGGGGCGCCACGCGCATGAGGGCACCGTTGGCCTGCGAATCGGCATTGTAGCGCCCGTTGAGCCCGGCGCGGGTGGTCACGCCCACGTCATCGGGGTCGGTGGAAAGCCAGTCGATATACTGGGCGCGGGTGGCCATGGCGTTGAAGCCGTTTTCGTTGAGCAGGCTGCGGAGCAGGGCGATGGCCATTTCGGAATCATCGGTGATTTCGCCGGCCTGCCGGGTATCGGTGGCTCCCCAGCCGCTCACCATGGTGGTGATGCCGCCCGGGTAGAGGCTGCACACATCGCTGGGGCTGTGGAACTCTACCGGGGCGCCCAGGGCATCGCCGCACATCAGCCCCATGAGGCAGCCTTTGGCGCGCTCTTCCGGACTCAGCCCGGGGGCTTCCGCGCAGCAGGTGCAGGCGGGTTCCTCCGCTTTCGGCGCCACCAGCGGAAAACGCTGGGAGAGCGGGTAATCCTCCACCTTGATGAGCTCCACCCCGTACATGGCCGCAATGGCCGGAGCCTGTGAGGCGGCGTAGTCCTCGCCGTAGTATATCTTTTTCACGCCGTGGGCGCAGAGCGCCTGCATGCACGAGGTGCAGGGCATGGTGGTGCAGGCCACGATGCGGGCCTCACCCCGCTTGAACAGGCTGCACAGGTTGATTTCCGCATGCAGCATGTACTTCTGCCGCTCATCGCGCGAGGCCCAGAAGCCCTCCGGCGCATCGAACCCGGGGAAGAGCCCGTTGTAGGCCGTGCCGATGACTCGGTTGTCCTTATCCAGCGCAGCGGCACCCACCTTGCGGTAGGGGTCTTCGGAGCGCAGGGCGGCCACATGGGCCAGCGCCATCACATATTGCGGAATCGGCAGGCGGTTCATGCCTGTATCATAGCACATTGCTACCTCATTGCAAGGTGTTTCGCGTACGCGAGCGCGGAAAATGGTGTCAGAAAGTTAGTCTGGCCTTGCCAAATGGGGGTGATTGGAGTAAAGTAGGCGCCATGAACATCCAGCTCTTCAAAGACCTCTGCGAGGCAACCGGGGCTCCCGGTTTTGAGTATGGCATCCGCGAGCTGGTCATCAAGGAGATGACCCCGCTGGCTGATGAAATCAAGGTGGATAACGTGGGCAATGTGGTGGCACTCATCAAGGGCCGCAGCTCGGAGAAGCGCATCATGTGCGCCGCCCATATGGACGAAATCGGCTTCATTGTGCGCCATATCGACGATAACGGTTTCATCCGCATTCTGCCCCTGGGTGGTTTTGACCCGAAGACCCTCACCGCCCAGCGCGTGGTGGTGCACGGCACCAAGGACCTGCCCGGCTGCATGGGCGTGAAGCCCATTCATGTGATGAGCCCTGAGGAACGCACCAAGATGCCCCAGGTGACCGACTACGTGGTAGACCTCGGTATGAGCAAGGAAGAGGTGGAGAAGTATGTTTCCATCGGTGATTCCATCACCCGCATCGGCGATCTGGTGGAAATGGGTGACTGCCTGAATGTGAAGAGTATCGACAACCGCGGCGGCTGCTACATGCTGATTGAAGCCGTACGCGCCATCAAGGCTGCCGGCGACCTGCCGGAGTACGACCTGTACGCCGTGTTCACGGTGCAGGAGGAAGTGGGCCTGCGCGGTGCGCATGCCGCCACTCTCGCCATCAATCCCGATTTCGCTTTCGCGCTGGATGTGACCATCGCGTTCGATACCCCCGGCAGTGGCGCCCACGATAAGTGCACGGTTCTGGGCAAGGGCACGGCTGTGAAGGTGTACGACGGTACCCTCATCACCGACCCGCGCATGGTGAAGTTCATGACCGCTCTCTGCGAGGAAGGCGGCTTCCCCTACCAGCTGGAGCTCCTGGCTGCCGGCGGCACAGATGCCGGCGCCATGCAGAAGTTCACCGCCGGCGGTGCCGTCACCGGTGCTATCTCCATTCCGGTGCGCAACGTGCACCAGAGCATCGAGATGGCTCACAAGGTGGATATCGAGGCCAGTGTGAACCTGCTCACCGCCTGCTTCACCTCCCTGGGCCGCTGGGACTGGAGCTGGAAGCAGATGAACCGCACCCTGGCCCCCAAGGCCGATTGCGCTGCCGCCCCCAAGAAGAAGGGCTGCTGCCGCAAGAAGAAGTAAAGGTATCAGTTTAACTTGTGGAGCGTGCATGGGGCGGTGGTTCCCATGCACGCTTTTCTGCCCTATGAGCGAATATTTTGCGATTCAGTTTCCGTTTGCGGGAGAGCCTGCCTGGCAGGCGCTTTCAGCCATACTGAGAGCGGGGAACTGCCCCATGCCCTGTGCCTACCTGGATGAGAACTCCCTGCTGCTGGTGTGGCGTTATGAACGGCATGTGAACGAATGCGCCTGGGAACCCTGCCACCATGTGCTGCATACCCTCTTGTATGAGAAGATGCCGGACATGACTCGCTTTTACAATGAGTTCAGAACGGAACCTATCATTTGCACCTCCGAGCGGCTGGGGCGAGTGCTTCGCTTCGGGCTGCCGCATGGCTTTATGTGCGATGGAAATCTGCCGCCGCTGGATGTGGGCGGTCTGGTGCCGCTGCATGAAGTCGAGTGGAATGAGCCGGCCTTTCGCCGAAGTGTCCGCGCGCTGCTGGAACGCACGCTGGACATGTGCTCACGCGCCGAAGTCGCAACGTGGGACCCCAGCCTCCTGTACCTGACCTGCAAGCGTATCGAAGCTATGGCGGTGACGTGCGACAGGTGGGATGAAATGGTGGAGAATGCCATGGAGCGCCTCAATTCTGCCATTTGCGAGCATTTTGAATAGCCTCCCGCTGCGCGATAACAAAAATCCAGCCCCTTTCGGGGGCTGGATAAAAGTTGTCTCGGTTTAAGCTGATTTACTCGCCGATGGGCAGGGCACCTTCAGGGGCCTGCCAGGCGCCGTCGTCCTCCGGAGTGAGACCGGGTTCCACCGTGATGGTGGCCGGCTGGGCGGGAGCATCCACCACCGGGGCGCCGGGGGCGGGTTCGTAGCTGGGCTCGGTCACCTGGGTGGAGGGCTTGCGCGGGGAGATGATTTTGCCGTGGCGGTTCTTTTTGGGTGCGGGGCTGCCGGGCACGGCCTCGAAATCGCTCATGTCCACCATGTCATCAATGCCGAAGGCGTAGCGGGCCATATCGGGCAGGTTGTCCTTCACCAGCTGGGCCACAGGGAAGCGCACCTGGCCTTGCGGGGTGCGCAGGGTGATGCGGCCGGCTTCCAGACGGTGGATGATGGCGTTCGGGTACACGCGACCGTTGGTGGTGGAAACATTGCCCACGGGTAGGCCAATTAGAAGA
Organism: Akkermansia sp.; assembly: GCA_017937215.1. GTDB lineage: Bacteria > Verrucomicrobiota > Verrucomicrobiia > Verrucomicrobiales > Akkermansiaceae > Akkermansia. The sequence goes on along the minus strand of JAGBDZ010000093.1, from coordinate 14,227 downwards.
TTCTTCGCCACGCCGCGGGAGGTCTTGTCTTCCTGGCGGATTTCACGCTGCAGGGAGTGAATGCGGCTACGCTCGGCCTCGATGCCCTGCTTGTGTTCGGCCAGCTGGCGCTTCACGGCATCAATCTGGAGTTCCAGGTGGGTGATGCGTTCGCGCATGTGGAGGGCTTCATCGGCCTTGTAAGCGGCGTCCTGCAGCTGCTCGTGCTGCTTGCAGAGCTCCAGGTGCTCAGCCTGGGCCAGCTCCAGCGGGGAGGGCACGCGGTAGAGCTCCATCTGCTGGTGCACATACCAGGCACCGCCGCCGATGGCTCCGAGCAGCAGCATCACCAGAATGAAATCGAAGAAGGCGGCGGCGAATCCGCCTTTCTTCTTCTCCGGCTGGGCAGGGGGTGTGACCGGCTCCGGGGCAGGGGCCGGTGCAGACTTGGCCTCGGGGGCAGGTTCAGGTCCGGGCTGCGGCTTCGGTTCCGTTTCGGGAAGTTTTTCCGCGAGCTTTTCTGCGGGCTCCGGGGCTTTGGGCATGGGCTTGGGGGCCGCAGGGGAGTTGCTCCAGGAAAGGGTCACCTTATCGCGCATGGCCTTGGTGGATGTGTTGCCGGAAATCATGAGCGTTTGTGGAGGTTGGCAGTTTCACTCTGGAGAAGTCGGAAATTGGAGCGGAAAGCATCCAGGCGGTCCTGCAGCTGGATGACGCGGAGCTTGGCTTCGGTCTGCTGGCGCTTGAGCTGCTTGAGCTCGTTGAGGGCGGCGGCGAGCTCCTGTTCCTTGGCTTCGATGCTTTCAGCCAGACCGGGTTCGATATCGCCAGCCTGTTTGATAATCTGCTGCATGCGGATGATTTCCTTGCTCAGAACGGCATTCTGTTCGTGAGCCAGGCGAAGCTGTTCCGGATTATCGGCCTGCGGGTAGCAGCTGCTCAGCGAAAGAGCACACGCTGCACAGGCGCATAAACTGGTAAGGGTTGAGAGATGATTCACGCTTCAATCATACGCGCATCTGCGCGTGCGTCAAGCATGTTCTGCGTCACTTTTGCAGCAGGAAAAGGTATTCTTTCACCGACAGGGAGCGGGCGCGGAGATTGCGGCAACCGCGGAAGGTGGCGTAGTCGGTCTGCATGAGCTGCACTTTGCCGTGACGGCCCAGCAGCTCCTGCATGGCCGGCAGGGGAATGAAGCCCTCCGAGTTGTACGAAATGAGCACAAAACGCGCGGGCAGAGCGGTCAGCAGGGAGTCGAGCGCCTGTTGCACCTGGGCGCGCTTGTTGTAGGCCGAGCGGTTCCACCCGGCCGGTATACCGGAGACCGGAGAAATTTTCTCCGGCTTCTTGTACTTCAGCAGCAGGTTCAGCATGAAATAATTGGAGCCGTAGGGGTGCTGGTTGTAGGGTGGGTCCAGGTAGGCCAGATCCAGCTCCGGCAGGGTGGCCGCGGCGGCGGTGGCATCGCTCTGCAGCACGTGGTGTTCGCAGTCGAAGCGTGAGAAAACCGGCAGTGGCAGTGAGATGGGCGCCATGATGCGCTGCAGGGCATTGGCCCCGCGCCCGCCGAACTGGCCGATTCCGTCGCGGTTTTTGTAAAACCCCTTGAAGATGCCCGCTGTGTTGGTGTGGACGGAGGCTTCGCAGAGCAGGGGTGCCAGGAAGAAGTGCTGCACCTCTGCCGGCAGCCTGCCGATGAGCTGGCGCGCGGTGTCCAGATACACGGCGTTGCGGTGGGTGTAGAACACGCGCTCGCCACGGTGAATCTCTGCATCATTCTGCGGGGCGTAAAGCTCGGTCAGCAATCCGGGTGAGGGGGCGGCTTCAATCTGCCGCAGCAGTTCGGCATGCTGTTCCGGCAGCTGCGCTGCGCGCACGGTATCAGTATTCGCCAGGTAGCAGGTGTTCAGCACGCGGGAATATTCTTCCAGGTCGTTGCTGTAGAGTTGCTCGGCGTGCTGTTTCAGGTAGCGGCTCACAATGCCGCTGCCGGCAAAGGCATCGAAGCAGCGCAGCTTGCGCCCGCCGAGCTGCCGGCGCACCTCCCCCACCGCCTGACCGATAAAATCGAGCAGCCGGCGCTTGTTTCCCAGGTAAGTGATAATCTGCTCCTGCAGATAGCGAGGGTCTTCCCCGGCTGGCGGCGCTCCTTTCATTGCGGCCAACTCTAGCAGATGCAACATGGTGCGTCAAGTGGTTTTCGCGCCGTGGTCCGCCTCGTTTCCCCTCAGATGAAAAATAAATGCATTTTTTTCAAAAAAGGTCTTGACGTATCCCTCATCCGGTGGTATATTCTCGCCGCACCCACCAGGGTGACCTGAATAAAATCGCGGGATGGAGCAGCCAGGTAGCTCGTCAGGCTCATAACCTGAAGGCCGCAGGTTCAAATCCTGCTCCCGCAACTAAAAAATGCTGAAAATAACGCGCTGTAGAGGATATAACCCCTTTACAGCGCGATTTTTTTTGTCTTGCAGGGTCACATATTGCTGTGGTAGCGTGGGGGGCACAGAAAGATATGCGCGTTCTCACCACCAGCAGCGCGAAGAAAGACCGCCTTGGTGCCGTCAATATCGATGGATGAATATTACATGTTTTCTGTTATCTTTGATCTGGAGCCCGCTACACCATGTAGCGGGCTTTACCACCGCCACCAGAGCCAGACATTTTGCTTGTGTGGAGTTGTTGTTCTGTGATACACTCCGCGTGCCGCCTGGTGCGGCAAATCATCAGGCGGCAACAATGCTATGATTAATCAAACGCTAATGCACCTGATGGCAGCCAATCCCGTGTTGGCTGAGCAACTGATATGGATTCTGTTCATTGCGTTCCAACGGTGTTAGAATCCGCGCCCTGCTCCGGGAAACCGGGGCGGGGCACATTTTTTCTTGTGGTTGCGGCTTGACTCCGGCTGTATTTTGTGGTGTAATAATCCCCGGCGGGAAACCGTCATTCGCTTAGCGAAGATTAATCAAGCAAATAAAAGCCCCCGGGTGTTGCCGCACCATCAACGGGGGCTTCTTCTTTATCTGTGGAAATCGGTACAATTTTCGGATGCGTGTCCCCTCACTCACTCGCAGGGGCATGCCCACAAACGCGCCCGGGGTGGGGTATGGAACCAGCTCCAGAGAGAAAAGGGGTAGGGGGTGCGGGCAAGCAGCAGGGCGGCAAGGCTGAACAGATACACGCGACACGATACCATGTCACCCAGACAGAGGGGGCGCGATAAGCAGAGAGCGGAGCCGATAGCCGAAAGCAGAGCATCAGAGCCGCTGCCTTCCGGTGTGCATCATGCCCGCCTGAATGCCGCTTTTCGTCCTGTGCAATATTCTACTGTGGGCTATATGACGCAAAACAGGCAAGGCGGGTGCAGAAAAGAGAGCGGGGACACGTAAGGGGTACACATGACACTTGTAAGTGATTGACATATCAGCGTTTTTAATCCTGCTCCCGCAATCCTCAAAAGCTCAATTCTTCGGAATTGAGCTTTTTTGTGCTTGCAATCGGGGCTTATCATGTTAATTTTATCAAGTGATGCGTTGTTTTGTAAAATCAGTGGCTTGTGCGGTGGTGGCGTGGGTGTTCAGTTCCTGCGCCACGCAGGTGTATCTGAATAAGTGGGAGCCCTCGCAGGTGGATTTGCCGCGCGGGACTGTGCTGCATGTGGATGTGGAGGCTCACGGGCCGCTGCGCCATGAGCTGCGCCGTGCGTTTGCGCAGCAGATTGCGGCGGATGGATATTACAACCTGCATGGTGCCGGTCCGTGCACGCATCTGCGCCTGCACCGTGTGCATGTGAACATGGTGGAGCCTTCCCGGGATGATAAGCACCGCGACCGCCCGTATCCGAACCGCGTGGAGCTCACGGCCGATGTCATCTGCAATCACCAACGCATCTACCGCCGCGAACTTTCCGAGTATGTGAGCTGCGATTATGAGTACCGCCCGGATTGGGAGGATGCCGCCGAGGATATCGCGGCGGATGTGATGCGCGACCTCACCCCGCACCAGGTGCGCTACAGCATGGGGGTGGATGAGGTGGAAGGTAACCCCGCAGTGGTGCAGGCGGCGCAGGCCTGTGCTGCCGGAAATTGGGAGATGGGCCGTTCACTGGCTCAGGCGGCGCTGCAGCAGAACCCGAACGAGGCAGAGGCCTGCTACGTGCTCGGTATCATTGAGCGCAATGCCCGCAACTATACCGCCTCTGATTCCTGGTTCAGGAAGGCCTACAGTCTGAAACCGGAAAGTAAGTACATGTCTGCCTTGCGAGGTAATGCCCAGTTGCAGAATGATGAACAACGTGCCCACGCTCAGTTGAACAGCAATGCGTGGTAAGAACGTGGTTCTGGAGCTGCTGGATGCTCGCGATGGAATGGTGCATTTCCGTCTGCATCTGGGGTGCCGCCGCCTGATGGCGGGGGCGCTTCAGCGGGTGAACTGAATGCCGGCAGCGGCTTGGCGGACGTCATCCTCCGTGAACACCCAGAGGCCGATGCTGCACCAGTTGAGCAGGGCCAGCAGCAGCCCCGGAATCAGGGGGATGCAGGCAACGCAGATGATGAAGATGGTTTCCATGGGCGGCTATCAGGGGGTGAGGGCCTCGGGGTAGGCGTGCTCCTCCATATCCAGCTTATCTTCCTCTGCCCTGGGTGCGGGGGGATTGGGATTGAAAATGCCCAGGTCCTGGGTGATGAGCATGTAATCATGCGGTAACTCCGGATGCCGGAAACCCTCAATGGAGAGGTGCTCTTTTCCCTCCCCATCGACAATCGGTACTTCCAGCCATATGGAATGAGGCTCGGAGATGTAGACATCGCCCGGCAGAAGGCAGACCCGCAGAAGCTGGTCGTCGTCCCATGTTGAGCCAAAGACTCCAACTCGGCGGCAGTGCAGGCCATCTTTCCGACACAGTATGGCAACGGGGCGGCTACCATACCTGGTGCAGAGGAAATATGCTGCGGCCGGCCCCACGCATTTGTGTTGCAGTCGGTAGGTCCCCTCGTCTTGATTTGCCGGGAGAAGTGCAGTCCTTAAATCATTGTAATGAACGCGGGGGAAGCTGATGAGCTCTCGGTGGGGGATGGTGACCTCGAAATCTTTTTCCGGCAGATAGTGGTACTTATCGGCAGCGGATTGGCGATAAAGGGTGCCGGTGATTTTCTGCGGATGCGCATCCGAGCCGAAGGTGTCGCACTTGGCAAAGAAGCAGAGCGATGCTCCCGGGGGCAGGCTGATATCTGCCCAGAGCGACAAGCAGTTTACCCGGGGCGGGCGGGGGATGTTCGGAACAAAGTTTAAACCATCGCTGCGTACGGTTATGGTGACATCGCTGCTGGTATTCCTGATCCTGAGGCAGGCATAGTGGCAGTTGCTCACAATTCCCTCGTGTGCGAAGTGGCGGATGGTGTAGTAATCCTCCGGAATATCGCTGCCGAGGCAGAAGCCCAGGAAGGTGAACTCCGCTTCGGCAGAGGCTGCGCCGGCCAGTCCGCAGAGACAGACCAGCCACATCGTGATGCGATGCAGAAAACGATGAATCAGAGCCATCAGCCCCATTCTGGCACAATGATACTGATTTTCAAGGAAAAAGTGCCGTGGGGTTTATGCTGGAGTAATACGAGGGAAGGGGCCTATCTGGGATAAGTCTGGTGCATGGAAGATTCGGGAAAAATGATAGAAAAAGAGGCGGGACCGGGACGGAAGCGCGGAGTTGTTGTATTAAAAGCTTGATTTTCAATTAAAAACTGGTAGACTACTGCGGACTTACCACACCATAACATGGAAATATTCACTCAAATCGTCGATTTTCTTAACGGCATATTGTGGACCTACGTGCTGGTAGCCATGCTGATTGCCTGCGCTATCTGGTTCACCTTCCGTTGCAAATTTGTGCAGATTACCATGCTGCGTGATTTGCCGGTTATGTTCCGCAACTGCACGCACGAAGAGCGTGAGGAAGGCGTGGAGCGCATCTCTTCTTTCCAGGCCTTTGCGATTTCCATTGCCAGCCGTGTGGGAACCGGCAACCTCGCCGGTGTAGCCGTGGCCATTGCCCTGGGCGGCCCGGGTGCTGTGTTCTGGATGTGGCTTATTGCATTCCTGGGTGCTGCCAGCGCTTTTGTCGAATCCACCCTGGCCCAGCTCTACAAGATTAAGGGTGAGTCTTCCTTCATTGGTGGTCCTGCATACTACATGAGCATCGGTCTCAAGAAACCGTGGATGGGCGCTATCTTCTCCGTGCTGCTTATTTTCACGTTCGGTTTTGCCTTTAACTCGGTGCAGAGCAACACCATCTGCCAGGCTTTTGAGGAAGCCTTTGCTATTCCTCCTTCCTACATGGGCACCGTGCTCACCCTTATCACCTCCGTCATCATTTTCGGCGGTATTCAGAGTATTGCCCGCGTGAGCAGCATTATCGTGCCGTTCATGGCACTGGGGTACATTGCTCTTGCCCTGGTGGTCATTGCCATGAACATAACCGAAATCCCGACGGTGTTCTCCCTTATCATCTCTCACGCTTTCGGCTGGGAACAGGGCCTGGCCGGTGGTGTGGGTGCTGCTATTCAGCAGGGTATCCGCCGCGGTCTGTACAGCAACGAGGCCGGCATGGGCTCTGCCCCCAACGTGGCCGCCACGGCCGATGTATCCCACCCTGTGAAGCAGGGTAAAGTGCAGGCCATCAGCGTGTTCAGCGATACGCTCATCATCTGCTCCTGCACTGCCTTCATCATTCTGGTGGGTGGTATTCCTGCCGGCAGCAATGTCAGTGGCATCAAGCTCACCCAGGCTGCCCTCTGCCAGCAGATTGGCCCCTGGGGCAATATTGCCGTGGCCGTTGCCATCTTCTTCTTCGCATTCAGCAGCGTGCTGGGTAACTACTACTACGGGGAGGCCAACGTGCAGTACCTCAGCAAGAAAACCTGGGTGCTGGCGGTGTACCGAATCATCGTGGCTGCCATGGTGTTGTTCGGCTCCGTGGCCAGCCTCAGCACGGTGTGGAACCTGGCCGACCTCTTCATGGGCATGATGACCATCTGCAACCTCATTGCCATTGTTCTGCTCGGCAAGTATGCCTTCCGTCTGCTGGAGGACTACCGCGCCCAGAAACGCCAGGGTATCACCGACCCCTCCTTTACCAAGGATAAGATGCCCGACATTGCGGCCGACCTGCAGTGTTGGGACTAAACGGCCATATCCCCTTTATCGAAAACCGGTGATGGATGCAGCGTCACCGGTTTTCTTTTTGACCTGAACTGCGGGGCCTGACGCATTTCTGCCTTGCCTATACGCGCGCAGGCGTGGTTTAATGGGGGTACTATGAATTCGATGAACGACCAGATTACTGAGGGGATGAAGACTGCCATGCGCGCCAAGGACACGGTGGCCCTGGGGGCGCTGCGTGGATTGAAGGCTGCGCTGCAGACGGCTCGCCTGGCCAAGGGCAGCGTGAATGCCGAGCTTACCCCCGCCGAGGAGCAGAATGTGGTGCGCAAGCAGATCAAGCAGCGCGAAGATGCCATTGCTCTCTACGCCCAGGCCGGCCGCACCGAGCAGGTGGAGAAGGAACAGGCTGAAATCACGGTGCTGGCTGCCCTGCTGCCCAGCGAAATGACCGAGGCTGAGATTCTGCCCATTCTGGAGGCCGTCATCACTGAACTGGGTGCCAGCACCAAGAAGGATATGGGCCGCGTGATGAAGGAAATGCAGACCCGCACCGAGGGCCGTGCTCCCGGCAAGATCCTTTCCAAGCTGGTGGGTTCCCGCCTGAATTAAGCCTTTTGCTATGTTCTGTGCCGTCATCGTGGCGGCGGGAAGCTCCCGCCGCGCCGGGTTTGATAAACTGGCAGCCCCGCTGGCCGGGGTGCCGGTGCTGCGCCGCAGCGTGGATGCCTTCGTGGCGGCCGGTGCAGCCGCTGTGGTGGTGGTCTGCCCGCAGAGCCGCTGGGAGGAAACCGGGTTAGCCGGTGCTGGTTTTCCGGTGCCGGTGAGCCGGGTGGATGGTGGCGCAGAGCGGCAGCATTCCGTGGCTGCCGGGCTGGCAGCACTGCCCGCCGGCACGCACATGGTGGCCGTGCACGATGGTGCCCGCCCGCTTATCACGCCGGGGGGCATTCGCGCTTGTCTTGCCGCAGCGGAAGAATGCGGCGCTGCGACCTGTGCCCACCCGGTGGTGGACACCCTGAAGCGAGCGGATGCCGCCGGTAACTCCCTGCCCGAGAAGGTAAGCCGCGAGAATCTGTGGGGCATGGAAACGCCTCAGATTTTTCGGCTGGACCTGCTGCTGCAGGCTTATGAGCATGTGAAGGCCCATTCCCTGGTGGTGACGGATGAAGTCTCGGCGCTTGAGTCGCTGGGTATTGCTACCCGGCTGGTGCCGGGCGGGGCTAATCTGAAAATCACCCTGCCGGGCGATCTGGAGCTGGCAGAACTCATCTGGACCCACCGCGCATGAGCCTCAGGGAGCACAAAATCTGGGTTATCGGGGCGGGCTTTCTGGGCGCCACTCTGGCAGAGGCCTGCCGTGAGGAAGGCGCCCACGTGCTCACGATTGACCCTGCCGCCGTGGCGAATCTGCGCGGCAGCGCGGCGGATGAAGAATTGCTGCGCCATGCCTTGCAGCGGCTCGTGCCGGATATTGTATTCTGCTGCACGGCAACTCACGGCGGCTCGGAGGAGGATTACCGCCAGGCTTACCTGGAGCCGGTGCTGAATCTGGACCATCTGTTGCAGGGGACCCGCATCGTCTTTTGCTCGTCCACTTCGGTGTATGCCGGCCGCGGCGGCGAAACCGTGACTGAGGAAAGCCCCGCACGGGCGGAGAGTGAACGTGCGCGCATCCTGCTGAAAGCGGAGCAGGTGGTGCTGGGGGGGGGCGGTGTGGTAGCCCGCCTGGCGCCCCTGTATGGGGATGACCGCTGCGAACTGGTGCGCCGCTTCATGAAAGGCTTGCCAAACCTGCCCGGCGAGGATTCCCGCGTGCTGAATTATCTGCACGTGGAGGACGCCGCCGATGCACTGATGCTGCTGGGCACTCAGCCCTGGTTGCAGGACGGTATCTACAACGTGAGCGGCGAGAGCTTCACCAGACAGGAGATTTACCAACAACTCGAGCAGATTTTCGGGCTGGATACACCACCGGAATCGGCTGAGCCTTCCGCGCGAGGTGCGTCGGATATGCGGGTAGACTGCACGCGTCTGCGTGAGTTGGGCTGGGAGCCTATCTGCTCCGTGGCAGAGCTGGCCCACATGTGGAAAAACTGCTGAATCCTCGTTCCTCTGCATGCCCAGGCCGGATTACTATGAGCTGCTGGATGTGGAACCGACGGTTCCGCAGGCGGAGCTTAAACTGGCTTATTACCGCCAGGCAAAGATTTATCATCCGGACCTGAATGTGGGGGATGCCGCAGCGGAGGAGCGTTTCAAACTCATTGCGGAGGCTTACCGTGTGCTGGGTGATGAGAATGAACGCCGCCTGTACGATGAGGCGCGCGAGCGCGACCTGCGCTATGCCGATGCCCCTGAACTGGCCGGCATGCAGCGGCGGGTGCGCTTCTCTGTGCGCCGGAGCCGTGAGCGCGGTGAGCGCCCGCGTGCACCGCGCCGCCGCTTTACGATTCTGCCGGCGCGCAAGAAGATGCCGCGCTGGGTGATCTGGTGCATGGGGGTGCTCTGGGTCAGTGCCTTGCTGCCCCTGGTGATGCGCACCGGAAGCGTAGCCATGAATTATGGCAAAGTGCAGGAAAAGCCGGAAAAGCCTGACCCGCCGGATGAGGTGATTCGCGAGCGCCTGGCTCGCATGCGGGCTGATTTGGAACAGGCTGCGGCAGATGGCAACGTGCGTGCGCAGCTTCGCCTGGGGCTCCTGCTGTATTCCGGCAGCGCCGGGGTGGAAATGAACCGCCCGGCCGCCAGAGAAATGTGGCAGAAAGCCGCTGCTCAGGGTAATAAGGCTGCTATCTATTACCTGGAAAATTGCGATTTTACTCAGCCGCCCCCGGCCGCGGAAACGGCTGAAGCGCGGGTGCAGCCCCAGTAAATCCAGACCTCGGGCAAATCAGGCCTGCGGTTCCTTTTTGCCGGCGGTTTTGGCGCGGCGGGATTTGGTTTTCCTGCGTTTGCGGGTGGTGCTGCGGCGCCTGCGGGGCGGGTTGATGCGCTGCATCTCAACCTGCATGAGCAGCAGCGTGAACATGGATGCAGGGCTGATTTCCACCGCTGCGGCCTGCGATACCTTTTCTGCCAGCTGCACCATTTTCTGCAGCAGCGTGGCGTATTCCGCCGCATCGGTCCCGATGCCGGCATCGGTCAGCAGGGTGTGCAGCTGCAGCAGGTGGCGGAACATGCACAGCCAGTTTTCCTCCGGGCCGGCAGAGAGGCTGGTCATGAGGGCTTCCGGCAGGGCGTTCAGGCTTTTCTCCACCTTGCGCAGCTGCGCCAGGCGGGTGCGGTCCTTGCAGCCGGCGGCGGCAGCTTCCAGCATGTAGCGCAGAGGCGTTTCCAGGTCGCCGTAGGCCTCCAGTGCCTCCACCGGCACGCGCCCCGGAATGTGCTCGGCGTCGCTGCGTTTGGCCACGCGGGCAAACAGTTCTTCCATGGCGGCCAGACGGCCTTGCGGTGTGACTGTTTCCCTCTCAAAAAGCATGTGGTCATCCTACCAAGTTGCGGCTGCCCTTGCAAGCACAAAGCGGGACACGCAACCGGTTTCCGCGTAAAAAGAGGCTCCCGCGGCGGGACCGCGGGAGCTTTGAAGATTTTTAGGCGTGCTTCTTTTTCTTTTTGCCCTTCTTTTTCTTTTTGGGCTTGTCAGCATCATCATTCGTTTTGGGAGAAGGCGTCACCTTTGTCTTTTCTCCGTTCACGATGACGGTAACCGGTTCATCAGTGGAATCAGAGCTCAGTTTGTACTTGGTCACCTTACCCTCTTTCCACTCCATGTCAATCGTGATATTGCCACGGGCGCGGATACCCTTCACGTAGCCATTTTTCCAGGCTTCCGGCAGGGTGGGCAGCAGTTCAATCTGCCCGGCGTGGCTCTGCACCAGCATTTCGCTCATGCCGCCGGTCATGCCGTAGGTGCCGTCCATCTGCATGGGCGGGTGATTCCCGAACAGGTTATCCAGCACATTGTATCGGATGTAGCTCTGCACCATTTCATAGGCCTGTTCCGTGTTGCCGAAACGGGCCCACAGCGCGGTGCGCCACGGCCAGGTCCAGCTGCGCCGGTTATCGCCGCTGCAGCCGCGCAGTTCCAGGCTCTTCATGGCGGCTTTGGCCAGTTCCGGGGTCTTGGCCATGGAAATGGAGCTGCCGGGGAACACGCCGATGAGGTGCGAGGTGTGGCGGTGGCCGGTGACCTTGTCCGGGCGGTCAATGATCCACTCCTGCAGGTAGCCGCCATCGGCCACGCGGTTGGGCACCAGGCGGTCGCGCAGAGAGAGGAGCTTTCTGGCCCAGGAGGAGTCCACGCCCAGTACTTTGGCGGCTTTGGCGGTGTTATCGAAGAGCTCCCAGATGAGCTGCTGGTCGTGCATCACGCCGTCTTCATCCGGGCCCCACTCGTGGGACCAGCTGTTCGGGGAGACCAGGGAACCGGCCTTGATGCGCTTCAGCTCCGGGTATTGGGAAACATTCAGCTTTTTGCCGCCGGACATGAGCCCCTCGCCACCGGCCCCGACCTCCTTGAGGTAGCTTTCCCAGAAGGCGCAGATGCTCTTGAGGATGGGGTAGCCCACGTTCTTCAGATAATTCTTATCCTGGGTGAATTGGTAGTGGTCCCACACGTGCAGTGCATACCAGGCATTCACCGGCGGGTTCCATTTTACCCAGCCGCCGCCGCCCCAGGGATTCTGGGATATGCGGGTGGTCCAGCCGCCGATGTGCGCGCCGAAATGCTTCCGGGTCATTTCCGTCAGTGGCTTTTCCATGGCCTGCATGAAGTCGATGAAGGGCAGGTGGCACTCGGACAGGTTGCCCACTTCTGCGCCCCAGTAGCACATCTGCAGGTTGATGTTGTTGTGGTAATCGGAGGCCCAGGCGGCGTGCACCTTGTCATTCCAGATACCCTGGAGATTCACCGGCAGGTTGCCGGGGCGTGAGCCACTGATAAGCACGTAGCGCCCATACTGGTAGATAGTGGCTTCCAGTTCGGGGTCATCGGCGGAATCCTTGTACTCCTCAATGCGCTTGTCGGTTGGGAGCGAAGCCACATCGCTCTCGCTCTTGCCAAGGCTGATGCTCATGCGTTTATACAGCGCCTGGTAATTCGCTACATGCGCCTTGCGCAGCTCAGCATAATTCTTCTTGAGAGCCTTGGCCAGTATCTTCTTGTTGGTGGCAGCTGGGTCCTTGCCCTTCCAGTCGCTGGCGTAGCTCATCTTGTAATCAGTTGCCAGAGAGACGTAGATGATGATGGCGTCAGCCCCAGTCACTTCCACAAAGGGCATACCACTGGCGTTGTAGACAGCGTACATGCTGTCTGCTTTGTCGGTGCGGGCATATTCTGTGACCGGAACGGAGCCGGCTTTGCCGCGGACGTTGATTTCACCTCCCTTGGTCTTGATGACCAGACTGCCTTCGAATTTCTCGCCGTTGGCCAGCGTGCCGCTCATGACAAGCCCATTCTTCTGCTTGCTGTAGGTTACTGAGTGATTCGGCGTGAGGGCGATGCGGGCGTCCATGCCATCCGGGGCATTGGTGCGGGCCATGTAGACGAGCACGTCATCCGGCTTGCTCACAAAACATTCGCGCTCGTATTTGTTCCCATCGCAGGTGAACGAAACCCGGGCAATGGCATCGCGCAGGTCGAGCGAGCGGCAATAATCCTCGGTTTCGCCCTCCTGGCTGAACTCAATGTAGAGGTTGCCGAAAGGCTGGTAGGACCCGAACTGGTCCTTGTTGGCCGTGGGCCCGTAGGAATAGCCGCTGCCGTTGCCCGGCAGGTTGGGGCCACCGGTCCAGAGACTCACCTCGTTGAGATTGACGCGTTCGCACTTATCGCCACCAAACACCGTGCCACCCACGCGGCCATTGCCCACCGGCAGCGACTGTGACTCCCATGGGTCCTTGTTGGGCTTGCCGGGCAGGTTCCTGGCCATGGTGGAACCATCGGACCAGGGAAGAACAGCCGGTTTGACAATGGCGGGCTGTTTGTACCAGAGGAAGTCCTGAGTGGGGTAATCACTCTTTTCAACCTTCCCCAGAAAGGAAAAAAGACTGAGAAAGGCGGATGTTGCTAACGTGTAGCTCATTATTTATACGGGAAATCAGATAAACTCGACCTGCAGGTGAATCTGGCCGAGTGTCAGGGAATCGCCATCCTGCAGGGAATGCCCGTTATCATATGGAGAAAGGGGCTCTCCATTTACCATGCTGCCATTGGTGGAGCCCATGTCATTAACGATGAGTCCGTGCTCATTCAGGGAGAAACGCAGGTGGGCACGGGAAATGCTGCTATCTGTCAGTGCCACATCGGCCACGCTGGGGTCGCGCCCCAGGATGACGCCTTCCGCCTGTGCCACCTGGGCAAAGGGAATGCGCTGTTCCCATGGCTGACCGTCGGGCAGCAGTCCGAAAATCCGGAGTTCGGTCGCGACCGGCGCCGGCGGGGTATATTCCACCCCCGCCTCGGAATCATCCTGCGCTTCCTCCAAGCCACTGCCCAGTTGCCATTTGTTCCGCAGGGCGTGGTAAGGCTGCAGCGACTGCAGGTAGATGTTGCCTTCATTGCCCTCATCCTCGGCCGGTCGGGACTGCGGCGGCGCCGAGATGGGAATGGGAGTATCCCAGGCAGGGGCCAGCGGCACTTCCACACCGGTTGCCGGGGTGTGGCCGTTGTTCATGCGTGCCCGCAGAATCGCAATGGCAGACTGAATACCGGCCAGCTCGCTCTCGAGTTCGTGGGCTCGTGCTTCCAGCTCAGCCAGTGTCTCCTTTTCGTTTTCCTGCAGGGGGGAATTCATGATGCACTATTCTACCAGAATCACTACCCCATGGCAAGCCGGAAGTTTTTAGCGCTGCTGCGCCTCACACGTCTCCCAAAGATTTTGTAAGCAATGGAAACACCAACAACATTTTGGAAGAATCCCCCGCATCCCGATAAATGGGAAATTGGCGGGCAGTTGGCGAGCGCAAGCGAGCGGAATTTATAGCCCACGTAAGTGGGCGACATATCCATAGCGAGGGGCGCAAGCCCCTCGTTTGGCAATAAAAAATATGGAACCCGTGAAACGGGTGACAGAAGGCGCAGCTCTAT
>JAGBDZ010000092.1 GCA_017937215.1 Akkermansia sp. | reverse complement strand
TCGGATGAGGTTGTAGAGCGCCTGGAAGAGCTGGGCGGAGTCGGCGCTGAGCTCGGGCAGGGCCTCGCTGAGTTCCAGGTGCACGGAGATGCCGCGCGGGGCGATTTCAGGGTCCAGGGTTTCCAGCACGCGCTCGATGAGGGAGTTGAGGTTGACGGTTTCGCGCTGCAGGCGGGTGGGGCGCATGCTGTGCAGAAACTGGTGCAGCAGGGTATCGAGCCGCTTGGCTTCGCCCATGGCGGTTTCCAGCAGGGGTGTGAGCTTTGCCTGGTCGGCTTCCGGCAGTTTGGCGAGTTTGCGCTGGAGAAGTTGCAGATTGAGCCCCAGAGAGTTGAGCGGGTTGCCGATTTCGTGGGCCACGGCGCTGGCCATGAAACTGAGCAGGTTCATCTGCTCGGCCTCGGCATCTTCCAGCCCGCGGGTGTGCTGCTCGGTGTCGTCGCGCACGAGGAGCAGGTATTCGCTGCCGCCGGCAATGGGGCTCATGTGGAAGTGGTAGTGGCGAGGCTCGGGGTAGTTCACCTGCAGGTCGCGGGTGATGGCGATGCCGCTGTTGCAGAGTTCATCCCAGTGGCAGGTGCCGCCGGTGAGTGTTTCGAAGGGCGTGCGCAGCAGCTCGCGCAGCGGGCGGGCATAGATGGAGGCGGCGGCTTTGTTGGCAAAGCGTGCCTGGCCTCCGGCGTCGAAGAGGATGATGCCATCGCGCAGGGCGTCGAACACATCCTGCAGCAGCCCCTTATCTGAAACCAGGCGCATGAAGACGCTGCGGAGCTCCTCCGGGCTGAGGTGGTCAAGCCGGGTTACGATTTTGTCTATGGTATCCTGTTTCACAGCTCAATCTGCACGTGGTTGGAATAGATGGGAATCTCGGCGTGGTAGACGTGGCGCTCATCGAAGCTGCCGGGGCAGGGGGCGCCATCTGCCACCACGGCGGGGTGCGCGCCGATGGGCAGGGCATGCAGCGCCAGGGTGGCGGTATCGTTTGCCGGGTCCATGTTGCCCTCGCCCTCGCGCACAATGGTGATGCTGCGGCGCCTGGCGGTATAGTGGAAGCGGTGGAAGCGGAACATGCCCACGCGGTGTCCCTGACCATCGCCGGCGTCTTCGTAGTGGCAGGAGGTGGCCTCGCAGTCCGGCGCCCACCACAGGTCGTAGGTTACGTGGGGCGCGGCAATCTGCCCCACATACTGCTGCACCGGCCAGCGGGGAATGAGGTGGCCGCCGCGCACAAATACCGGAATATGGCTCATGGGGGTGGAGACCCACACTTCCTCGCCGGAGGCCGGGGCCGGTGCATCCGTCCACAGGGAATACCAGTGGCCGGGCGGCATGTAGAGGAAGCGCCCGCTTTCGCCGGGGTGGTGCACAGGCACGATGTAGAGCGAATCGCCCAGGAAGAACTCACTGCTGCGCCAGTACATATCCGGGTTTTCGGGGTACATGATGGCCAGGGAGCGGATGATGGGGAGCCCCTGGGCGTGGTAGCGGTGGAACTGGGTGTAGAAGTAGGGGAGGAGGCGGTAGCGCTCCATGATGGCGAGGCGTGCATACTGCTCCACGAGCGGGCCGAAGCACCAGGGCTCCTGGCCGCCGTATTCACCGTTGCTGTGGTTGCGGAAGAAGACGTGGAACGCGGCCATCTGCATCCAGCGGCAGAAGAGCTCCGGTGTGGGGTGGCCCAGGAAGCCGCCGGTATCGGCCCCGCAGAAAGAGACGCCGCTGGTGCTGAGCCGCTGCACCATGAGGTTGGCCATCTTGAGGTTTTCCCAGTCGGAGTTGTTGTCGCCGGTCCAGGTGGCGGCGTAGCGCTGCAAACCGGCAAACCCGGCGCGGGAGAGCACAAAGGGACGGCGGTTCGGCGCGTGAATGAGCATGCCTTTCTGCGTGGCGCGGGCCATGCACTGGCCGTACACATTGTGCGCCTTGAGGTGCGAGCAGGAATAGCCGTCGAATGCGTGGCGCGTGTCATCCGGGAAGGTGCGGTCCGGGAAGATGGAGGGCTCATTCATATCCACCCACATGCCGCGCACGCCGATTTCGGCCACCTGCTTCCGCAGCAGCCCCGCCCACCAGTTGCGCGTGTCCGGCGAGGTGAAATCCGGGAAGGTGCAGAGCCCCGGCCACACGTCGCCCTCCAGCAGGGCGCCGTCGTGCCGGCGGCAGAACACATTGCGCTCAAAACCGCTGCGCCACACAAAGTTGTCCGGGTTAATCTTGATGCCCGGATCGGCTATGGTGACCACCTTGAATCCATCCTCTCCCAGGCGGCGGATCATGCCCTCCGGGTCGGGGAAGTGCTCGCGGCTCCAGGTGAGCGACTGGTACTCCTCCATGTGGTGGATATCCAGGTGAATGGCATCGCAGGGAATCTTGCGCTTGCGGAAATTGCGCGCCAGCTGGTGCACGTTTTCCTCTGGGTAGTAGCTCCACTTGCTCTGGTGGTAGCCCAGCGCCCAGAGCGGGGGCATGGGCGGCAGCCCGGTGAGCCGCGTGTAGGTGGCCACCGTGTCCAGCGCATCCTCGCCGGCAATGAAGTAGTAGTCCATGTGCCCGCCATCGGCCCCGAAGAGGAGGCGGTCCTCGCGCTCGTGCCCGAAGTCGAAGTACGAGCGCATGGTGTTATCGAAGAAAATGCCGTACTGCGTGCCGCGGTTCAGGCAGAGGAAGAAGGGGATGCTCTTGTAGAGCGGGTCGCTTTCGGTGGTGAATTTATAGTGGTCGGCGCCCCACATTTCCAGGCGGCGGCCGCGCAGGTTCAGCGCGCAGGGCTTGTCCCCCAGCCCGAAGAAGTGAGCCTGCTCAGGCATGTGCTTGAGCACCCACACCAGGTCATCTCCCGTGCGCTCAGAGCGGCGGTGGCCCATGCCCTCGGCATCGGCGCAGAGCAGCCGGCCGCTGGCGCTGTGGTAGAACTCCAGCCCGCCGTCGATGCGGCGGATGCGCACCTCCAGCCGCCCGGTGTGCACAGCCAGATAGCCGGGCGCATCCTCTTCCACCAGCTCCGGCGGGGTGGGGGTGTATTCTGCCGCCACGCCATAGCTGGGAATATTTTCAAAAACCGCCTGGGTCACATAGCGGCAGCGCACCACGCCCGGCTCCAGAAAACAGAGGCGGAGCCGGGTATCGGGCAGCTCAATCTCGAGCGTATCGGGGGTGACCCACTCAAAGCTGCGTACGCTGGTGTTGCGGCGCGTGGGCATTGCTGCCGGGGCTGAAATCTACTAACCGGGAGGCCACTGCAGCGAGCGCCCGCCGATGATGTGGATGTGGAGGTGCGGCACGGTCTGGCCGCCGTCCTCGCCGGTGTTGAGCACGGTGCGGTAGCCGCCTTCCTCAATGCCTTCGGCGCGGGCAATGTCGCCCACTTTCAGCATCAGGTGCGCCAGCAGCCCGGCATCCTCCGCTGTGGCGGCGGCTATGCTCGGAATCGGCTTGCGCGGCACCAGCAGCACATGCACCGGAGCCGCCGGGGCTATGTCGCGGAAGGCTACGCACAGCTCATCCTCATACACAATGGCGGCGGGAATTTCCTTGTCCGCTATCTTCTGAAAAAGTGTTTTTTCCATGTAGCTCTACTTTTAGCATAACCGCGCCGCACTGGCAAGTGAGAAGTCGCCCATGCCCGATAAAACCTGGTTCACGACTTTTCTCGTTGGAATGGTGATTGAATTACCAACTGCCGCTTTGTGGGCTGGTTATGCTTTTTGGGGAACGATATCCGCACCTGTGTTGCGGACGATATCCATGCTCCGCATGGTCGATATTCAGGCCTGGCGGCCTGAACGATACCCGAGAGCCGGGGCTCTCGGACGTAAAATGAACCCGGCTGGTCGGGAGTACCGAACCAGCCGGGGTTAAGGAATGATTGTTTTGTTTTACCGGGCTTTTCGTTTACGCCTTCAGAGCGGCGCCCTCTTTAGCCTCGATAGCCTTCTTGGCCTGCTCGAACACAGCCTTGAAAGCCTCCGGGTTGGCGATAGCCAGCTCGGACAGGGACTTGCGGTCCAGATCGATGTTGGCGGCCTTGAGACCCTCCATGAAACGGGAGTAGGTCAGACCGAGGGGACGCACGGCGGCGGAGATACGAGCGGTCCAGAGGCGACGGAACTGACCCTTACGCTTCTTACGGTCGCGGTACTCATACTGCCATGCTTTGTAAACGGCATCCTTAGCGTAGCGGAAGAGCTTGCTGCGGAAACCGCGGAAGCCCTTGGCGCGAAGCAGGATGCGCTTGCGGCGGGCGCGGGATGCCGGCCCATTTGTAGCACGTGCCATAGTTCTTTTTTATCTATATGCGTTGAACAGACTGTTCTTCCTCACCTCCTTGCAGTCTCGCCTGTTCGATCCCCGGCAGTGTGTCGCGGGGAAGGCTGCACGAAGGCCGCCCGATATGCGGACGGGTGCTTGGCTTGTGGCGCCATGTTCCTCGGCTTAAGCGAAGGGCATGTTCTGCTTGACGGCCCAAACCTGAGTAGCGTCCACCAGAGCGGGACGGCCCAGAGCGCGCTTGCGCTTGCTGGACTTCTTCTGGAGAATGTGACGCTTACCCTGCTTGCGACGCAGAACCTTGCCCGTGCCGGTCACCTTGAAACGCTTGGCCACTGCCTTACGTGTCTTGTTGATACCACCTTTGCGGGTCATGGTGCAGGGATTATACACACCTTTTCCCATCTGGCAAGAAAAATATCATCCCTATTCTCACTTTTTTCAAAAATTTATGATGTAAGCGCGATAGATGCGAATTTGTTGTTGTCGGAGCTGGGGGCTTCAGTCCCGATTAAACTCACTGCGATTTCTGGACTGATGTCCCGTGCATCGACAAAGTTTCCCGACAAATATGGTTATGATGCTGGCGGCGTAAATCAACATACCCACAGCGGTGTAGAGATGCTGCCCTGTGGCGTAGCTTGCCTGCCAACCGGTAATGAGGATTCCGGAGAAAGACAGGTACAGGCTGTACTGCGTCACATACAGGGGGATATGTAGGCGTCCTTCGCGGAAATGCCGGCAAATCCGGATGATATCTACCGGTAGCTGAATCAGGAGATGACCGATGAATAGCAGAATGGCTCCGGCGGTGATGAAATGATTGTCGGTCAGATAAGCGGCAAGAAAAGCCCCACCGAAAACGATGATATGTCCGCTCCAATGAAAATACAGAAAACTCCAGAGCGTTTCTTCCATCTGTTTGGATGAATCAGGGCCCTTGGTATGGACGCTCATAATCTTGATTGCCTGAATATCATTCCTGGCCGCGTCTGGTCAATAATGTGTGTTGATAAAAGGTCATATATCTGGACTCAGTTGTCAAAATGTGGTGTGTGGTATCAGTATTCCAAATGCTGATGCCTTATCTTTGCATTGAAAATCTGTCTGTTAGACATGAGCCGGCTCCTTTCACCCACACTGTTCGAGATTTTTGCAGATACTCATCCTCCCTTAATTTTAATGGTTTGCGACTTTGGACTTGCATCAGCATTTGGAATGCTGTACAATACGGTTTGTCATGAAATCTCATTTCTTTTCACGTTTAATGGCGATGGGTATTGCACTCAGCGCTCCAAGTATAGCCGGAGACCTGTTGATGAACGAAACAAAAGGCAACACGAATCTGGACGAGGTAAAAGGTTCGGAATACGAAACAATCGTTGTTCAATCAGATAGCACGATTGGAAAGGTAGTCGCTGATCCTGCTGTCAATTTCATCAACGTTCAGGCCAAACTGACTGTCAATTCGGATCTGGAGGCGAATCAGATTTCGCTGAGCCAATATGATAAGGATTGTGAGCTGAAGGTTGAAGGGAATCTGACTGCTGGTACGGTGACCATTGCTCAGGGGGAAAAAGTAGTCGTATCAGGCACAACGACAATTAATGGCACTGTGGCCCTGTCTGGGAAATCTTCGCTGCAGACCGGAAAACTTGTGATTAATGGTTCAGGTGCACCCTTTTCCTCTATCAACAACAGCACGATTCTTGCTGATGAAATAGAGGTGAATCATACATTCTCGCTGCTGGGTGGAACCATTTCTGCCGAAGACGGCGAAGGTTCGTTCACCGTGGGCAAGGACGGCCGCATCACGCAGCAGGGGACAAGTGTTCTGCTGGATACTGTGGTGGATGGCGGTACGATTACCATGTACAAAGGCTCATTTGATGGCATTACGATGGATAATGGCAAGCTCGATGTTCGTGGTAATGTTGCTACTGGTGCTCTGACTCTGAATGGTGGCGAATTAAACTTCAGCTCCGGTTCTACACTTGACCTCAAGGGTGGAGACCTGGTTCTTGGAGACGGCGTCTCCATTACCCTGAATGTTGATTCTATTGACAACATCGAAAAAGTTGCCCTCTTCGAGTCTACGGGTAACGTGATTAGTTCAGATAAAATCACTGTAACATTTGTAGATGGCACCAATACAAAGACGGAGACTGTTGTTATCAGTAACGGTAATGTGATTCTCTACACCGAGACCTATGTGGACGATCATGTGAATACCACGTCGTCCAATGGTAGCGCAGGTGAGGTGCTGCTGGCGGATGCTTTCCATAATGGAACTCTGGCGTCAGGTGGAGCGCTGAGGTCCGTCATGGATGTCGTACATGCCGGAACCTTCAGCGATTGGGATGCTGCCGCCGTGGCGGGTGCTTCCACCGCTGTGCTGGGACAGGCTCTTTCTGGTGATACAGACCGCCAGCTGCGCGCCATCCGCAACCGCGCAGTGAGCAGCTGCATCAACACCAGCGATACCATCACCGTGACGGCTCTGGACGAAAAGGGCAACGAGATGCGCACCACCACCACTAAGCCTGATAAGTTCAGCGTGTGGGTGAATGCAGAGGGCAACCGCACCGAGCAGGATGCCGAGGGCACCGCCGCCGGCTACACCCTGACCAGCTGGGGCGGCACGGTGGGTGCAGGCATGCAGCTGAACAATCAACTCACGTTCGGCCTTGCCCTTACTGCCATGTATGGAGATTTGAAGAGCGATGGCCCGGATAGCCTGGACGGAGACATGGACACCACCTACGTAAGCGCCTTTGCCCGCTATCAGCGCGGGGCGTGGAGCAATGTTTTCATCGGCACTGTGGGTACCATGGATGTTGACTACAAGCGCTACGCCATGGGCTACAGCAATGATGGCGATACGGATGGCTCTGTATTCGGTCTCATGTACGAATTGAGCCGCGATTTCGCTCTGGGCAACCGCAGCATCATCAGCCCGGTGTTCAATATTTCTTACCGCCACACAGAGGTGGACGGCTACAGCGAAAGTGGCACGGATGCTGCTCTGAACGTGAGCGAGCAGAGCCTTGATACCGTGACTATGGGGCTGGGTGCCCGCTATGCTGCTGTGCTGGGACAGCAGACACTGAACCGTGCCATCGGCTTTGAAGCCCGCGCGCTGGCCAAGTATGACTTTGGTGACACTCAGACCGACACCACGGTAGGCTTCATCAACAAGACCACCCGCGCCAACATCGAAAGCGCAGAGATGGGTGCCTTTGGGGTGGAACTGGGAGCCGGAATCGATGTACCCGTCAGCAGAGGCAGCATCTTTGCCGATGGCTCGATGGAATTGAGAAGTGACTATACGAACTTCAACGCCACCGTGGGCTACAAGATTCAGTTCTAAAGCTTCAACGACGAATTAAAATACCACCCGCAAGACTGGGAATCAGGGGTGTCCGGGCAAGAATCAGAGCCGGTTCCCGTCCTGGATCTTGCGGGTGGCTTTTTCTTTGCCCGCGAGCTTTCTGTTGAAGCTTCACTCCAATGGGGACAACGGGGCCGGAACTCCGGAGCGTATCATAAAGAAATGGAACACGCAGAGCAGGTGGCGAAAGTCTGGGAAATCTATATTGGCTACGTATTGGCCTCATTAGAAAGTAAACGAATGAGATTTGTATGTACATTATCATTTGGGATCTTCTAAAAAGACTGGAAATCACCATGCAGACCGATAAATTGAAATCTATACAAATTTTGTGGTAGGTTAAACCTGCACGCGGTAAAATAGCCGCGAGTACGGAGCAGGAATGATTGGGTAGCTTTGGCGAGCCCACGGCGAGCGGAATTGTTGATGATAGACTAACAAGACAATGCATCATTTATTGCGCAGACCAGTAAAACTGAAACAGACCCGAAGCGCTTATCGGGAAAATTGAGATTATACCGCTCTGACGGGCTCTGAATCCCCTTTTTTCACCCGAAAGAAGAAAATTTTTGTCAATTCCTACTTTTTTGCTTGCAATAAGATTAGAATTATTCTAAAGTGCGCTCATGAACACGACATTCATCGAATATCCGAAGTGCACGACGTGCAAGAAGGCCAAGAGCTGGCTGGCGGGGCAGGGGGTAGAGTTTGCAGACCGCCACATTGCGGAGCAGCAGCCCACGGCGGAGGAGCTGCGCAGCTGGTGGCAGGCAAGCGGGCTGCCGCTGAAGAAGTTTTTCAACACCTGCGGGGTGAAGTACCGCGAGATGAACCTGTCCGCGAAGCTCAAGGAGATGAGCGACGAGGAGCAGCTGGCTCTGCTGGCTACGGATGGTCTGCTGGTGAAGCGCCCCATCCTGGTAACGGCGGATGGCAAGGTAATCCCCGGGTTCAAGGCGGAGACATGGTCCGCCGCACTGGGTAAATGATTTTTTTAGCGCAATAACGGTCAATGCATAAAGAAGCGCGCATCGGAGAGATCCGGTGCGCGTTTCAACATATCTGCATGTTGCGGGTTACCGATTCAATAATTCTGCACCGGAGAGCCGGGGGCGACTTTCACCTCATCCACCGATGCGGTGAAGTCGGCCACGTTTTTCAGATAATCGTTCCACTCAATGAAAGCCATGGGGCGAGGGGTGGAAATATGAAGCCGGAAGCGCTCTACGCGCTGCTCCACGGCATCTTTTATTGCCGCGGGCAGGTTCTCATAGGCGGATGCCACTGCCTCCAGCTGGTCAACTGCACCGTGGCAGACCAGCGGAAGGTCGCACCCGGCGCGCCAGGCCAGCGCGGCTGATTCTGCGGGGGTGTATCGATTTGCGA
Organism: Akkermansia sp.; assembly: GCA_017937215.1. Classification (GTDB taxonomy): domain Bacteria; phylum Verrucomicrobiota; class Verrucomicrobiia; order Verrucomicrobiales; family Akkermansiaceae; genus Akkermansia. The sequence goes on along the minus strand of JAGBDZ010000092.1, from coordinate 1,611 downwards.
TAGCGCCCATACACAAATCATCGGTAAACACCACGCCTTCGTATCCCAGCTGGGTGCGCAGGAAGTCCTGCACCAGTGCCGGCGAAAGGGAAGTGGGCAGCTGAGCATCAATCTCCGGGATGAGCAGGTGTGCAATCATGAGCGAGGGAAGCTCCGGCATGAGAGCCGTGAACGGCATGGAGGCTTCGCGCAGAAAATCATCGCGCGAGCCGTGCAGCACCGGCAAATCGTGGTGCGGGTCGCACTCTGCCGCACCCATGCCCGGGAAATGCTTGCCACAGGTGAGAATACCGCGCCCACCGGTGGCGCGATTCCACACCCCGGCGTGTGATATGACCTCCTGGGTGCCGTGGCCCCAGCAGCGGCTGGGCAGCGCATTGGCATGCGGAGATGCCAGGTCCAGCACCGGGGCAAAGTTGGTATTCACCCCCAGTGTGTGCAGACAGGCGGCATTGTAATAAGCGGCCTGGCGTATGTGGTGACTGCTGCCACGCTGCGCCAGCGCGGCGGCCGATGGAAGCTGCACGCCGATTTCAGCCGTGCGCACCACGCGGCCACCTTCCTGGTCAATGGCTATGATGGGCTCATCCGGCCCGGTGGTCAGGCGGCGCAGCTCATCCGTGAGCTCGCGGGTGAGCTCATAATCCGCAATGTTGCGGGTAAAGAGAATATAACCTGCCGGTTGCAGACGGGTGAAGAGCTCCAGCTCGCGCTCGGTGAGCACAAGCCCCTCCACCCCTGCAATAACCGGCAGCATGAATGCGAGCTTTACTTATCGCCGAAAATGGTGGCGCGGGTGAACATGGGGAACACCGGAATGCCGCGGCTCTCAATGGCCTCGCGTCCGCCTTCCTGGCGATCCACCAGCACCAGGGCTGCCACCACCTTGCCGCCCTCCGCCTCAATGGCGTCGATCGCTTTCAGGGTGGAACCACCGGTGGTAATCACATCATCCACCACGATGACTTCCTGACCGGCGGCAAAGTTGCCCTCGATGCGCTTGCCGCGGCCGTGGTCCTTGGCTTCCTTGCGCACGGTGAATACCTTGAGCGGCTCGTCTGCCTCTACTGAGTACATGCCGATAGCCAGGGAAATCGGGTCGGCGCCCATCGTCATGCCGCCAATGGAAGTCACACCCGGGAACTTGGGCAGAATCTCCTCCTGCACCAGCTCCCAACCCACCTGGCCAATCAGGTTGGCACCGCGGGCGTCCAGCGCCGTCACGCGGCAATCGCAGTACAAGTCACTCTCCTTGCCCGAGGCAAGAATGAAATGGCCGGTCTTGATGGATTTTGCAAGCAGGATATTCAGGAGTTCTTTCTTGGCGTCTGTCATAGCGCGCTCATTCTACTCCCCTGTTGCGGAAATTGCAAGTGCGTTTTACTTCTGCCATTCTGATTCCACACGTGTCCCAATGATTTATTCTGAGAGACGCAAGTGCCCATAAATCCAAGTCCTTCCAAAAAGCGCTCTGGAAGAAGCCCCCTCATCTCGGTAAATTGGAATTTGTAGAGCCCATACAGGCGCACGTAGTGCGCGGAATTCTGAGCCCGGAGGGCGACAGCCAGTAGCGCGGGGTGGAGCGACGTAGTCGCGGAACCCCGGGTTAGC
>JAGBDZ010000091.1 GCA_017937215.1 Akkermansia sp. | reverse complement strand
GGGGTTCAGGTTTCTTTTGGGTTTGTACGAGTGGTTACGCCCGCCACGCTGACGCGTGACGCGCTCCACCACTCGCTATGGATATGTCGCCCTGACGGGCTCAAAATTCCTCGGGCTTTCAGCCCGACAAATTCCAATTTGTCGTTGAGTCCAAGCAATATTCTTTAATTGCCGGAGCAATAATAAAAAGTCTTACGTTTTGCGGCATTTTCTTCACTTATTTCTTACATTATTGGCAACAATGCAATTTTTTCTTACATTATCAGTAACCTCATCACCTATTTTCGAAATGGACAAAACCGCCCGCATGCGCCGGAACAGCGGCATGCGGGCGATTCTACTTACTACCTTATTGAAACACAGCCTCATCCCATGTGGGCAGCGGCGGCTCTCTCCTTCCACCGCAGCCGGGGTTTTCCGGGCTGATGCAGTAATGACGCCGCGGCCGGCCTGCGCGTTCAATAAAAACGCAGAAATATTTTCCCATTAAGCCACGAAACGCCCGGAATACGCATTGACTTTAGATACCAAGGGGAGTAGAATCTTCCAACTTTCAATTTCACCCCTCGAAATTTCATGTACAATCCCGAGTTCAAGAACCGTCTGGTGAGCGACCTGGAGGCCCTGAAGGCCGCCGGTCTGTTCAAGCAGGAGCGCTATATCGACACCAAGCAGTACTCCGAAGTGGGCCTGAAGGATGGCAGCAAGGTCATCAACATGTGCGCCAACAACTACCTGGGCCTGGCCAACAGCCCGGTGCTGATGCAGGCCGCCAAGGACGCCATCGACCGCTGGGGCTACGGCATGGCCTCCGTGCGCTTCATCTGCGGCACGCAGACCCTGCACCAGCAGCTTGAGGAGCGCCTCAGCGCCTTCCTCGGCACAGAGGACACCATCCTCTTCGGTTCCTGCTTCGATGCCAACGGCGGTCTCTTCGAAGGCCTGCTGAGCAAGGAGGACGCCATCATCTCCGACTCCCTGAACCACGCCTCCATTATCGACGGCGTGCGCCTCTGCAAGGCTGCCCGCTACCGCTACGCCAACAACGACATGGCCGACCTGGAAGCCAAGCTGCAGGAAGCCAAGGCCGCCGGCGCCCGCACTATCCTCATCTCCACGGACGGCGTGTTCTCCATGGACGGCATCGTGGCCAGCCTGGACAAGATTCACGAGCTTGCTGAGAAGTACGGCGCGCTGGTGCACTTCGACGAATCCCACGCCACCGGCGTGCTGGGCAAGCGCGGCCGCGGCACCCACGAGCACTGCGGACTCTTCGGCAAGATTGATATCACCACCGGCACCTTCGGCAAGGCCCTGGGCGGTGCATCCGGCGGCTATGTTTCCGCCAAGAAGGAAATCGTGGACATGCTGCGCCAGAAAGCCCGCCCCTACCTGTTCTCCAACAGCGTGATGCCCGCCATCGCCGCCACCACCATCAAGGTGCTGGATATGCTCGAGGAATCCACCGAGCTGGTGGAGCGCGTGCAGAGCAACGCTGCCTACTTCCGCAAGGGCATGGAGCAGTGCGGTTTCACCCTCGCCGGCGCCGGCCACGCCATTGTGCCGGTGATGATTGGCGATGCCGCCCTCTCCCAGCAGATGAGCAACCGCCTGCTCGAGCTCGGCGTGTACGCCATGGGCTTCTTCTACCCGGTGGTGCCCAAGGAACAGGCCCGCATCCGCACCCAGATTTCCGCTGCCCACACCACCGAGCAGCTCGACCGCGCCATCGCCGCCTTCGCCCAGGCCGGCAAGGAGCTCGGCCTCATCAAGTAACCATATCTGTAGGGAAATCTCTCCTCCCGGCTTTCCACTACCCCCCCCTGCCCGCCACCCGGGCAGGGGATTTTTTTAGGAATCAGCCGCGCACTTCTTTCAAACTTTGCGACATGAGTGTGCATTTATTCCGTTCTGTCTGTTTTCGGGCTCGCATGGTGGCAGAGTTTGTGCTAGACTGTGCGCGCAGGCAGGCAAGGCATGAGTGAAATACGCATAGAAGGAGCAGACAGCATACCGGCACAACCCATGTTGGTGGTGCCGAACCGTGTGGATCTGCCGACCATGCTGGAGCTGGAAAAAGCCCTGGGCGGCAAGGCCCGCATCGCGTGGATGGTGGAAAGCACGCTCATGCCGGGCGAGGCGGTCATGAACCACCTGCGCCAGAGCCAGGCGGCCGGATTTGTGTGCGCCATCAACCAGCAGGGGCGCGATTTCATCCTCACCAAGGCCCGCCAGCAGATAGAGATGGGGCGGCACGTGGTGCTGCTGCCGGGGCGGCCGCTGCAGGCTCCCGCCAGCCTCACCGATATACCTGCCAACCTGCTTTCCCTCTTCGATGGCAGTCCGCTGCACGCCATGCCGGTGTACGTGGGCATGTACAACAACTATTTCGACGCCGCCATCACCACCAGAGAGCCCTATGACCGGCTGCACCTCAGCTTCTGCCCGCCGCTACGTGCCGGCCACCAGCTGGGGGCGCGCATCCAGGCCGCGTGGATGAGCGCGCAGACCGCGCAGCTCGAGCAGCACCCCATGCTGGAGCACCCCTGCCTGCCGCAGCTTCTGGTAGAAGCCCTGCTGCGCAACCCACAGGGCCGCCTGCTCGACGGCGTGGACGACTCCACCCTGCACTACCGCGATATTCTTTCCGCCGCAGTCATGGCCACCGGCGTGCTCGAGCAACACACCGGCAACACCCGCATGGGCATCATCCTGCCGCCGGGCAAGCTGGGCACCATTGCCAACCTGGCCTGTCTGCTCGCCGGCATCACCGCGGTGAACATCAACTACACCGCCACCCCGGAGCAGTTTGCCCACATGGTGCAGCAAGCCGGCCTCACCCGCTTCATCACCGATACGCGCTTCACCAACATGCAGCGCAAGTTCTCCTGGCCACCCAGCCGCGACCTCATCTACCTGGACCAGGAGCTGGCCGAAAAAGGCCCGTGGAAGCTCAAGGCCTGGAGCACGCTTTCCAAGCTGCGCACCCCGCAGCAGCTCATGCAGCACGCCAGCATTGCCACCCCCGAGGCCGAGGCCGAAGCCGCCATCATCTTCACCGGCGGCACCGAAGATAAGCCGCTGGGCGTGCCGCTCACGCACCGCATGCTGCTGGCAGCCGCCATGAGCCTGCGCAGCCGCCTGGAGCTGAGCCCCGGGCACGATATTCTGCTTTCCGTGCTGCCGGCCTACACGCCGGCCGGGCTCATTGGCGGATTCCTGCTGCCGCTGCTCGGCGGGTTCGATATGGTGACCTACCCCACCGCCACGGCCGGCAAGCGCCTCTGCACCTTGGTGCAGGAGCATGCTGTGGCGCTCGTCACCAACACCCCCGCCGGCACCCGCGCCATGCTCAAGGCCGCCAAGACACCCAATACCTTTGCCCAGCTGCACTACTGCCTGAGCGCCGGCGCCAAGATGCCCGCCAGCCTGGCCGAGGCCGCCCGCCAGCATTTCGGCCTGCAGGTGCTGGAATGCTACAGCACTGCAGAGGCACTCCCCTTTGCCGCCGCGGCCATGCCCGCCCCCGCGGCCGACCCGGACACCACCCGCCCGCTGCTGCCCACCGCGCGCAAAGGCTGCATCGGCGCGCCGCTGCCCGGCGTAGCCGTGCGCATCACCGGGCTCTACACACCGGAGCCCTCGCCCACGCCCTCCAGCCCCGGTCTGGTCTGGCTGAAAGGCCCCGCCGTGACCCGCCGCTACCTGGGCGTGAGCAACGAGGACTCCCCCCGCATGCACGGCAACTGGTTCTGCACCGGCGATGTCGGCTTCATGAGCCCGGACGGCCTGCTCACTATCCTGGGGCGCAAGGTGCGTTTCACCCAGATGGGCGACCAGATGATTCCGCACGTGCAGCTGGAGGAACTGCTTTACAAGATATTCAACGTAAGCCCGGATGAAAACGAGCGCAAGCTGGCCGTGGTCAGCGTGCCCAGCCGCACCGGCGGCGAGGAGCTCGTCATGCTCTCCACCCTGCACAAGGAAGTCGCCCCGGCAGACTACCTCACCCTGCGCTACGGCATCACCAACATGCACCTGCCCGGCAGCTGGGCGCCCAGGCACATCATCCCGGTGAAATACATCCCCACCCTGCCCAATGGAAAACTCGATTACCAGACCTGTTTCCTGGGTGCCTGCCGCATGCTCAAAATCAAAGTGAGCTGAAACCGCGCTTTTGCCTGAGTAGATGCAGCATTTTGCTTTACAATGAGGCTGCATCTGTTATACTGGAATCCGCATGAATACGGAAATCCTTCAAAAGGCTGCCAATCAGGCCAGAGGTCTTGCCATCGATGCCATTTTCGACAAAGCATCCGGCCACATGGGGCTGCCCTTGGGCTGTGCAGAAATCGGTGCCATTCTGTATGGCGAACTGCTCAATGTGAACCCCGCTGAGCCGCGCTGGCTCAACCGCGACCGCTTTGTGCTCTCCGGCGGCCACGGCTCCATGTTCCTCTACAGCTGGCTGCACCTCAGCGGCTTCGGCGTGAGCATGGATGATATCAAGGCTTTCCGTGCCAAGGGCTCCAACACCCCCGGCCACCCCGAGTTCGGCTGCTGCCCCGGTGTGGAATGCACCACCGGCCCGCTGGGTCAGGGCATTGCGAATGCCGTGGGCTTCGCCATTTCCGGCAAGCACGCCGCCGCCCGCTTCAACACCCCGGAGCACGAGATTTTCAACCACAATGTATACTGCCTGGCCGGCGACGGCTGCATCGAGGAAGGCATTTCCCGCGAGGCCGCCGCCATTGCCGGCACCCTCAAGCTGGATAACCTCATCCTCATCTACGATGCCAACGGCATCACCCTCGATGCCCCCATCGAAACCACGCAGATCGACGACGTCGCCGCCTGCTTCACCGCCCAGGGCTGGGATGCCTTCACCATCGACGGCCACAACATGGACGAAGTCGAAAAGACCCTCCGCGTGTGCCGCCTGGAGAAGAACGGCCGCCCCAAGCTCATCATCGCCAAGACCATCATCGCCAAGGGCGTGCCCGGTTTCGAAGGCACCACCAAGGGCCACGGCGAAGGCGGCGCCAAGCTCTGGGCCGAGGCCCACGCCAACTGGGGCCTGCCCACCGACCAGCAGTACTTCGTTTCCGATGACGTGCGCGCCTACATGGCCGAACTCAAGACCCAGCGCGAAGCCGCCTATGCCGAGTGGCAGGCCACCTTCGCCGCCTGGAGCGCCGCCAACCCCGAGAAGGCAGCCGAACTCGCCGCCAGCATCGACCTGGCCACCAATGGCCTGAGCGCCGATGCCTGCAGTGCCCTCATCCCCACCTGGGCTCCCGGCGCCAAGGAAGCCACCCGCTCCTCCGGCGCAGTGGCCCAGAACGCCATCGGCACCGCCTGCACCGGGCTCCTTTCCACCAGCGCAGACCTCTTCTCCTCCAACAAGAACTACCTGAAGGGTGCGGGCGACTTCTCCGCCACGGATTACACCGGCCGCAACTTCTGGTTCGGCATCCGCGAACACGCCATGGCCGCCATCTGCAACGGCATGGCCTACGACGGCATCTTCCGCGTTTCCGCCGGCACCTTCTGCGTGTTCGTGGACTACATGCGCGCCAGCATCCGTGTGGCCGCCCTCTCTGAGCTGCCGGTCACCTATGTGCTCACGCACGACTCCGTAGCCGTGGGCGAGGACGGCCCCACCCACCAGCCCGTAGAAACCGTCACCGGTCTGCGCGTCATCCCCAATCTGGATGTGGTGCGCCCGGCAGATGAGGAAGAAGCCGCCGGTGCCTGGATGTGCGCCATGGAGCGCAAGAACGGCCCCACCGCCCTCATCTTCACCCGCCAGAACATCCCCAGCCTCACCAGCGTCATCGACATCTCCGCCGAGACCCGCCGCATGGGCACCATGAAGGGCGCCTACATCGCCCTCAAGGAGCAGACCGAGCAGCCCGGCACCATCATCATCTCCTCCGGTTCCGAGCTCATCCTCGCCCTGCAGGCCGCCAAGGAACTCGGCCCGGATGTGCGCGTGGTTTCCATGCCCTCCATGTTCCGCTTCAACAAGCAGGACGCCGCCTACCAGGAGAGCATCCTGCCCGCCGCCTGCACCCGCCGCCTCGCCATCGAGGCCGGCAAGACCGACCTCTGGTACCGCTACGTCGGCCCGCAGGGCTGCATCATCGGCATCGATTCCTTCGGCTTCTCCGCCCCCGGCGATGTGGTGCTCAGCGAGCTCGGCATGAACGTGCAGAACATCATCGACCACGCCAAGGCGATGAAGTGAATTGCGCATCATTAAAAGTGCATAATTTCCATATTCCCCGCACGGTTGAACAACCGTGCGGGTTTGCTTTACCCGGCTGCCGCCGCCGGACTGTGCGGCAGTATGTCACCACTTCTGCACTATTCCCTGTTTGCTATTCACTCTTTAGGCTTGTCAGACGGTGGGATTGACAGTATAATCAATGCCAGCATGTCAGGAAAACGCATCCTTACACCCCTGCGACTGTTTACGCTAGCGCTCCTTGGTCTGGGAGCCGCGGGCGTGGGAGTTATTGCGCACCTGAATGCCGATGGGGAAGCCCCCCCTGCCTCCCCCGCAACCGCAGGCATCTATGGTCAGGACGTTCCAGCGTCCACCCTGCCGGCCACCCTGCTGCCGGGGCTGGTGCTGCTCACTCCGCACCAGCTGGCCCTCATTCCGCAGGTGGATGGCTTTCAGTCGCCCTGCGGCACAGCCGGCGGCGGCTTTGTGTATGATGCACAGCCCTTCAACACGCCCAACGAAAAGCGCGGCGGCCACCACACCGGATGCGATATCAATGGCATCGGCGGCGAGAACACCGACCTGGGGCTGCCGGTGCATGCCGCCGCCCGCGGGCTGGTGGTCTACAACGGCGAACCCTCGCCCGAGTGGGGCAAGGTCGTGGTGCTGGCGCACCGCCTGCCCGGCGATTCCCGCATCATCCAGACCCTTTACGCCCACCTCGATAAGAGCATCGTGAACGTCGGCCGCTTCGTAGGCCGCGGCGAGCCTATCGGCACCGTGGGCACGGCCAATGGCAACTACCTGGCCCACCTGCACTTCGAGGCCATTGCCTCCCCCTGCACCGAAGCCGGCCAGCGCGCTTACAGCGCCACCGGCACCATGAACCGGCTGGACCCGCAGCAGCTGCTGGCCAGCCACCCGGCACCAGCCGTGCCGGACCCATATGAAACCGTGCGCCGCCTGCGCGTGCGCGAAGCCGGCTTGCAGCAACCCATGGCCCCGGCTGCCAATATGCCCACCGGCACCGTACCTGTCAATCCCACACAATTCCTCTGATACCATCCCCCTTCCCCACGTTATGAAACGCAACATCATCCTCTTCCTCTGCGCATTCCTGGCCACGCTCGGCGTCTGTGCCGGTGTATTCATGCTGCTCAAGTACCGCGCCAACCTGCAGGCCGATGAAGCCGCTGCCCAGGCAGCCGCCACTGCCCCTGCCGCCACACCGGAGCCCGTGCCCGCCCCCACCCCGACCGATGCACCGCAGGGCGAGCCCGAACCCGCCCCGGCTCCCCAGCCGGCACCCGAACCGGTAGTCACCCCGGAACCGGAGCCCGCCCCGGCTCCCGAGCCTGAGCCGCAGCCTGCTCCCC
>JAGBDZ010000090.1 GCA_017937215.1 Akkermansia sp. | reverse complement strand
CGCCCTTCCGTCTCCGCTGAAGCTCCGCCGAGACAAGACGCCGTGGCGGGCTGCCACCCACTCCGCTACGCTCCGGGGTTCCGGTCATTCTTTGTACCATACCCAGGGTTCCGCCGCTATCGCGGCTGCACCCTGGGCTATGATTATGCCGCCCTGACGGGCTCAAAATTCCGCTACGCTGACGCTCCGCAAACTACTCCACAAATTCCAATTTATCAAGCTCCGTACTCAAACTTTGGGACACGTGTGAACAAACGGCGGCTCCTCTCATGAGGAACCGCCGCTAAAAATGGGATATACTCCAATCAGCACTCAGCAGAGTCAGGCAGATACCCCTTGATCTTGCTGATTCGCGTAGGATGACGCAGCTTGCGCAGCGCCTTGGCCTCAATCTGTCGGATACGCTCGCGAGTCACGTTGAACTGGCGCCCCACCTCCTCCAGCGTGCGGGGGTTACCATCCTTCAGACCGAAACGCTGCTCAATCACAGCGCGCTCACGGGCATTGAGCGTGTTGAGCACATCGCCAATCTTGTCGCGCAGCGAGTTGTAGGAAGCGCCATCCATGGGATTTTCGGCACTCTTATCCTCCAGGAAGTCACCGAAGGAGGTATCATCCGAATCACCCACCGGCTGCTGCATGGAGATAGGCTGCTGCGCCATCTTAAGCACGCTGCGCACCTTCTCCACCGACATCACAGCACCCTTATTCGGCTCCTCGGCCAGGGCCTGTGCTATCTCCTCCGGCGTGGGTTCACGCCCGAAGTCCTGCACCAGCTTCTTCTGCACACGCATGAGCTTGTTAATTGTCTCAATCATGTGCACCGGAATGCGGATGGTACGGGCCTGGTCGGCAATAGAGCGGGTAATAGCCTGACGAATCCACCACGTGGCATAGGTGGAGAACTTGTAACCTCGGCGGTACTCGAACTTTTCCACCGCTTTCATCAGGCCCATGTTACCCTCCTGAATCAGATCCAGGAATGCCAGGCCGCGGTTCGTGTACTTCTTGGCAATGGAAATCACGAGTCGCAGGTTAGCCTCAATCATTTCCCGTTTGGCAGCCTCGGCATCTTTCATGCTCTGGCTCATGAGCTTGTAGTTCTCCAGGAACTGCGGAATGGGCATCCACAGCTCCATCTCAAACTCCTTGAGAGCATCGCGGTACAGCGGATTCTCCGGGTCAGCTTCGCGCTGGCGCAGCACCTTCTTGATGCGCACACGCAGGTCGCGCAGCTCCTTCACAAAATCCTCGTACACCTTACCCTTGAACGAGAAACCGGCATACATAGCAGAGAGCGTTTCCAGCTTCTCCTCAAACTCCTTCTGCGGAGCCGCCACAGACTTTTTGCGCTTACGGGCAGAGCACAGGCGGGCATATGCAGCCTGAGTCTCCGCGTGGCGGGTCATCACCTTGGTCACCAGCGGGGGCAGCTCCTTCAGATACTTGTCGCGGCGGTCAATGTTCTTATCCACCACCACGCGGTCAAAGCGCTCCTCGTTATGCTGCACCTTGTCAGCAGTGTCGCAGTAATAGATAGCCACCACACCGAAGCGGTGCAGATAGCGCTGCAGATCCTCTTCTGCCTGGTCAATCTTGCGGGAAATCTCAACCTCCTTCTGGCGGGAAAGCAAGTCCTTGAGCCCCATCTGCTTCAGGTACATGCGCACCGGGTCATCGAGAATATCGAGCTTGGCCTCCATCTTCTCGGTCTCATCTTCCTCGCCCGTCTCGCTCATGCGCTGACGCTCACCATAAGTGTCCACGTCAGAGGCGTCAATGATATCAAACTGCATGCCGCGCAGGCGCTCCATGATTTCCTCATAATCCGAGGGATCAATCACATCGTGCGGCAGCACGTCATTGATGTCATCGTACGTCAGATAGCCCTGCTCCTGAGCCTGGCGTATGAGCTCCTTAATCTTCTCCTGTACCACCGGGCTGTTCACCAGGCGACCGTCCTTGGAGGTAAGCTCGTCAGCAGAAAGCGGCTTCACGGCATACTCATCCTCATCGCGGACTTCGACACCAACCTCATGCAAGCGTTCAAACAGGCGCGCCTGGTCGTTATCCTCCGCCTCATCCGGCGGCAGGGAGTTCTCAATATCCTCAGAAGTCACGTAGCCGTTATTCTTCTTGGCTATAGCCAGCAGAGCCTTGAACGCCGTCTTCAGCGTGGCATCATCCGCAAAGAATTCATTCATCTCCGCGGCAGAAACCTGCGGCGTGAAGTGCTTGCTCTTCTTTTCCTTGGTCTTTTTCTCCTTGGACTTGCCTTCTTTCACCTCAGGCTCCTCAGCAGCAGCCTCTGGCTCCTCTACCGGCTCCGGCACAAGCCCCATCATAATCTCGAAAGCATCCGGCTGAGATGCCAGCGGAGACACCTCGGGCTCAGCCGCGGGAGTCACCTCAACCACCTCAGCTTCAGGCTCAGCCTTCTTGGCCGGCTTCTTCTCAGCCTTAGGCGCGGAAGCGGGCTTGGCTGCTTTCTTTTCCTCCTTGGGTGCGGCAGCCTTCTTGGCGGGCTTTTTCTCCTCCTTAGCTACGGGAGCAGCCTTGGCCGGCTTCTTCTCAGCCTTAGGCGCAGGCTTCTTGGCCACAGGAGCCTTCTTTTCCTCTACCTTCTCGGCCTTTTCCTTCGGCGCAGCCGCCTTTTTGGCAGGTGCAGTCTTCTTGGCTGCAGGCTTTGCGGCGCTCTTGGCAGGAGCTTTTGCAGAATCTTTCTTGGGAGTCGACATAATTGTAGATAAAAACAGTGGGCATACTCCACCCATTACACATTTTGTCAAGTATTTGGCAAAATGCGCGAGCATTATATAGACACAATTCTTCTCCTGTCAACCCCTTTAAAGTTAATTATGACACAATTTTTAACTTTTCCTTAGGAAAGCGGACCGAATTCGGCTTCAAGCTCAGCCGTTTTGCATTCAATTTCCACGCTCAACTCCTCCCAGCGGGTGTAGAGTGCTTCCGACTCGCGCTCCAGCTGCTGGTATTCCTGGGTGAGCTCCATAAGCTTCTGATTATCGCTCATGTTGGCAGGATTTTCCAGTTCTGCCGAAATTTTCTCCTTTCGCTCATCCTTGGCGGCAATATCGGTTTCCACCTGCTCCAGTTCCTGCTGAAGCGGTTTGAGAATCTTATTACGCTGCTGGCGGGCCATCTCGCGGGCGCGGCGTGCATCCTTGCGGTTGCCCACAGCAACCTGCGCCACAGGTGCAGCCACCGTCTGCTGCTGAGCCGCAGCCTTCAGGCGGCGCTCCTCTGCCTCCACCGTCTCCAGATAAGCGCTCACATTACCGTAGAACAGGCGCGGCGCATGCCCCAGGCGGAACTCCAGCACTTTGTTCACAATGGGGTCCAGGAACTGGCGGTTGTGCGACACGATGCAGTACGAACCGGGATACTCCGCCAGAGCTCGCTGCAGCACATCCTGACTCTGGAAGTCCAGGTGGTTGGTCGGTTCGTCCATAATCAGGAAGTTGGCCGGTTTCAGCAGCATGCAAACCAGCGCCACACGCGAACGCTCACCACCGGAAAGCACCCCGATTTTCTTGAACACATCATCTCCGCGGAAAAGGAAGCACCCCAGAATATTGCGCACCAGCGGGCGAGTCTCGCGGCTGGCCGCTGCCTCCACGCACTCCAGCACCGTCTGCTCATTGTTCAACACGTCTGCATGCGTCTGCGAGAAGAAGGCCACCTGCGTGTGGTGCCCGAAGGCAAACTCGCCGGCATCCGGCGCCTCAGTGCCGGAAATAAGGCGGGTGAAGGTGGATTTACCGCTGCCGTTCACCCCTACGATGGCAATGCGATCTCCCTTGGCCATAGTGAAATCGTAGTCATTCAGCAGGGTGATGGGGCCGTAGGCCTTGCAGGCCTTCTCCAGTTTCACCACCGTGTGGCCGCCGGGCGGAGGAGGCGGAAAATGGAAACTCATCACCGCATCATCGTCCTCCACCTCAATGAGCTCCACCTTCTCCAGCTGCTTGATGCGGCTCTGCACCTGCGTGGCCTTGGTGGCCTTGGCGCGGAAACGGTCAATGAACTCCTGCGTCTTGGCAATCTCGCGCTGCTGGGCTTTGGCCTGGCGCAGCAGAATCTCCTTGCGGGCCTTGCTCTCCTTCAGATAGAAAGAGAAATTGCCGGCGTACTCCTCTGCCCGGCCATGGTGGAAGGCAATAGTGCGGGTCACCAGGTTATCCAGCAGAGCCACATCGTGGCTGATGATGCAGATAGCCCCGCGGTAGGTGCGCAGGCTCTGCTCCAGCCAACGCTGACTCTGCAGGTCCAGGTGGTTGGTCGGCTCG
>JAGBDZ010000089.1 GCA_017937215.1 Akkermansia sp. | reverse complement strand
TCTACAAATTCCAATTTGTCAGGGTTCAGATTTCACGACGGTATTCGGGGAAAGGCCGTAAACCTGCGGCTCGTACATAAGCTGGGCCTGGGTGGGCGGGGCCATGGAGGTGCCGGCGCGCTTCACGCGGGCGTAGTACCGCAGGTTGAGCAGGTCGCGGCCCTCCCAGCGGGTACAGAATCCGCGCACACGGTCAGCCAGGTATTCGCGGTGGTCGAACCACTGGCTCCAATCCAGTGCAGGAAGCCCCACAGCCTGCCCGGGCACATTCGGGTTGATGGCCTCCATGCAGGAGGGAAGATAATCCTCCAGCACCAGGTACTTGAGCTCATCCGCCACCTTGGCGCAGGTGAGCGTGACACGCACCACATCGCCCACCTTGAAAGAGGTAGCGGGGCGCCACACGCCATCTGCCCCCCTGATCTCGTACAGGCGGGTAAGCTGCAGACCGCACTCCGTCACGCCCGGGTAGTCAGTGGTGGCCGGTAGCGCACGCACGCTGAAGGTGGCATACACAGTGCCTTTCTCAGCCGCCAGCATGGTGGGCAGCGACTTCATCTCCTGCCCGGGCTGCCAGGGCAGTGGCACGATGGTGCAGCCCTTGTCCAGCTTGATTTCCGTACCATCCTGCAGCAGCAGCGTGGCCTCACCACCCTCATTTTTCTTGAGATTCAGGTACTCCGCCAGTGCCATCAGGGTCCAGGCATGGCGCTGCGTGGTGCCGTGTCGGTAATCGCGCCCGACTGTGCGCATCCAGCTGCGGAAAGCCGTATCCCCCTCAGCCGGTGAGCTCAACATGTCAAGGATGAACTGCATGCCGGCGCGCGACTCGCGGTCGAGGCAGGTATTCTTCTTCTCCAGCGACTTACGCAGAACCGCCTTCATACCCTCAGACTCACCGCGGGTGCGAGCAATGCAGAACTGCGCCGTGGCAGAAAGCATGCTGGTATCTGCTTTCCAGAGGAATTGGAGCAGATTCTCCAGTTTTTCCTCAGGCACCTCGTAGCCCTGCTCCTGCGCCAGCTTCAGCACACAGGCCGCATGAGCACTGGCCCACAGGCAGGATTCGCGCTGGCCAGCCCAGTAGGCCAGGCCACCGTCCTTGCACTGACGGCTGAGCAGCTCTCCAATAATCTCCTTCACGGTATCCCTCACTTCCTCCGGGCTGGTTCCGGCCATGAGCGGGCAGAACGGCGCGAGGTGGTCATACAGCAGCCAGGGGATGAGCGCCGAGGCTCGCTGCTCGGTGCAGCCGTATGGATAGGTCAGCAGGAAATCCGCAGCTCCCGCCAGGTGCAGAAGCGGATTGGCCGATACGTTCAGCTCCATTCTGCCACGGGTAGCAGATGCAACATCCGCCCCCAGGAGGCCAGCAAGGGATTGTGCGGAATCACCCGCCGGAATCGCAAGGCGGTGTACTTCCTTGAGCACCGGTGCGGGGAAACGCACCTCGAACTCACCCTGCACCGCATCGCTGCCGGGCTTGCCGAGCGCCGTCCAGCGCAACTTCTGTTCGCCTTCCGTGGCAGCCTTGAAATGGAAGTACAGGGTACCCTGCCCGTGTGCAGCCAGCGTTATCTGCTGTGGAGCGGCCGCGCCTTCGAGGGTGACAGTCCAGGTGCCGGCTTCATCCGTATTGTTCACGATGGAAAGCGGCAGACGCAGCTCATCGCCCAGGCTCATGAAGAGCGGCGTGCCAGGCGTGAGCATCACGGGCTGGGCCACGGTGAATTCACCCGAGGCAGAGCCGAAGCGCTTGCCGCTCTTATCCAGAGCCACGGCAAAGACGCGGTAGGTCGTGAGCGTGTCCGGCAGCTTCACCTCTGCGGAGAAGCGCCCATCAGCATCGGCACGCAGCGCCCCTTTCCACACGGCAACAGGCGCAAAATCCGTACGCAGACGCGGCGCCGTCATTTCGCTTCCGCCGGCCACTTTCCCCAGGCCTGTACCCATCGCCATTGGCGCCTGTGCAGCGTCCAGGCCGACGCCAAGGTCAATACCCGTGCCGCATTCCTCCTCCATGAGTATGTCCAGTTCCTGCACAGCTGCATTCCTGGCAGAAGTCTTTCTACTGTAGTAAGTAGCCGCACGATTCAGGCGAGCCCCATCGGCGGCGCTGCACACAACACTGTAGACGCCATATGATTTCGGGGTGAGGGAATACCCCTTGCCCACCAGGTCACCGCGCCATATACCGGGCATGAGACTGAGCTCATTCATCACCTTGTTGCGACGATACGGCACTCCCGCCCCAGTGAGGCTGAAACGGCGCGACCAGCCGCGGCAGAAGAAGGATTCGGGGTCGGGTTTCTCATACCGCCCAACAGAAAGCATACCGGCATCCACCGCGTAGAGGGTCACCTCCGCATCGGCGGGCTGTCCATCTGCCAGAACGCAGCCGGAGAGAGTCACCGTCTCCGCCGGGCGGCAGACCTGCTGCGGCAGGTTCAGCTCCACATCCAGGTGATATTTCGAAATGGGCACAAAACACTCCCCATGGCAGATTACCGGTGCCGATTGAGTATCAGCCGAGGGCAGCACCAGGGTGGCACTCACCGAGCCTTCCTCACCGGCTTGCAGTGGCACCCGGTGGGTCTGAATCCCGGCCTGCACCGGCAGCACCAGGTGGCGCAGCTTCTGCGCACAGCCAATGAAGAGATGAGCCTGCGCGGCCTTCGGCAGCTCAAAGCGCAGCTCCAGCTCACCCGACTTATGCTCCAGCTTCAGCTCGGGAGACTCTGCTCGCGAACGGAAGAACCAGAGCGGATGCGTCGTGGTGCTTTCGCGTCCTTCGGCATCGCGAGCACTAATAACCCAGGCATCAGCATCAGGGTACTTTTCCCGGGCATCAAAAGGCAAGGGGTGGCCGAGTTCGCAGTTGGCGGGCACCGTCATGCTGCCGACCCAGAGTTCCACCTTGCGGTCTTCCATCTTACCTAAGCCGTTGTCGCCAATGATGGGTTCCCGCTTATGCTGAATAAGTTTCAGATTCAACTGCTGCTCACGCCCCAGCACCTTATTCGTGCGGGCATCGAAAAGCTTCACCCGGCCATTCGCGTTGCACACATAGAAATCAGCAGGGTATACGGGCTTGCACACCCCAGGTATCCGCACATATTCCTCGCGGTCGTTCATCACACTGCCGCTCACGCAGATGACGCGCCGCTCCTTGACCGGTTCCTTCAGCTCCCGAGTGAGGCTGGCCTTACCCTCTGCATCAAGCTTGAGCTCAACCTGCTCGTTCTCCACATTGAGGGAACACTCTGCCCCCGCCATCGGTACCCCGCTGTAATCTACCGCGGAAACACGCACAGTGTAATTCTTCGGGGTAACGGGGGCAAGCTCCAGCTCCAGCGAAGCCTTAAAGGCATCCCGGCGGAACACCTGGCAATTGGCAGAAATCCTCTGCCGGAAATTGCCGCACTCTACGCCGATGGAGTAGAAGCCGGTTACATCGTCCTCGCCCTTCGGCAGCAGGAACTGCGCCTCGAAGGCGCCGAACTCGCCCAGCGAAACCTCGCGGGTCTGCAGATTTTCCCCATTCGGCGCGCGGAAAATGAGTTTTGCCTTCTTCTGAGCCGGAATGGCGCAGCTGCCATCGGCCAGCTTGTGGCGCAGAATACCGCGCACATTGATAGTGTCGCCGGGGCGGTACAAGGGGCGGTCCAGCACCAGCATGGTGGACTGCCCGCGGCCCCGGGAACCGGCACTGCGTCTCTTGCCGTGCCACAGATTGAGCAGCACGGAATCATTCCCGCTGCGCACTTCCACCAGACCATTGATGGCAGAATTTTCCGGCAACCAGGCAATGCCGTTCTGCACAGTCAGCTGGCACCGGGCACCGGCCTTGTCACTGTAAGTCACCGTGCCGGACTCCACCGGGGAGCCGTCCGAAAAGCGATTCACCAGAATAGCGGCATCGCCCACAGCCACATTCAAATCCGTAACCTGCACCACCACATCCTGCTGCGAATCCAGCGATTCAGCAGGTTTCCTGTGCAGCTGCAGCGCACTCCGCACCCCGGCATTTGCCACAGGCTGCAAGCGCAGCAGATACGTGCCGGGAGCCACAGGGCCGCCGATAGCGGAATCGAGCGGGAGCACGGCCTCGCCGCTCTGCAACAGGCCACCGGCTCCGGCGGGAAGCTGCATTCCGGGCAGGGGTGTGGCCCCCGCCAGCACCGCAGCGCTGCGTGCTGCTCTTTCTTTTTCCTCATCGCGCAGACGAATCAGCTGGTTAACATCCTGTGACCTGGCTCTATTGTTCACCTCCAGACCGAGCTCACGGCGGGCATCCAGCATATCACAATCCAGTTGCCGGGCCAGCACCCGGGCAGAATTACTCAGGCGCCCCTCCACGGCCAGGGCCCGCTTATCTTCCGCCACGCGCCAGGCACTCACCTTCACGGAATCCAGGTTCGTATACGGCAGGCGCAGGTTATGGTCACCTTTCAGGGGTACTTGCACAGCCTCGCCATATTGCAGCACGGGCCAGGCGGGGTTCAGCGCAATGCGGTGGCGGTGCTCCGCGGCCAGTCCCCAGCCCAGAGCCGACTTGGTATCACCCGGCAGCACCACATCCAGCACAGCCGGCACCGGGGCACTCACCTCCACAAAGAAACCGAGCGCCAGCCCCTTCGGGGTATAGGACAAATCGCCACCCGGGCGTACCCAGTGCGGGCCAACCATGGGCAATTTCTGGGCACCAGAGTAGCGAAACTCCAGACACTGGCCGTTCACCATCAGCTGTTTTTTACCATCCCCGGCTGCTGACGCTACCTGTTCCCCCACCGTCAGCTGCATACGGTCGAACAATCCCGGCAGGTCTGCTGCCTTCATAGGTTCGCTGAAAAAGACACGCAGACGGCAGGTCTTGTTTTCATGCAACACCCACTCCACTCCAGAGCCCAGATCTGCTTTCGGCACCAACCCACAGACAGGATCCGCCGTGGCAAAGCCCTGCTCCTTCTCCGGCAGGAGAAGCAGGTGCCATTCCTTCTCCGGCTCCAGCGGACTTACCGGGCGCACGACCACATGCCCCGGCAGCGGGGTATCGGGGGTGAGTTTTTTCCACACGTCTTCGCCGCGATTCTCCAGAATGCGCAGTGTATTCAGAGTCACGCCGTGCTTCAGGCATGCCGGCTCGAGCGTCGTCTCCACTGTCGTGCTGTAACGGACTTCCTCGAGCTCTTCATCCCAGTGGGCCTCCCGGAATACAAAGCGTAAGCCGGAATCGGACGAGAGGCCGCGGCTTTCACGGGTCAGGTGGTGATTTGCGCTCACCACAACGCCCACTCCCTTGTCATCCATGAAATCCTTTCCGCTCAGGGTATCATCCGGGCAGAAAAAAACACGTTCCTGCTGCGGCGCCTCTGCCCCGCCCAGATATGTTGTGCCGGGATTCAGGCGGAACCTGTATTCCGTGGCGCAGGAAGTGCCCACCGGGAAACTGATACGCAAGGTATCCTGGTCGCGCCACACGCCGGTGGGCTTGAACTGAGCATCGCCGGTGATAGTGAAGATATCGCGCCCGAGGTCCTCGTCACTCAGACCGGAGGTATCGTCGTAGTAGCCATTGTGCACAGCAGTCTGACTCACCAGTGGTTCCGGGAACTTGAACTCCACGACCTGCTCATAACGGTCAGGGCTCAGTCTCGGCCATTCGGCCGAATTGGCAGGAAACAGGGCGGCTGCGCAACCCAGCAACAGGATTGGAAAATGTTTCATAGACGGTTGGTCCCAGTTTCAATCAAGGTTCACTTTTAATGCGGGCATTCGGAGAAAGGCCGTATACCTGCGGTTCATACATGAGCTGGGCCTGGGCGGGCGGGGCCATGGAGGTGCCGGCACGCTTCACCCGGGCATAATAGCGCAGGTTGAGCAGGTTCCTGTCTGCCCAGCGGGTACAGAAGCCACGCACCCGGTCAGCCAGGTACTCGCGGTGGTCGAACCACTGGCTCCAATCCAGCGCCGGGAGCCCCACAGCCTGGCTGGGCACATTCGGGTTGATGGCTTCCATGCAGGCGGGCAGATAATCCTCCAGCACCAGGTACTTGAGCTCATCCGCCACCTTGGCGCAGGTAAGCGTGACGCGCACCACATCGCCCACCTTGAAACTGGAGGCAGGGCGCCACACGCCGTCTGCTCCCTTTGTCTCATACAGGCGGGTGACCTGAAGCCCGCGCTCTGTCACCCCGGGATAATCCGAAACAGACGGCAGAGCCCGCACACGCAGGGTGGCATACACCGTGCCATTGTGGGCCGTCAGTGTGGTGGGCAGGTTCTTCATCTCCTGCCCGGGCTGCCAGGGCAGTTTCACCACGGTGGCTTGCTTGCCCAGCGGAATCTGCGAACCATCCTGCAGGGCCAGCGAAGCCGTGCCGCCCTGCTCTTTCTTGAGGTTGAGGTATTCCACCAGGGCAAAGAGAGTCCAGGAATTGCCCTGGGTGGTGCCGTGGCGGTGGTCGCGGCCCACGCTGCGCATCCAGGTGCGGAAGGCCGCATCTGCCTCATCGGGGTTCTCCAGCATGCAGAGCATGAATTGCAGGCTGGACTTCGTTTCTCGCAGAATCCAGTCGCGGGACTCGTCCTCTTTCAGCATCTCACGCAGGATATCCTTCATCTGCCCGGTCTTGCCGCGGGTGCGGGCAATGGCAAAGCGAGTGCGGGCCGATTCTTTGGCAGCAGAGGTCCACCACAGGTAGCTGTAGAGCCTGTCCATGGCATCCTCGGGCACCTCGTATCCCATTTCCTGCGCCAGCTTGAACACATAGCCCACATGCGCTGTGGCCCACAGGCTGGAGTGGTTCCAGCCCCCCCAGTAGGAAAGGCCACCATCCTCGCACTGACGGGGCAGCAGTTCATCAATCACTTTCTGCACCACCTTCTTCACATCCTCCGGGCGGGTCTGAGCCATCTTCGGGCAGAAGGGGGCCAGGTGCTCATACAGCAGCCAGGGAATAAGCGCCGAAGCGCGCTGCTCGGTGCAGCCGTAGGGGTACTCCAGCAGGAAATCCGCCGCCCCGGCCAGATGCAGCAGCGGATTGGCCGAGGCCACCAGCTCCAGCTTGCCGCGCGTGGCGGTACCCACCTCGCTGCCCAGCAGCGTGGCCAGCTGCACCGCCGCATCACCGGGGCTGAGGGTAAAGCGGTGCGTTTCCTTCAGCACGGGCGCGGGGAAACGCACGGCGAACTCGCCCTGCACCGCATCGCTGCCGGGTTTGCCAATCGCCGTCCAGCGCAGTTTCTGCTCGCCTTCTGCCACAGCCTTGAAATCGAAGAAGAGCGTGCCGCTCTGGCGCGCACCCAGCGTGATTTCCTGCGGGGCTGCTGCACCCTCCAGCGTGACGCACCAGGTGCCGGGCTCATCCGTATTGTTCACAATGGAAAGCGGCAGACGCAGTTCATCGCCCAGGCTCATGAAGAGCGGCGTGCCGGGCGTGAGCATCACGGGCTGCGCCACAGTAAACTCACCCCTGGACGAGCCGAAGCGCTTGCCGCTCCTGTCCACCGCCACAGCAATCACCTCATAGGTGGTGAGCGTGTCCGGCAGGGTCACCTGGGCGGAGAAATGGCCACTGGCATCGGTGCGCAGAGCTCCCTTCCACACCGCCACCGGAGCAAAGTTGGTGCGCAGCCGCGGGGCCACCCCGGGGGCATCCGGCATGGCGGCATAAAGGGGGGCTTCCTCCGTGCCCTCCCCGTCTTCGGCTTCTTCATCCCCGGGGGGAACACAGAACATGACTGGAGCCGGGGCTACCTCGCGGGCTTGATATTGTTCGCCGTAAGATAAAGCATCGTCCAACATAGTCAGTATGCCCTTCCTCTTCCTGGAAACCCTTCCGAAGCCGGTCATACGGAACGCTGGACTGAGCGAATACCCCCTGCCCACCAGGTCACCCTGCCAGAAGCCGGGCATGAACTGCAGCAGGGATTCACGCGCGTGCGAGCCGTAGCCCGATGAACGCACCAGCGAGAACCTGCGGGCATCGCCGGTAAAGAAATAAGCCTCCGGGTCCGGGTAATCATAATGGCCTACGGAAAGCATGCCGGCATCCACGGCATAGAGGGTCACCTCGGCCTCTGCGGGCTTGCCGTCTGCCTGCACCTGGCCGGAAAGCGTAATCGTCTCTGCCGGGCGGCAGACCTGCTGGGGCAGATTCAGCGATACCGCCAGATGATAGCGGCAGATGGGCACAAAGCAAGTCGATTCCGCACAAACAGCCTTATCCTCTGGTTTCTGCCCCGGCAGAACCAGCGTGAAGCTGAGCGTTCCTTCCTCGCCCTCGGCAAGCGGCACACGATACGTCTGTTTGCCCGCCTGCACCGGCAGGGTCAGGTGGCGCAGCTTCTGCCCGCAACCCACCAGCACATGAGCATGCCCGGCATGCGGCAGCTCCGCCAGCAACTCGGCCGCGCCATCAAGGGCCGTGACTTTCAGCTCCGGACGGACCTCATCCCTGGTTCTGAAATTCCATGTCCGCCTCCTGGTTTCACAGCAGCGCCCGGCTGCATCACGACCGGTAGCAACCAGCCAGTCTGCCTTTCCGAGCAGGGCTTCCATTTCCTCCGGGAACGGTAATCCCAGCTCACAATTAGCCGGCACGGCAAGGCTTCCGCTCCAGAGTGTAACCTCCTGTTCCTTGCAATAGCCCAGACCATTGGGGCCGGGGGTACACTGTTCCTGATTATCCACCAGCTTCAGCTGCACCGTCTGCTCACGATTCAGCGGCTTGCCTGTGCGGGAATCCATCAACTTGATGCGCTTGCCCTCGCACTTGATCCAGAAATCAGCAGGGTAGATATCCTGCCGCAATTCCTTGATTTTCACGTATTCCTCGCGGTCGTTCACCACATCGCCGCGCACCACGATATGCTGACTTTGCCGCATGGTTTCCGTCACCGCGCAGGGGATGACCGCCTTCCCCTCTGCATCGAGCGTGATTTCCTTCGGCTCACCGGAAATAACCAATTTGCAACGGGCACCGGCCAGCGGAGTGCCGCTGTAATCCACCGCCGACACGCGCAGCGTGAACGACTCCGGCGCCACCGGGTCGATATCCAGCTTGCGCTCAACCTTGAACGCATCGCGCCGGAACACCTCGCAGTACACCGCTGTGCTTTCGCGGAAATGACCGCATTTCACCTGCACTTCATACCTGCCGGTCACATCATCCTCTCCGGTCGGCAGCGTAAATATGGTATCGAAGGCACCGAACTCCCCGAGCGGCAGCTCGCGGCTTTCCAATTCCTCGCCATTCGGGTGGAGCAGTTTCACGCTCACGGTCTTTTCCTCAGGAATGGCAGCGCTGCCGTCCACCTGCAACCTGCGCAGCACCCCACGCACATGCACCTCATCGCCCGGGCGGTAGAGGGGGCGGTCCAGCACCAGCAGGGCGGATGCCTTTTCCGAAGACTCCGCAGGGTCATCAAACTCACGCCGGGTGCTGAACGGAGCCCGCACCAGCACCACATCGGCCCCGGAGCGCACCCAGACTTTGTCACCGCCGCGCCAATCCTGCGGCAGCCAGACGATACCGTTGCGGATATCAAGCTGCCGGGGCTTATCCGCGCTATCCAGCCAGGAAATAGTGCCCTCTGCCACCGGGCTGCCATCCGAATAGTGATTCACCAGGATGGCGTCCTCACCGAAGCTCACGTTCAAATCGGTCACCTGCACCACCACATCGCGCCGGGAATCGAGAGATTCCTCCGCGCGTTTCAGCTGCCGGAGCGCATCGCGAACTTGCGGATTAGACTCAGACTCAAGCCGCAGCAGGTACATGCCGGGCAACGGCTCGCAGCCTATGGCGTCATCCAGCCGCAGCACGGCTTCACCACTCTGCAGCATGCCATCGGAAAGCGCCGGAACCCGGCACCCCGGGAAAGCAGTGGCATTCTGCAACACCATGCGGCTTCGCGCAGCTGCCCACTTCTCCGACTTGCGGGCAGCCGACAGACGCGCATCAGCCGCATCCACAGCCTCAGAATCTTCCATCCCCCGCCTGCAGCGGGATTTCACCATATCATACCGCAGCTTGCTCTCAGCCACGCCGGAAGTATCGTGCAGTTCATGCCCGAAAGCAGAAGCCGTCATGTCATGCGCCAGGCGCCAGGCCTGCACCTGCACACCGCTCACATTGGCCGCAGGAATACGCAGCCGGCGCTCTCCCTTCAGCGGCACAATCACATCTGATTCCGACAGAAGCCGGGGCCAGGCAGGATTCAGCGCAATCCGGTGGCGGTGCTCACCAGCCACCTTGAAGCCGAGATACGACTGCGTATCCGCCGGCAGCACCACATCCAGCAGAGCCGGAGCCGTGGCCGATACCTCCACCACAAAGCCCATGCACTGTCCCTGCGGCACATAGCTCAAGAAAGCAGATTCCTCCTCTTCTTCCTCCTCCTCATCATAGCGCCAGCCCTGCCGCACCGGCTCCATCTCCAGCACCCCGGCATAGCGGAACTCCAGGGTGCGGGTACCCAGATTAAGCTTCTTCTTACCGGTGCCGGCAGGTTTGGCGGCATTGGTTCCCACCGCCAGCTGCATGCGGTCAAAAAGCGCCGGCATATCTGCCGTGGACATGGGGTTGCTGAATCGCACTTCCAGCCGGTATCCCTTGTCAGCATCGGTCAGCCATTTCACGCCGGTACCCAGCTCAGGCAACGGATTCACCTCATGGCACACGGGAGAATCCCCGCAGAACCCCTGCCCCTCCTTCGGCTGAACCAGCAGGTGCCACTCATCATCGTCCGACAGGGGTTTCACCGGGCGCACCACCACATGCCCTGGCAGCGGACTGTCTTCCCGCAGCTTGCTCCATACATTCTTGCCCCGCCGCTGCAGCTGCTCCAGCGATGTGCGGGTAATCCCCTGCTTCAAGTATGCGGGTTCCACCGTGGCATCTACGCGGCCCACGTAATACGTCTCTCCCGTCCAGAAGCTCGACTTTGCCTTCCGGAACACAAAGCGCAGCGGAGTGGACGGCGAGAACTCCATGCTTTCCTTCGTACGATACTGCTTCGGGCACACCACAACCCCCGGTCCCCGGGCATCCATGAAGGATTTGCCCTCCAATTTATCAGCCGGGCAGCGGAACTTCACCGGCTCCGTTGGCACGGGTTCACCGCCCAGGTAGGTGGTACCAGGCTTTATCTGGAAGGTATACTCCGTGGCGCAGGAGGTTCCTTTCGGGAAACTGATGCAAAGTTCATCCTGGTCCGTCCACCGGGCGATGGGTTTGTGCTTATCATCCCCGGTAATGGTAAACAGATGCCGCCCCAGGTCTTCATCATCGTAGTTGTATCCGTCATGTCCCCTTCCATTGCCCACCACGGTCATGCTGACCAGCGGCTGGGGGTATGTCAGCTCCACGCTCCGGTGGCCTTCGCTTACACCAGGCACCTCGTCCCCCGCCGCCACAGGCAGCACGGATGCCATCAGAACCTTGGAAATCAATTTCATGCGTTTCATAGAATAATACCTCCCGATATTCTAGCACAGCAGCGTGGCAAAACAAGCAAATTGTATGTTTTTCCGCCCCGGCGCACGCGTGTCCCAAAGATTTTGTAGAGAATAGAAATATCAGCAACATTTTGGAAGAAGCCCCCCTGCGCAATAAATTGGAATTGGGCGAGCCGCAGGCGAGCGGAAATTTGAGCCCGTTAGGGCGGCATAATCATAGCCCAGGGTGCAGCCGCGCAGCGGCGGAACCCTGGGTAAAACGAAGAACATATCAGAACCCCG
>JAGBDZ010000088.1 GCA_017937215.1 Akkermansia sp. | reverse complement strand
TAGGGCGTGAGCCCGGAGACGGGAAGCTTTGGCTTAGTGTTTTAGCTGCGCTTTCTGCCACCCGCTCACTTCGTTCGGGGTTCTGATATGTTCTTCGTTTTACCCAGCGTTCCGCCGCGTGGCGGCTCCACGCTGGGCTATGATTCTGTCGCCCTTGCGGGCTCAAGTTTCCGCTCGCCGTTGGCTCGCTAAATTCCAATTTATCGATTCCTCTACTCAAATTTTGGGAGACATGTGCTAGATGGCTGCATTGTTGGGAATCGGCTTGATTTCGGGGATGAAATACCGTAGAATACTCCGCGTTATGAAGAAACGCGTGGTCATTCTCGGCTCTACCGGCAGTATCGGCACTAGTGCGCTCAAGGTGGCGCGGGATATACCGGAGCGCATGGAGGTTGTGGCGCTGGCGGCCCACAGCAATGTGCAGCGGCTGGCCGAGCAAGCTCGCGAATTCGGGGTGCAACATGTCTGCATTTATGATGCTGCCAAGGTAGCAGAGCTGAAGCGTTTGCTCCCCTCCGGGGTGCAGGTGTACACCGGGCTGGAGGGCCTCTGCCAGCTGGCTACGCTGGACTGCGCTGATATGGTGCTGGTTTCCATTATCGGCACGGATGGGTTGAAGCCTACACTCGAGGCCATTGAGGCAGGTAAGGACCTGGCCATCGCCTCCAAGGAGATTCTGGTGATGGCCGGTGAGGTGGTGATGAATCGTGCTAAGACTAAGGGAATCAACGTCCTGCCGGTGGATAGTGAGCACAATGCCATCTACCAGTGCCTGCAAGGCAATCGTGGTGGTGCTGGGCAGGTGAATCGCCTGATTCTCACGGCCAGCGGTGGCCCCTTCCGCAATACGCCGCGCGAGCAGCTGGCTGCGGTGACGCTGGAGCAGGCGCTCAAACACCCCACCTGGCAGATGGGCCGCAAGATTACCATCGACAGCGCCACGATGTTCAACAAGGGGCTGGAAATGATTGAGGCCCGCTGGCTGTTCGACATCCCCATGGAGCGGGTGGATGTGATTGTGCACCCGCAGAGCATCGTGCATTCGCTCGTGGAGTTCTGCGATGGCTCCATCCTGGCCCAGCTGAGCAGCAGCGATATGTGTTTCCCCATCCAGTATGCCGTGACCTGGCCGGAACGCCTGCCGAACTCTCTGCCGCATCTCGACCTTGCGCAGATTGCCAGCCTGAGGTTCGAAGCCCCGCGCTGGGATGATTTTCCTGCGCTTACCCTGGCCCGCCAGGCCGGGCTCACCGGCGGCACCATGCCCGCCATGTACAACGCCGCCAATGAGGTGGCAGTGCAGGCCTTTGTGGATGGCCGACTTTCCTTCCCCGGTATCTGGGAGACGGTGGAGAAGGTGCTTTCCAACGCCCGCCCCCGCGATTACCACGGCCAGCTACCCATCATCCACGAAGACGACGCCTGGGCCCGCGAGGAGGCGCGACGGGTGATTTTCAGCTAAGCTTCTGGCGCTGGATTTTACCAGACTCTGTGCGGGGAATGGGGGCTGTCCTGAACTCGATAATGCGAGGCACTTTGTGTGGTTCCAGATGCGCTTTCACGTGCTGCTGGATTTCGGAGACTGTCAGTTCGACCTCTTCATTTTTCACGATGTAGGCCTTTACGACTTCACCTAATATCCCCTCGGGGTCGGTCTCCGCAATGCAGGCTGATTCCCGCACTCCCGAAATCTGGTTCAAAATGTGCTCAACTTCATCGGGAGAGACCTTTTTGCCGCCAACATTAATCAGTTCTTTAATGCGCCCTTGCAGATGCAGATACCCCTCCGGGTCGAAATGCCCCATATCACCTGTTCTGAAATAGTCGCCGTAGAAACATTGCTCCTTATCTACGTTGAGATAGCCGGCAGTCACATGGTTGCCTTTCACGCAAATTTCGCCGACTTCACCCGTTGAAGCAGGGTGCCCGTCTGCTGTATAGATGGATATTTCTACACCTGGCGACGCTTTGCCGCAGGTGGAAAGTTTTTCACGGGAGGCGTGAAACTCAATGAAAGCAGAGCGGGAAGCCTCGGTAAGGCCGTAGTGCATGCAGATTTTCGTGTCCGGGAGACTTTCTTCAAGGAACAGCTTATCCTGCATCGGGAGTGCGGCACTGCCTATTTCAATGAAACGCAGATGAGGGCGAGCTGCTTCTACAAAACGTGAGGCGCAGAGGTGGCGTATGTATTGCCAGGCTGCCGGCACCATGGAAAAGCCTGTGATTTCACCTGCCCCAATGAGCTTGAGCAATTTTCTCTCATTTGCAAAATTAGGAATGATGGTACAGGTGCCGCCTGCAAGGAGGGAACAGCGGAGTCTCCCCAAACCGAAGGAGTGGCAAAGAGGCAGAGCAATCAGCTCGTGGTCACTGCTGTTATTGCCGATAAATGTGTTAATATTCGAGGCCGAAGCGAAAAGATTGGCATGCGTCAGGGGTACGCATTTACTGGAGCCTGTCGTGCCGGTAGTGAACATATAATCTGCCACTGCATCGGCTGGTGGAAAACTGTACTCTTGAATCGGACTGGCTGCAGCCATGCCGTACTGCCTGACGGGGACGCAGACTGCACATTCCTTGCTTGTATAATAGCAGCGAACGGGCAGAGATTCCGATACTGCTTCCAGTGTTCCTTCTGCGACTTTGGGATCAGCCAGAACACAGCCGATACTCAGCAGGTGCGCAGCAAAATAATGGCAGATGAACGCACTGGATTTTTCAGCTGAGAGGATGATGACCTGGCCCGGGGCTATATCTTCCAGATTCCCGGCTGCGCAGAGGATACCTCTCCACAACTCTGCATATGTGAGACTCTCCTTGCCGACATGAACTGCGGCTACATCCGGGGTCTCCTGAGCGTGATGAGCTATAGCTGCAACAATCGTATTCATTGAGGAAGTTTATTGTATATATCTTCCCATGTATCAATGGTTTCGAACAATTCAGGGGTCAATTCCAGTCCGTATGAGTCGCGAAGATGCGTTACCAAGGACAGGAACATCAGAGAATCCCATTCATCGTAATCCCGGAACTCATCATCCAAACATGCTTCGGATTCTAATTCCAGTACATCTGTAAGCCCTGCAAGAAAATCTTCACTGGTCGTCATAGGTCTTATTGTAATTTATGAGTTCTTGTTGTCAATGGGAGAAATGTCAGCTTTCTTTTTTCTTCGACCAACACCACCCAGAATCTTAGGCAGAGGCTCATAAGTGGCGGGATTACCACTGGCTTTATGTCCTGCAGGAACATCTTGCGTTATTACCGTGCCAGCTGAAATCACGCAATTATCACCTATGGTGACGCCGCTCATAATCATGCATCGTCCCCCTATGAAACACTTGGAACCAATGCTGATGGGGCGACCGGTACGCACCTTGCGCTGGCTCCATCCCACTTCCGGTGCGTAGTCGTGTCCTTCGGAATCGTATATGAGTGTGCCAGGTCCCACGATGGTATACTCACCTATGGAAATCCGGTTGCAGCAGACCAGGTTGCTGCCGCTGATGCCAACATTGTCAGCCAAGTCGATGACTGCCTCTTTGCTGAGAGTCCGGAAGGAAACCGGTTGTTCCAACAATGGATTGTGACGCCGATCTGAGATGAGGGTGACATTGTCGCCAATGCGCACAGAGGAGCCCTGAGTCAATCGGACATAGGGTTTGCCATCGATGAAACATTTCTTCCCCATCGAAACCCCTTGCCATTTCAAGGAAAGCGTGTGAAAGAACGAAATGCACTTCAGAACACCAATTTTAAGGCGTGATATCATTTTGTCAGTACTTGGTGATATATTTCAATTAACCGATTAATCATTGCCTGGGCCGAAAGGGCCTGGCGGCATTGCTCTTGTTGATGCTGTCCCATTTCCTGACAACGTTCACTGCTCGAAGTTATGTCAAGAGCACCTCGCACAAGAGCTTCAGCATCAGAAGGTGAGATAATGTATCCGGATTTACCTTCGTCAACATACTGCTTGCTGCCGCACTGGTCGGAGATGATGACTGGCACCCCCATGACTCGAGCTTCCTTGGCCGCGGTGGGCCCGGTATCTGCTTTGCTGGGGTGTACCAGACACCAGGCCTGTGAGAGCTTCTGCACCACCTCATCGCGGGAAATACGGCCGAGGGGTATCACATTGCCTGGCAGACCGGGAATGCTGCCGGGCTCCACTCCGGCGAGCTCCAGTTTTACATGGGCGAGCTCCGGGCGGGAGAAAGCCGCTATGGCGCATTCCAGATTCTTGAGAGGCGTATTGGAACCGCAATACAGGCACGAGGGGGAGTCCGCCAGTGCACGCTCTTGATTAAAAAAGCGTTCTTCAACAGCGTATTCGAAAAGATAAGGGGATGCCTGCGGGGCCATTTCGCGCACACGCTCTGCTGCCCATGGAGATTCCGTTGTTATGTATTTGCTTGCGCGCAGTACTCCGGGTTCATAGACACTGTGGTGCCTGAAGAAGCGGGGCATGGGTCCGCGCTGCATACATGCCTTTAACAACCCTTGCACGGAATGAAGCCATTTCCCCTTGAAATCTTTTCCGCAAAGACCGAAGCAATCTTCGGTGCCCCAAGTGTGAAGCAAATCTGGTTTGATAAGTCTGAGTTCCCTGGCTATGCGGCATCTGTCAGTCACATAGGCTGTGTAAAGGCCTATCGTTTTTTTGACTCTGGGCAGAATATGAAAATGCTGAGCTCTGGCAGTAAATCGAATCGGAGAGGATATATCTTTATTCAGTGATATCCAATGCAGTTCGTACGGCCCATCTTCAGGATATGAATCGTACAGTGCTTTCAGCCAGACAGCATAATGACCGAGAAAGACCGGAACTTTCTGGCTGATAAGCCAAGCCGGAAAATTGCACAGGATTGCTATTTTTGGGCGAATCATATCACGCTTTTCCTGTGAGCATTCGGTAGGTCGCCAACAGACCAGCGAAGATTGGCAAGGGCAAACAGCGAAGTGCACAGAAAAGCCCTTTATAGCCTATTGCGCGGGAGATGCGTATGCGATTCAGGATGCCCTTTCTCCAGAATGTGCGCAGAAGTTCGCGTTCGTGAATTTCTTGTCTGAACGCATCCATGAAGCGTTCTGTACCGGTTAGGTTGTATTGCCGGATATGGGAACACAGTGCATGATATATCTCTATAACCGGCTCATGGGTAAGGTTGAAGTACTTATCATTAAACTTCTCCAGTCGGACAATGGCGTAATATCCGCGTTTGTTATCGTCCTCTCCCCGGCTCATATTCCCGCTTCCATCACGCATGTAGACAGCAATGTTACGATGCATGTGAACCCCGGTGCCAAGAATGGAGGCTCGGTAAAAACAGGTTAAATCATCGACATAATACCCCTGCGGATGAATAGGCCCGAATACCCGGAAGACATCCATGTGCCAGGCTTTGTATGATAAGGCCCGAGGTCTGAATGATGTCTCTTCATTCGGGGAAGTGGTAATATCTGTTTCTTTTGCAACCCAGGGCTCATCGTTGGGCGTCAATGCCCGTGCTCTGATGACATCTTCTTGAGCATCGGTGAAGTGCGTAACACCGGTTGTGACATAGCGAGCTCGGGGATATGCAACTATCGCCTTGCCGATGAGTGAACAACGGTTGGTCGCAGAATAGTCATCATCATCGGCCCTCACAATCCAGTCGCTTTCCACAAACTGGACAGCATGGTTTGTATTACCTGCCAAGTGAAGGTTGCGGGGCGTCTGGGTGACGACTACGCGGCGGTTGCCTTTGTAGGCGGCCACGCACTCTTTGATGATTTCGAAGGTGCGGTCGGTGGAGCAATCGTCGGAAAAGATGTACTCCAGTTCGCCCTCGTAGTCCTGCGCAAAAGCGCTTTCGATAGCCGCGCGAATATACTTCTCGCGGTTGTGGGAGAGAAGTACGTAGGAAAGCTTGGGCAGGGTGGGGGGCATATAATGAAAAAGAGCCGCTCCGGTGTTGGCGGAGCGGCTCCGTGTAAGGCTGTTTAGTGGTTCACGCGGGCGAACTGCTTGAGGCGCAGACCATTCAGGTGAATGAAGCCGCTGGCGTCATCCTGGTTGTAGTCTTCCTCAGTGTAGTCGGCTTCCATGGTGGCCATGGCGTAGCTGTACAGGCTGTTCGGGCTGCGGCGGCCGGCGTACATCACATTGCCCTTGTAGAGCTTGAGGCGCACCTCGCCGTTCACGGTTTCCTGGGTCTTGGTCACAAGGGCCTGGATGGCCTCGCGCTCCGGTGCGAACCAGAAACCGTTGTACACCATGGCGGCGTAGTCGGGGATGAGGGAATCGCGCACCTTCTGGGCCTCGCGGTCCATGGTGATGGTTTCGATATCGCGGTGAGCCGCCAGCAGGATGGTGCCGCCGGGGGTCTCGTAGATGCCGCGGCTCTTCATTCCCACGAAACGGTTTTCGATGATATCCACGCGGCCGATGCCGTGCTTGCCACCCAGGTAGTTGAGCACCAGCATGACGCCGAGCGGGTCGAGCAGGGTGTAGCCATCCTTCTCGCCCTGGGCAGTGGTGCCCACCGTGGCCATAATCTCAGCAAGCCCTTCGGTCTGCAGACCAATGATGTTGCCCTTCTCAAAGAGGCACTGCAGGTACTGAGGAGCATCGGGAGCATCCTCCGGAGCGTTGGAAAGCACATACATGCCGCGGTCCTCTTCCTTTGTGGCATCGTACCAGGTGTCTTCGAGGATACCGGCCTCATAGGAGATGTGGAGCAGGTTGCGGTCCATGGAGTAGGGCTTCTTCATGCTCTGGCGAATCGGAATGCCGTGCTCCTCTGCGTACTTGATCATCTCGGCACGGCCGGGGAACTGGTCACGCCACTCCTTCATGCGCCAGGGAGCAATCACCTGGAGCTTGGGAGCCAGAGCATTGATGGAAAGTTCGAAACGTACCTGGTCGTTGCCCTTGCCGGTAGCACCGTGGGCAATGGCATCGGCACCTTCGGCAATGGCCACATCGACCATGGCTTTGGAGATGCAGGGGCGGGCGATAGAGGTGCCCAGCAGGTAACGGCCTTCGTACACGGCGTTGGCCTGGAACATGGGGAAAATGTAATTGGCGGCAAAATCGGCCTTCAGATCGCCGATAATGCACTTGGAAGCGCCTGTGGCAAGAGCTTTCTCGATGACGCCATCGAGCTCCTCTGCCTGGCCTACGTCTGCACAGTAGGCAATGATTTCAGCATTGTACTTTTCCTTGAGCCACACCAGAAGCACGGATGTGTCAAGACCACCGGAGTATGCAAGAACGATTTTCATTTTCTTATCACAGCGCGCAACGGTTGGAGCTACGCACGTGGGGAGTATACACCCGTTCCAGTTTCAGTAAAAGCAAAATATGTTACATTGACGCAGAATCTACACGTGAGCCCAAAGATTTTTTGCAGAGAGATGCAAGTGCTCATCAATCCAAGCCTTTCCGGAAAGCACCTTGGAAAAAGACTTCCTTAGCCCGATAAATTGATGTTTAGAAAATGCAAAACGCAGAATACAGAATGCAAAATAATCATATAGCGTGCCGACTACCGTCGGCACGTGGTAACGAAAACACACTGAGATTCATCTCAGTGCGTTTTTACAGGGAGCGGCGGAAGACGCTACGAAGCTTCCTATTCTGCATTCTGCGTTCTGAAATATGCATTCCATTAAAATTCCCATTTGTCGCCTCGATGCTTACTTACCGCGGCCGATGCGGCGGAGCCCCCAGGCAGCCAGGAGGATGGGTACCAGCCCCATGATGAAGAGGTAAACCGCATTGCGGACGATGGTGGAAATGGAGTTTTCGTCTGTTTCGTGGTCCAGTGTGCCGAAGGTGCGTGCCTGACGCGGCGAAAGGAAGAACCCGCGGTATTCATTGGAACGTCCATCCTTACGCGCCGTCTTGACTCCTTCTGTAATGGATGTCAGCTTGCGGTTGGAGAAGTAGAACTCAGCCGGCTGGTCAGCCTCGGTGGGCGTGCGCTCATCCTGGTCCATCAGGACTTCTTCCAGGAAATCCTCGTCGCGGTTCATGGCGGCTTTGTTGACCTTGCGCAGGATTTCCTTCGCCTCATGAACATTGGCCGCCAGACCGTTGAACGCGAGAGCAGCGCGTTGAATGAATCGCAGTTCTTCCAGTGAGCCTCGCTCCTTCAGTTCTTCGCGCAGCTTGCTCACTTTGGATGTGTAGAAATCCCAGAGGTTATCGGTGGTCTGCACCACAAACATCATTTCGAAGGCATAGCGCAGGGGGCAGAACTCCGCGATGAGCGGCACCGGTTTACTGGTGATGTTGTGCGTGACCTCATCCTGATAGGCAACACGGTGGCGCAGGTTGGAAAGGCGCTGTTCGATCCCGGCCGGTATGATACCATCGGGCACCCGGGGACTGAATTCGTTCATCTCCTCAAAGCGCACCAGCGCACCTGCCAGCAGAATCTGGGGCACCAGCAAAAGCGGCACTATGTTGAGCGCCACTCGGTCAGACCGCACAAAGGTAGATACCATGAGGGAGAGCGCTATACCCACAAAAGCTGTGAGGAGCATGACGATAAAGTGGCTCCAGAACATATAGTGTATCCCCAGAATGGCATTGCCGACCAGCAGATACAGCGCGCATTGGACACCGGCAATGGAGGTCAGAACCAGCACCTTGGCCAGCAGATACCCGCTGGTGAAAAGCTTGTAGTTGCTCTCTCTGCGCAGCAGGGGCCTGTCTCGCAGGATTTCGCAGGCGGCATCGGTCAGGCCGAAGAACATGGCCAACACCAGTGAGAGGAACAGGTACTCTGTAATATGCAGCGACTGGTAGAAGGAATAGCTCGCTTCGCCGGAGGCTCGAAGCGTGCCCGCAATGAGAGCCGCCAGCAGGGGCCCTTCCAGAAGCATGGCATACAAGCCCATGCGGCTGCGGATGCGGGAAAGCAGCGTGCGACTGAACCAGAGCCGGAACAGGCGCCAGAGTTCGATGGGTGTGCGGGAACGTGCGCGTGGAATAGCACGACGATGCTCTTCTACCTCATCGGAACGGCGTTCTTTGCCCTTGGTTGAATAGGAATATTTCTCGAAGCGTTCCTGCCAGAGATTCGGGTTTTCGCGGTATCGGCTGCCTACCCGGCGGAATGGGGCGTCCAGCACTTCGAAAACGTAGTCAGCACCACCGGCGGAGATTGCTTCGCGAGGGATACGCAGGTGCAGTTCTCGGGCTGCGGTGCGGAAATAGTTCATCATTTCCTGAGGACTGCCCCAGAACGC
Organism: Akkermansia sp.; assembly: GCA_017937215.1. Taxonomy (GTDB): domain Bacteria; phylum Verrucomicrobiota; class Verrucomicrobiia; order Verrucomicrobiales; family Akkermansiaceae; genus Akkermansia. The sequence continues at coordinate 20,086 of JAGBDZ010000088.1, read as the reverse complement.
CATCTGCCCATGCGTGTCCAGCACCATGACCTTTTTGAATCGGTTGAGCAGCACCTGAGCCGGGCGGTGCAGGGTGCAGAGCAGAATTCTGCCTTCGGAGATATTCTCCAGTGTTTCAATGACTCGCTCCGCATCAGCAGAGGAAAGCCCGCTGATAGGTTCATCAATGAGGTAGACCTCCGAGGTGCCGGTCAAATCCAGTCCCAGATTGAGGCGTGTGCGCTCACCATCGGAAATGGTACGTTCACCGGCGCGGCCCACGTAGCGGTCCGCCAGGTGCCCGAGACCCACAAAGTTGAGTACGGTGGAAACCCTGCGTACGCGGTCCACGTGGCCGAGGCGGGGGCGTCGGGCAAGCGAGGCCTGGTAGACGTGTTCCTGCACACTCATGGCTTCGTCCAGAATATCCTCGCGCGGAATGAAGGCAATATAGCGCCGGAGGTTGGCTGAATATGGGGTAAGCCGTTCGTTATTATAGAAAATACTGCCGAAGGAAGGTTCCAGATGCCCTGCCAGCATGGAGAGCAGGGTGCTTTTACCGGAACCGCTGGGGCCCAGAATGCAGGCCATTTCGCCGCGCCGGAGGGTGAAGTCGATGTTGTCGACCACGCGGCCGGCACGGACGAAATCACGAGTCAGGCCGCGGACGCGGAGGGTGGAAATGATATTAGACTCCTCCTCAAGCATGCCCGAAGCGAATCGGCAGCGCAGGAATTGCACCGGACTGAGAGCGATAAGGTCGCCATCCTGCAAGGGGGTCGGCACATCGCCCCTGACCTGGGTGTCACCCACGGTTACCGTATGGGCGTTGCCCTCCAGCACACGCACTGTGCCGGTGTTGGTGTTGCGGGAATAGTTCACTTCCAACACCACACCGGCGGCCAGCCCCGGGGTAAGTTTCAGCACATCGGGCCGTACGATGTAGGGAAGATTGGTCACCAGCACGGTGCGCTCGCCCGGGTCGAGCTGGAAACTGTTGCCGCTCGTGTCAGAATCCGCCAGATCAACGAAATTAAAAGGCCCCTGACCCTGCACGTGGAAAGGCGTGAAATAAGAGGTAGCGACAGTGTCGCCCATGCGGACTTCCTCACCGTTCAGTTCAAAACCGGCATCCTGCCGTAGCACCTCAATCTCCACCTGGAGCCCCAGACTCACTTTGGCTACTGCGTTGCGGGGCTTCTGCCGGCTCATGGAGAGCAAGTCGCCATTCAGCGTCAGGTAATTGACTAGTTTTACCCTGGCGGAGCGGAATTGAAGCAGGGAAACAATGGTTTTGTAGCTGAAATAGCAGGAGTTCAGCTCAATTGTCTGGCGTGAGGAAAGGGGAAGCACTCCACCTTTGCCCAAGGTCTGGCCACGCACCGAGATGGGCGTGTCAGAATCATTGATGATGAGCAGGAAGTTCACGCATCGGATAGCGCGGAACATGATATCCTTCTCACTTTCCGGCAACACGACGGTGTTTTTACCAGGCGAGGGCGAGAAGGTGATGCTCTCCATGGGCCTGGGGGCGATGGCGCCGGGTGTGCGCATCAGGTCCTCCAGCATAGAGGCGGCGCCGGGCAGGTTCAGCCCATAGGTCACCTCTTCAAACAAGGTAGGCGTGGTCAGGTCACCGCCGATGCGCAATAAGAGCGCATATACTTCCAATGCCAAAGAAATGCGCTCTTCTTCCGTGCGCCCGGCGGCGGCCAGTGCCAGCGTGGCCGCCAGTGGGTATTCAGCCTCGTAGGCGGTCTGGAAACGCTCCGCCAGCCAGATATGCTCCACATTGGGGAAGTCGTGGCGGAGGATATCCATGGCGGTATCGAGCTTGTCTACACCAATATCCACCACCTGGCACATAATGGATGCAAACAAGTCTGCAATGGTGCCGGCGTGTGCGCGGCGGCTTTCGTCTCGCGCAGCAATGCGGTGCGGAGCCGTGTTCAGACGAGCGGCCAGAGCGCTGCGCCCGCGCAGAATGCGGCGCTTCACCGAACGAACCAGATATGTGAAGACCTTGCGTATGCGCGATACCTTCATGCGTCACAGTCCCCTTTCTTGCCATAGCCGGGGCAGCGGCTTTCCCAGCCTGGGAAATTCCATTTGTAGGGAAAATCGCTGCATTGCTTAGGTTTCACCGGTTGAATGCGGCAGGTGTTATCCTGCTGCAGCATGATGCATGCCCCATCCGGAGCATCAATGAGCGAAAGCCCGCGGCGATTCCGTTGCAGGTGGCAAAGCTCGTTGATGAAGGTGACTTCATCCATGCCCAGATAGGCTGCAATAGCCGTGATATCCTCGTCAGTGAGGCACACGTTGCCCTCCCAGCGGCAGCAGGCACCGCAACGCTGGCAGGAATGCTCAAAGGGACGTTCCGGTTCTGTGCTCATATTTCCCAGGGCTTGCGCGCGGCTGCGGTGATGTGCGGCGGACGCACGTAGATGGGTTCTGCAGGTTTTGCGGCTGCTGAGGCTTGTTCTTCGCAGCTCATGCTGAGCCAGGTGGCAACCAGTCCCTGCGCCGTGGGACAGAGTGCTTCTTTCTGCAGATTCTCCAGATTCAGATGCGCCAGCTTACCGCAGGCTTCAGTGGAGTAAATCGGGTAAGCAAGGGCTTGCAGCTCTTCCGGTGCAAGAACTTCGATGCTGCCATCCGGTTTCCGCACAGTCCAGCCGCCGCGGCGGGCATCGGCCACCACGCAGGCGCCATCCTCGGCCAGCTGGGCCCAGGATTCCACGGCTACCAATGCGGCACCGCTCACCGTGGCGATACCAACGCCCGCTGCCAGAGCCACGCGCACACCGCCGTAGCTGCCGGGGCCGGCCCCGACGAGTACATAATCCAACTGCTGCTCGGCGAGCTTATCCAAGGCTGCCTCAAGAGCCGGGAAAAGGTGAGCATCGTGATTACGTTCCGCCTCCCACTCGGTGGCAAATACAATCTCGGCCCCCAGCGCAAGGCAGAGGGAAGCGTGCGGAACGGACGTTTCTATGGCAAGGATGTTCATGCCTGGGTGAGTTGAGCCGTTGTCCATTTGCCACGGCTGGTGGATTTCATGACTCGAAGCCCCGTGGCTTCAGCGGCAGCCAGAGTTTCGGCGGCCTGGGTGTTCAGAATGCCGGAGATAATGAGAATGCCGCCTGGCTTCATAGCGGCGAGCAGACGCGGGAATGCCTTCTGCAGCACGGTCGAGAATAGATTGGCCAGCACCACATCAGCCTGCTGACCAGGGGCCGGACTCCATTCAAACACATCTGCCTGGAATAGTTCAAGATTCTCGGCACCACCATTGCGCTCGATGTTGCGGGCGGCGACCTCCACGGCCACCGGGTCGAAATCGAAGCTGATGGCACTGGCGGCGCCAAGACGCAAGCCAGCCAGCGCAAGAACGCCGGTGCCGCAACCGATATCGGCCAGAGTCCAGCTGCCGGGCTGCAGGTGGCGCACGTGGTCACAAAGCATACGCAGGCAGGTGGAAGTAGTGGCGTGGTTACCGGTGCCGAAAGCTCGCTCTGCCGGGAAGGTAAGGATGATGCGGCGCGGGTACTTTGCCTGAAGCTCCGCCAGCACTTCGGGTGCAGACGAGGCGGATATGACCAGCTTATCACGAATGATGAGCGGCGGCGTGTTTTCCGGCGCTGTGGCGGCCACCCAGTCGGTGGTGGTCAGTTCTTCAACCGTGCCACCATAGCAAGCCTGGAGCACCAGTGCTTCCTCTGCGGTTTCGGTGTACACGTCGATGGAAATCCGGCTTGCCTGAAAACCGGCGGAAATCACGCAGCCGGGGATATTACCCAGTTTTTCCTGCCACTGGGCTTCCTGGTCGGCGCCCGCTGTCTTGTGCCATTGCCACATATTGTATTATCGTTTCTTAGTTTTTTTCTTTTTGCGTGCAGGTTCAGAGTTTTTCTCTGCCGGGAACAAGTTGAGTTCTGCCACGGTCACACCCTGACCATCCAAAGCGCGCATGGCGGTGAATCGGAAGTAGCGTGCCTCGCGGGGCTCAATGTTTACTTTGAGCTCAATCGGGTTGGCTCGGAGATTGGAGAATTCACCCTCGGCGGCTTCGCGCCAGTTTTTACCATCGGTGCTGAGTTCCAGCTTGTACTGGTCAGTCATGCCGGCGGTAGTTTTATCCTGGCGGGGCAGGTAGGAGAATGCTGCGATTTCCTGAGAACGGCCCATATCTACCACAAAGGAGGCCGGGGCGGCATCTCCCTGCCAGTGGGTCATGGCATCGTCATCGTATGCGGCTTCTGCGCCGTCTGATTTCCAGTCGCTCTTGGAATAACCCAGGTTCAGTGTTGATACCGGCCCCAGACTACCATCCTCGCGGTCCATGTAGACAGCCTTGACCACACCGGGGGTGCTGAACTTCACCGGCTCCTGATATTCAGGAGATTTGTCTGTAGGTGTGCTGCCATCTGTGGTGTAGAAAATGCGGTATGCGTCATTGCTCTCCACGTGAAGCGTGTCCCCCTTGCGCTCGATTGCGGGCTTGGGCAGCATGCGGGGCATGCGCAGCAGAGAGAACTCTGAAATGCAGGGAACCGCCTTGGATGCCGTGATGGTGAGGCGGAGATGGTCGGAAGTGACCGGTTCCTTGAGCCAGCGGAGCACCTGATTACCGATGGTGTGGCCCTTGCCTCCGCGAACATCGAACCCGCTTTCCTGCTCGCCTTGCTTGCCGGGTTCCACGATGGTCACCCAATTGTCATTCACCTTGGCCTCTACCTTGAATGATTCCACTCTCTGGCCCAGGCGAATCTGCTCGCGCAGACGAATGACGTCGAATGTCTCCTTCTGCTTCAGTTTGAATTCCACACTGGGTTCAGTTGAACCATCTTCCGGGCACCAGTAGGATTCAATGTCGCCATCGGTCAATTCACGCGCTCTCGTCTTTTTGGAGTACGGAGCCGAGGAGCTGCTGGTGGCGGCGCCCAGAGCGTAGTCCTTGGCCAGTAACTGGCGGCGGGCTGCGCCAAAAGAGAGCAGGGACTCTACATCGGCGGCATCGAGCACACCATCGCGATTCGGCGCTACATTCAGGATAAGATTAGCCCCGCGCCCCACGCTGCTCAGGTACACATTCATGAGATGCTCGGGTGTTTTCACGCGTCCGGCCTGGCCGGGATGCCAGAACCAGCCGGCGTGGTTGATGGGAGTGTCGCCTTCCAGCATGAGCCACTTGTCGCCGCGGGAGTTCCAGAGCGGGTATTTCACGAATCCTTTTTCGGAGCCTCCCCATCCGGCATCGCCGCGTTGGGCTGCGCCCCAGATGATGCAGTCCGGCTGCATGCGACGGATATTGCGCACCACTTGTGCAAAGTCGTAGTACTTATCGGCGCTGCCTATGTTGCGCCGCTCGCGGGCTCCGCCATAGAAACCATCGCCGCCGTTTGCTCCGTCGAACCAGATTTCGAAGATGGGACCGTAGTTCTGCAGCAACTCAGCAATCTGGCGATAGTACACCTTGCGGTAGCCATCGCGGCCGTATTCTGCGCAGTTGCGATCCCAGGGGGAAAGGTACGTGCCGAACTTGATACCGGATTTTGCACAGGCCTCGGCAAACTCTTTCACCACATCACCCTTGCCGTTTTTCCAGGGGGATTTTTTGATGCTATGCGAGGTGGAGCGAGTGGGCCAGGCACACCAGCCGTCGTGATGTTTGGCCGTGTAAATCATGCCGGTCATGCCGGCTTCCTTGAAGGTTGCCACAATATCCCGCGCATTAAACTGACCGGGATTGAATAGTTCCGGGGATTCATCACCATACCCCCATTCCTTATTCGTGAATGTATTCAAACTGAAGTGGACGAAGGCGTACCACTCCATGCGGAGCCAATCGACTTGCTGGTCAGTGGGAACAGGACCGTAGGGTGCGGGTTGCTGGGCCGCTACGCATCCCATGCTCAGCGCAGCCAGGGCCATCGAACGAATTGCTTGTATCATTTTCATGGTCTTGGTTGTGTTGGTTGGTTAATGTTGTTTGTTTACATATCGAGGAAGTCGCCGGCGAGCGATTGAGCATCCTCATAGGGAAGAATAAAGAGCTGTCCGGTTTCCTGAACCCGGCCGTAGAAGAATGGACGGTCCGAGTCGTAGGCTGCGGGAGCTATCTGGATGGTGCGCACAACGGAATGGGTCTTGCGCTCCATGGTGGCCAGTGAGCGGAGAATATCCGCATCCTCACCGGCTTCCTGAAGCATGGCCTCGGAATCCGCAGGTGAGGTCACTGTGGTATCCTCAGCCTGTTCCACCACGGCGTCTTCCGCATCCGAATAGTCGGTCATTTCCAACTCCAGCTTGACGGCAAATGCCGGGTTCTGCAGAGCAGCAAGTGCTTCTTCATCTGCTGCATCCAGCCACTGTGAGACTTTGAGCTTCTGGAGCTGGCGCAGATAGAATGCTGCGCGGTGCGGATTGATGCGCGGGGTGATATCCTCGCCCTTCAAGGTGCCGGACCAGGTTTCTCCCATGTACTCATAGTCGAGCACCAGCGGTGCCTGCTGGAAATCAAGGGTAAGGCGGCGCACCGCGGAAATCGGGAAATCCAGCAGGTTGCGGTCCTTCCACTTTTCGGCTCGCAGGGAGAGCATGCGCGTGAACTTGGTGCTGAGCATGCAGATGGAATTGGAGCCTATTTCTGAACCGAACCAGGCGCGGCGGCCGGTGGTCGGATCTGCAAAGCGGCGCAGCATGAACGTGCGGGGCAGACGATCCTTGACCATGGGTAGATCCTGGCCGAATATGGTGGCACGCACCATGCAGGGACGTGGCAGCACGGAAAGGATATAATCCGGGTCGTTCAATCCGTATTGCTCCAGCAGCGGCGCCATGTTTTCGCCGGGTGCGGCATCTGCCACTACTTTTTCTACGGGAATGTTGCCCAGTCCGTTCAGAAAGCGGGTCACTTGTGTGGACTCGGCTTTTTCATATCCCTTGCCGGCCACGGCAAACATCCAGGCGTCATCCACCTTGCTTTCGGTATCGCCGGGAATCATCAGGAATCGTACGCCTCCGTTACCACGCGTTGTGCGCAGGGAGAAGCGCGCCACATCCTTCGTGTCGATGTCGGCGAATTTCATGGACCGCAGCTCCGGCAGGGTCTTCGGCATCTCGGATACAGCCACGCGTTTGTTGGCCATGCGCACCTGGGCCAGAGCCTTCTGTGGCAGCACCGGTAACTCGCAGATTGCGTTAATCAGGCGGGCATAGCTGCCGGTGTGGGATGAGCGGGGCTCAGCCTGCAGTGTGAAAATAACCGGTCGGTCATTGACCGTGGCATAGCAGTACTTCTGGTCGTCTCCTTCCTGGGTGAAGGTGTTGAAAATGCGCAGTTCGCGGGGCTGTTCTCCCCACTCTCCTTCCAGGCGGATGGTGTAAAGCGGTTTTTCGGATAACTCCAACTCGATGCTGTCTTCTACTCGAACTGCTTTAAGATTCAGCAAATTACGGATAAGCTTGTTGACGTTATCCTCATCGGCACCGGTGATGACAGGAGAGACGATAGACCAGGGGGCCTCCGCACTGATGCGCTGTAGCTTCATTTCCGGCACGGAGCCGTCTTCTGTAATAATGGAGATGCGGCGAAGCTCATCCTGATTGAATTGGAGGGGAGAAGCATCGCGCAGAGCCTCAAGGCCGTCCTTGAAGATGTGCAGGATATTGCCGCTCACCACGTGGATTCGCTTATCACGGCCGTAGAAGTTGGTGCGGAGGTAGGTGGTCGGGAAAAGCGTTTCACCGTCACCGGCGTCCGCCAGCCAGGGCGATGTGCTGCCCAGCGTGTAACGCGCTACGGTGGTAAGGCTCTTGGGACCATCCGGGCGCTTGAGCGTGATGCGGTGAGGGGCTGTCTCTACGCCGAATTCACGCATATTACTGCGGGTGACGTTGTTGAGGGGCAGCGTATCCACCAGCCTGGCATTGGCGGTGAAGGAAAAGATAGCCTCGGCAACAGAGGGCGCCAGACGATCCTTGAATGGCTTGATAATCCACCACGCTCCATGTTCATCCTTGGCGCAGACAATCTCATCGTGCAAGTCCTGGATTCGCATCCAGCACACGTCGTCGAGCTCGCTCAGGTTTTCCTCAGAAAACAGGGGCATGCCAGGTTCAAAGCGGTACCATCCGGTAATGCGGGCCAGGTTGCCGTCAATGGCCAGAAAGGTGGCCATGGTGACAGCTCCGGCTGCAAGTATGGAAAGCAGGATGGTCGGTAGGATTCTCATGTGCGTTTAATGGCGGCGAGTGTTCCAGATAAAGATGGCAATGAGGAAAGCGAAGAAGGGCATGATGAGAAGCGTGATGTTCTCAATGGCGCTTCGCGTGTGGCGATCCAGGTCAATCTTCATGGTCAGGTCCTGGTTGGCACTCTTGCCGCCGTATTCGGGGCGGCTGCACATCCAGGCCCAGAGCGTATGCATGTAGTCGCGCTGTTCTGTCTTGGCGTTTTCCTTGGAGAGCATGTCCACGTTGCCCAGCACCACCATGGTGGAAAGATTGTTCGGGTCGCGGGGATTACCGCGGGTAACGGCTGCTTCCAGACAAAGCGGTCCTTCACGGTCTTCTGCCTGGGTGAACACGGGCTCCAGATCACGGCGCGTTTCGCCATAGTAGGCGTCTGTGGTCATGAGCAGGGGATAGGTGGTGAGCTTGCGCAGGGCAGCTGCGTTTTCGTCGCCGTGCTCCAGCGTGAGCGACATACACTGGCCTTCCACAAGAGTGGTACCATTCCAGAATGACTTGGTACAGTTGAGACCCTTCGGGAATACGGCGCTGATATCGTAGTAGGCGCGCTTGCGGTCGCGCAACAGAACGCGGTCAGAGTTAGGCCGAATGCCTTGCTCGCGCAGGAATCGGTACAGGCGCGGCAGCTTCTGCTCCACACTGGGATTCAGTGCCACGAAGAAGGCATTGCGGCCCTCACGTTCCCAGAACTCGCGCAGCACACCCATTTCTGCATCCGTGAAGTCGCTGAGCGGGGAGATGATGACTAGACCTTCCGCATTGTCTGGAAGTCTTTCAGTATTTGCGATATCCAGCCAGGAAAGCTGGATGTTCAGAGCATTGGTAATATTACCGATGGATTCCAGAAGTGTCTGGTCATCGCGGGAGACTCCGCCTTTGCCTTCCACCACGTACATGTGGCGCATTTCGCCTTCCACAGCTTCGGTGATGGCGCTGCACACCACTTCATCCATCATGAGAGCCACGGCGCGGCGGCTTTCATCGGGCAGGGTTTCGTACTTGATGAACGAGGTGCCGGGTCGGATGCGTACGTGCTGGCGGTCGCTGTGGCGCTCCTCAAAGGTTTTGATGGGAGCGTTGGGGTCCTTGCGTGCATCGATGATGCAGAGGTCCTGCTTGAACTCGACGCCGTAAATCTGGGAAATTTCGCGGGCGCGGTTCGGTTGGCGCATCGGGTCAAATCGCTCAATCTCAATTTTGCCCTTGCCTACGCGCTGATACTCCTCGAGTAGGGAGTACATGCGGTTGTAATTCGGGGTGGAGCGCTTGAAAGCAAAGATGACTCGCACGGGCGTTTCGCGCTTCTGAATGCGGTCGCTGCTCAGGACATTGACGGTGCGGTCGGAGATGGTGTAGCGCTGGTCCTGAGAGAGGTCGTGGCGGGCATATTCATTGCAGCCGATGTAGTTGCATGCAATGACGATGATGGCCAGAAGCACCAGATTAATCCACGCCAGCGGATTATACTTGGTCTTGCGGGCATCGGGGTGGCCGGTGTATGCTTGCTTGCTCATGTGTGAGAAAAAATCAGGTGTTATAATCAGCGGTGCCAGCGGCGGTAGTCTACTACTCGTTTGGTGAGCGCCAGCGTAAAGACGGCGAGCGTGAGGTACAGCACCAGGGGACGGGTATCAACCAGTCCGCGTGAGAAAGCGCTGATCTGCTCGGAAATAGACAGATAGTGGAACGCCGGGGCCGCCGGGAACTCACCCCACAGCTCGGGCACGCGTCCCATGAAGTAATAGATGATGATGGAGCAGGTGCAGACAATGCCGGCGATAATCTGGCTGCGCGTGAGGGATGAACAGAAAATGCCCAGTGCAATAAAGAAACTGCCGGAAATGGTCAGAATGCTGATAGGCCCATACCAGTCTGCCGGCGTATAGGTGATGCGACCCTCCGGCACCACATCGTAACGCAGGTTGGTATAGAGGTTGCCCAAGTCGCTCACCCAGGGATACAGCAGCATGGGGGTCCACAGAATGATATAAAAGAGCAGGGCGGCAAAGTATTTACCCAGAATAATCTGCGTGGTGGTTACAGGGGCAGTCAGCAACCCTTCCAGCGTGCCGTGGCTTTCTTCCTCTGCCATGGTGCGCATGGTGACCAGCGGGAAAATGAAGATGAAGAAGAACCAGAAGTTCACGTTATCGAGCATGTAGAACATGACGCTCTCGCCGGAAGCTTTGCTCATGGTCTGCAGCACGGCCTGGAGCCAGAAGCCTTGCAAGCCCATGGCGCATGCCAGAATCACCCAGCCGAAGGGGGTGCACAGATAGCTTTTCAGTTCTCTTGAGAAGATGCTGCGCAGTGTGTAAAACCAGCTGCGTGTGCGAGTTATGGTGCTTTGAATCTCGTCTGCCATTGTGTGTAAAGGTGTTAGTCCTTGCGGGTCATTTCAACGAATACATCCTCCAGGCTGGGAATGTGGCGGTAGATGTGGCGCATCGGGAAGTGGTGCGAGGCTATGATATCGGCGGCTTTTTCGCGGGTGTCGGTACCGGGTTCGGCGCGTACGATGACGTGATGCCAGCCGCCGGGCAGGGGCTCTTCCACTATCACTTTCTTCACCGGGGCAAAGGCCTCCAGCTCCTTGACCACTACGTCCAGGTCCCCCTTGAATTCGATGGATACTCGCCCGGCGGCGCGCAGATTGCGGGTCAGATTGCCTGGTGTGTCATTGGCTTTTATCTGGCCTTGGTCAATGATAATCACCTTATTGCAAATCATTTCCACTTCGCTGAGAATGTGGGTGGAAAGAATGACGGTGTGTTCCTCGGCCAGTGAGCGCACCAGCTCGCGAATCTGGCGTATCTGATTCGGGTCCAGACCGTTCGTCGGCTCGTCCAGTATCAGCAGGTCCGGGTCGCCCAGCAAGGCGTCGGCCAGGCCCACGCGCTGCCGGTAGCCTTTGGAAAGCGTGCTGATGAGGTTCTTGCGCTTCGGCTCAAGTCCGCAGCGGTCTATGACCCAGCCCACTTGCTGACGAACGGATTTCCCGCAGATGCCTTTCAGGCGCGCGCGGTATTCCAAGTATTCCATGACGCGCAAATCATCGTACAGTGGCACATTCTCTGGCATATAGCCCAGATGACGGCGGGCTTCAAGAGGATGATCAATGATGTCGTAGCCGGCTATGCTTGCCGTGCCGGCCGTTGGTGGCATATATCCGGTCAACATTTTCATCGTTGTCGTTTTCCCGGCGCCATTCGGTCCGAGAAATCCCACGATTTCGCCTTTCTCAATCGAGAATGTCGCGTCCTTGACCGCCGTAAAGCGTCCAAAAACTTTATGCAGATGCTCAACTGTCACCATACTCATAAGCGCCGTCCATTTTAACAGCTTTTTCCCACGTTTCAAGTTCATTCTTTCGTGCTGCCAAATACTAGCTATTTATTCCGCATTACGCATATTATGCGTAGTTGTAAATTTCTGTTTTCTTCCACTGGTGGCGAGATTCTATCTTGACTCTACCCTGACGCGTGGAGTAGTATGTTGGTCTATGGTTACATGCAGAATTAAATATGAAGGCGGATTGCACTGCGGATTGCAGCACGGACCTTCCGGCGCCGAAGTTGCGACAGACGCACCTGTAGACAATCGCGGCAAAGGAGAATCGTTTTCGCCGACGGATTTGATGTGCTGCGCCATGGCTGCGTGCATGGAGACCATCATGGGCATTTATGCAGAAGATAATGGGCTGGATTTGAGCGGCACTGTCATCACGGTGGGCAAAGTGATGAGCGCGAATCCCCGCCGTATTGCCCGCATTGAAACAGAAATCAGTGTACCCCTGCCCGCAGATAATCCCCACAAGGAGGCTTTGCTGAACTGCGTGATGGGTAGCCCTGCAATGCGCAGCCTGCATCCGGACGTGGAAGTGCCGATTACCTGGAACTGGGTTGGCTGATATATGAAGCGGCTCAAGTTCATCTACCTGGCAGCACCGCTGACAGTGGCCCTGAATGCCATTCCCTGCATGCTGGGGGATGTGTGGCGACTGGTGACCGCAATCGCTCTGGCTCTTGCACTGTGGGCCGTGATGTGGGTTCGCCTTTATCACACGAGTAAGCTCCGCCCCGAATATGCAGTTCTGGCGATTGTGCCGGCTCTTTGTTTTCATGTATTGCAAAGTATTGGTCCTGAATACGCAGCAACGTTCACTACGCCGGGCTGGCAGAATTTTAATTTCTTTCTCTGGCTTGCAGCCATCTTCGTTACCATCCGCGCCATGCTTCCTGCGAAAGACGAATACAGCGGACGGCTTGCCGCTGATTCTGTGTTCATTTTCATGAGCATCATCACGGTGGTCTACGGAATCAGCTGTTGGGCCACAACTCACACTCTCTTATAAACTTAACACAAATACCCCATATATTATCCAATGAAACGAAACCTCTATTTACTTTCCATCGGACTCGTTCTCTGCTCCTGCTCTGAGCCCACCGATGTCGTCACAGGACACGCCCGCATCATTATGAAGAATACGCCGGTAGTTGCTCCTGCTCCTGTGGCAGAAGTTGCTGCGCCGGTGGTGGTGACAGCTCCGGAGTTGCCGAAGGCCGATTATGTGGTCGAAAAGCCCACTCCGGTGGTGTCGCAGAATCAGCCTGTTACGACGGAACCCGCTCCTGCTCCGACCATTATCGAAGAAAAACCGGCTCCTGCCCCTGTAGCCCAGAATCAGCCAGTTACAACAGAACCCTCCCCTGCCCCTGCACCGGTTGAGGTGGATAAGCCGGTGATTCAGCGGAAGCCTGTTACGGAAGCTGTCGCAGCCCCTGCACCTGTGGAAAAGAAGCCGGTTGCAACCCCTGTGGCCCAGAATCAGCCTGCTACAACTGAGCCTGCACCTGCAACCAAGCCCGCAGCCGCAGCCAGTGCTGCAACCATCGTCAGCCAGACCCAGCCCGGCGGTGCCACAATCATCTCCTCCACCCCTGCTCCGGTCGTGACTCCGGTGGCTGCTACCACTCCTGCACCTGTTGCTGCTCCTGCTCCCAAACCAGTAGCAACCCAGCCCCAGGTTGTGCGTCCGGCCGTAAGCCAGCAGCAGCCCCGCACTACAGCCCCCGCCAGCTCCGGTTACCGCACTCCGCAGGCCTACCAGTCCAAGAAGCGTTCCTTCCCCATCATGCCGGGACAGAATCGCGGTCTGAAAAATCGTTACAGCAACTGATAGTAAATGGCTAAGCAGCGGCTAGACGTACTGGTGGCACAGCAGGGCCTGTGTGATTCCCGGGAACAGGCGCAGCGCCTCATCCTGGCGGGTGAGGTGAGCGTGAAGGGTCAGGTTATTACCAAGCCCGGTACCAAGGTGGATGACACCCTGCCCATCACCGTAAAGAATAAACCCCGGTACGTCAGCCGCGGCGGCCTTAAGCTGGAGGGGGCCCTCAAGGCATTTCCGGTCAAGGCAGAGGGAAAAATCTGCCTTGATATCGGTTCCTCTACAGGGGGATTCACCGATTGTCTGCTCCAGAACGGCGCCCTGCGCGTGCACGCGGTGGATGTGGGCACCAACCAGCTGGTGTGGAAACTGCGCAACGATCCCCGCGTGATTGTCAAAGAGCAGTTCAACGCCCGCTACATGACCCCCGCCGACCTCGGAGAAAAGGTGCAGCTCATCGTGAGCGATGTTTCCTTCATTTCCCTGACAAAGATTTTGCCCGCCGCCTACGATTGTCTGGAGGAAGGTGGCGATTTACTGGTACTGATCAAGCCCCAGTTTGAGCTGCAGCCGGAGGATATCGGCCCCGGCGGCATCGTGCGCGACCCAGACCTGCACCAGCGCGCCGTGGACAAGATTCACGACTTTGTGGTGAACGAACTGCACCGCGAGTGGTGCGGCGTGGCTGATTCCCCCATCACCGGCATGGAGGGCAACAAGGAATTCCTCGCCTGGCTGCGCTGAAGCCTTATCAGCAGGTCACTCCGCTCTCTTCCTCAAACTGCACGAGTTCGCGCAGCGGTGCATGCTGCGGCAGCTTCAGCTCAGGGTCGGCATCCAGAATGGCGGCGGCATCCCGATTGGCGCGGTGAATCAGGCGCATGTCGCCCAGCCATTCGGTGAACTCGACGGCGCCCAGACCGCTTTGGGCGGTACCCAGCACATCGCCAGGGCCACGCAGTCGGAAATCTTCTTCCGCTATTTCAAATCCATTCAGTGTGCGGCAGAGAACTTCCAGCTTCTCCCTGCCCGGTTCGCCGGGTCTGGCTTTGGAGAGCAGGATGCAATAACTCTTGTGCTCGCCGCGGCCGATACGCCCACGCAACTGGTGCAACTGCGAGAGACCGAAGGTATCCGCATCATTGATAATCATGATGTTGGCATTCGGTACATCCACACCGACTTCCACCACTGTGGTGGCGACGAGAATGTCGAGCTGCCCCTTGCGGAACGCCTGCATCACCTCATCTTTTTCCGTAGCTGGCATGCGGCCATGCAGCAAGCCCACCCGCCGCTGCGGGAAAAGCTCTTTCCATCGGTTCAGTTCACTGGTGGCACTAGCCTGTTTGCGGGTATCGCTATCCTCCACCAGCGGGGAGACGATATAGACCTGCCGACCGGCATCTATCTCCTTACTCATGAAGGAGATAATGCGCTTCATGTTGTCCGGATTGCGGAGAGCTGTTGAAATTTCACCTCGGTTAGCCGGCAATTCGTCAATGATGGAGACCTCCAGATCACCATAAAGGGTGAGCGTAAGAGTGCGCGGAATGGGCGTAGCCGTCATCACCAGCACGTCCGGGTTCACCCCGCTGGCAATGAAACGCTCACGCTGCTCCACGCCGAACTTGTGCTGCTCATCGATAACCGCCAGTCCGAGGTTATGTGGGCGGTGCTTCTTGTACAGCAAGGCATGTGTGCCCACGATAATCCGCGGCGAATCATCCTGAATCCCGGCATCGAGCACCAGCCCGGTATCGTCCACGTGGTCCGATGTGCGCAGCGATACCTTGATATCGGTGTGCCTCAGCAATCGGCAGAAATTGCGGTAGTGCTGCTCCGCCAGAATCTGCGTGGGGGCAATCATTGCCGCAATCTTGCCGCTCCCCACTGCCAGAAGCATGGCACAGAGGGCAAC
Source organism: Akkermansia sp. (assembly GCA_017937215.1). Classification (GTDB taxonomy): domain Bacteria; phylum Verrucomicrobiota; class Verrucomicrobiia; order Verrucomicrobiales; family Akkermansiaceae; genus Akkermansia. The sequence goes on along the minus strand of JAGBDZ010000088.1, from coordinate 4,760 downwards.
CAGGGTCTTGCCGCTGCCCACATCACCTTGCAGCAGGCGGTTCATCTGGCGGGGCTCGGCCATATCCTGCCGGATTTCCTGCACACATCGCTGCTGTGCTGTCGTCAGGCGGAACGGCAGCGCAGCCAGCAGTTCGTTCATGTAGGCATCGCAGGTGGCGGTCACCTGCCCGGGACGCCCCTGCACCCTCCGGCGGCGCCAGGCTACGCGGAATTGCTGGTCAAAACACTCTGCCAGCGCAAATCTCAGGCGCGCCTTGCGGTGCAGTTCCTCCTCTGCCGGGAAATGAATATCGTGAACAGCCTGCCAGTAGGGATAGGCCGGGGCCACATCATACCCCGGTGCAGGCAGCTCCGGAGCAAGCTGTTGCAGGGCTCGCCACACCAGGTCACGGTAGGAACGCGCCGCCAGTCCCGGGATCCCCTTGTAGATGGGGACGATGCGGCCGGTGTGTACCGCCTCCATCCCCTGCCCCTCGACCGGTGGCATCAAAGGGCCACCCATGGCTGCCGCCACCAGACGAAGACCGGCATCCTCGTCATCCATCACCTCGAAATCCGGATTCGCCATGGTCAGTTTGCCGCCGTAGACGCGCACCTTGCCGTAGACGGAAAGGTTCATCCCGGTGGCCAGGAGCTTAGCCACATAGGGCATGTTGAACCAGCGCAGGTAGAGGCGTGCACCGTGCGGGTCATCTGCCGTTCCTACGCAGACTTCAAAGTAGCGTTTGTAAGAAAACCGCCACCCCGCGCTGTAGACATGCACGCGCACGCAGACGGTATCGCCATCCTGCAACAGATGAATGGGCTGAGAATTCCGCCTGTCTTCGTAACGGCGGGGAATGCGCCGCAGCAACTGCTGCACAGTCTCCACCCCGGCAGCCTGCAACGCCTTCAGCTCGCGCTGCGTGATGCCCGCGAGCCGCTCCAATCGTGAATCAGGCTGCAGCCCGGTGCTCATCAGCGGTTGGATTTGCCTTGGTTAATGCAGCGGTAGTAGTAGTCCACACGGCTGTGGAACCAGGCCCACTTGGGACCGGGTTTGCCATTCGTCAGCAAAGGAGCCGGGCAGTTCTTCCGTGTCCAGTGGTAGTGCGGCACCACACGGCGCAGGTTGATGCCATAGCGCTTCATGAGCACGGCGGTGAGTTTGGCAGCGCGGTCCCAGGTGCGGAAGTGATTGTGCCCGCGGTTCTCGCATTCGCACATTTCAATGCCGATGGAATTGTGGTTGCCCGCGGCGGTTCCAGCATGCCAGCCGGTCTCACGGAGCGGCAGGTTCTGCACGCACATGAACTGGTCCACGGTGAAGTGCCAGCTGCGGTTGGTGAACGCCCCGCGGCAGAGCGCGCGGGAGTGCTGCATGGCAGTGGAAGAAGGTGAGTGGTTGGCCGTGCTGTGAATCGTGATGAAAGCGGGATTCAAACGGCGGGAACCGCGGCGCTGGCGGGCGTTGGAGGGCATGATGCGCACCTTGATATTCACCTCGCGGGCCAGTCGGGAAATGCTGCGCTGCACCAGCGGCGTACGCACCGGCTGGAATCGCACCGCCTTGGGCGTGCGGAGGTAAGAATTGCGGCCTTGCTGCTGGCAACCGGTGAAAATTGCAGCTGCACCCAGCAGCAGAGTTGCCAAAAGTTTACCGTAATGAGCCATGCGCGTATTCTGCCATTTAGCTACCCATTTGGCAAGATAAAATCCTGTCGCGCAGCAAGTTTTCAATAACAGGAAAGGGCTCCCCGAGGAGCCCTTTCCGGTAGCGTTTTGCTATACTTTCATGCTCAAGGCATGGGGAAGCTCTTATTGAAAGCGGAAACCTCGGCGCGGAGCTCATCGTATGCTCCGGGAGTCTCGCACACCTTCTGGGCGGCCAGGATGGCCAGGCAGCGGCCGATGTATTCGGCCACCTTGCGCACATCGTCCTCCTTCATGCCTCGGGTGGTCACAGCGGGGGTGCCGATGCGGATACCGCTGGGCTTGAAGGTGGTGCCCTTGTCGTAGGGGATGGCGTTCTTGTTCACGGTGATACCCACCTTGTCCAGAGCCACCTGGGCTTCGGCGCCGTTCAGGCCCTTGCCGCTGAGGTCAACCAGGAAGCAGTGGTTATCGGTGCCGCCGGCCACAATGCGGAAGCCCAGCTGGGAAAGCTTGTCGGCCATAGCCTTGGCGTTCTTCACAATCTGCTCGGCATAGGTGCGGAACTCCGGCTTGAGGCATTCGCCGAGGCAGGCAGCCTTGGCCGCAATGATGTGCATGAGCGGGCCGCCCTGCAGACCGGGGAAAGTGGCGCTGTCCAGCTTCTTGGCCCACTGTTCCTTGCACATCACCAGACCGCCGCGGGGGCCGCGAAGGCTCTTGTGTGTGGTGGTGGAAACAAAGTCGGCGTAGGGAACGGGGGACGGATGCACCCCGGCAGCCACCAGACCGGCAATGTGGGCCATATCCACGAACATGATGGCGCCCACCTCATCACAAATCTTGCGGATGCGGGCGAAGTCAATCGTGCGGGAGTAGGCGGAAGCACCGGCCAGAATGAGAGCGGGCTTCACTTCCTTGGCCTTGGCTTCCAAGGCATCGTAGTCAATCATCTCCGTCTCGGGGCTCACACCGTAGTGCTCCACCTTGTAGGTCTTGCCGGAGAAGTTGGCGAAGAAACCGTGGGAAAGGTGACCACCGCAGGCGAGGTCCATGGTCAGGATTGTATCGCCGGGGTTGATGCAGGCATGGTACACGGTCTGGTTTGCGGAGGAACCGGAGTGGGCCTGCACGTTCACCGCATCACAGCCGAAGAGAGCCTTGGCGCGGTCGATGGCAAGCTGCTCGACCTTGTCCACCACTTCGCAGCCACCGTACCAGCGCTTGCCGGGGTAGCCTTCAGCATACTTGTTGGTCAGGCAGGAGCCCTGAGCCTCCATCACCGCGGGAGAGGTAAAGTTTTCGGATGCGATGAGCTCAATGTTGTTGTTCTGGCGCTGGCGCTCCTCCTCGATGTAAGCAGCAAGCTCGGGGTCGGATGCGGCGAGCGGGGAGCCGGAACCCACGAGCAGACGGTTGATGTGGCGACCACCCTCAAACTCGGCATCGAGCCAGATGCGCAGCACTTCCTCCATCGCCTCAGCGGAAAGGAAGGCAGAAGCCATGCACAGCACGTTAGAATCATTGTGCTGGCGGGAGAAAGCAGCCTCCTGCGGGGTGCGGCAAAGGGTGGCACGCACACCCTTCCAGCGGTTGGCGGCAATACTCATGCCCAGCCCGGAAAAACAAATCAGCACACCACGGTCAGCTCGACCATCCACGATACGCTTGCACACCTTGTTGGCGTACTCGGCGTAGTTGCAGGACTCCTTCGTGGCAGGACCCACGTCCTCCACCTGGTAGCCCCAGCCAGTCAGAATCTCCATGGCTGCTTCCTTCAAATCCACGCCCTTGTGGTCTGAACCGATGACGATGCGAAGTTGTGTATTCATGTAGGTGCGTAAAACGTACGCGCGGATTCTACCACAGTCCCCTCCCCTAAGCAAGCGTAATCTGTTCCAGCTGCGCGAAGGGTTTCTGATTTCATGCTCGACACTCATTCGCGCATTGTGTATACTTTGTCCACGCTTTATGACTGCCCGATTCGATAATCAGGGGCCTTGGTGGCTCTTCGGTGTTATAGCCCTTGTCTTTTTCTGCTACGGCGTTTACTGTATCGTAGTCGGCAGAGTGGAATCGGCTGGCGAGCTTCTGCCAGTCGCTCTGTTCTCGATTGGTGCTTTTGCCGGGTTTCTGCTGACCCGTCCTGCTCCGTTTATCATTTCCATTGAGCGCGGCCGGGTTATTGGCAAACGCAGACTTATCGGCCACTGGTATCTGACATCGACAGCAGAACTGAACGCAGACAGTCAGATTTGCATCGGTCAGGCTGGCAGCGTGGAGGTGAACATTGGGTCGTTTGCCTCCAATACAGGCGGCCATGTCTTCATCATCAACGGCTCTGCCCGCAAGAAATTCTTCACCAACACTCGAAGCAGTGAAGAATGCCTGAAAGTGTGTGATTTCCTCAAATCAGCCATCCCCACCAAGACAGGCCATGGCTTGTAAGTCCCTCGGTATCAGCTGCGGTTTTCGCGAATTGCGCATCGGACACGGTGAAAACAAGTTCCGTTTCGCCATCACAACCTCATTTCTCAGCCTGATTGGTCTGGTTGCCTGCCCATTGTTCTATACCCGAATCGGGAAACTGAGCACCGGGCGATTCGTATATGTCAACCGGTTTCATCCCCGTTATACACGTGAAACCCTGAAATTGGCTGAACACCTTGAGGGTATTCTGAAATCTCACGTAGGCGACGAGGTGTACTGCAGCCCCCTCTTCACTGCAGATAACGAGATGCACCTGCATTTGTCCTGCGAGATTCCGCCCACCACCTATTCTCCCATGGCAGAGGAAATAGCCTTGGCAATACGGAAGCACAACACGCTTCACCGGGGCATTGACCCGTTCTGCCTTGATTATTGATGAGGCAATTAAAGATTGATGCGTTATCCGCATTGGTGGTGACGGACAAATGGGCATTTGTAGAGTAGTTTGCGGAGCGTCAGCGTAGCGGAATTTTGAGCCCGGAGGGCGGTATAACCTTAGCCCAGAGTGGAGCCGCGTTAGCGGCGGAACTCTGGGTTTGGAATAAAAAATAACCGGAACCCCGACCAACGTGGAGGGGTGGCAGGGAGGCCGCAGCTTATTGTGAAGCAACGATTTTCCGTCTCCGGGCTTACGCC